>NZ_CAMYFI010000006.1 GCF_947255005.1 uncultured Tessaracoccus sp. | reverse complement strand
CTCCTCGAGGTCGGCGGATTCAAACCCCGACTACACCCTCGATTGTGAAGAGCCGGATGAGGTCGGCGCGGGCGCGGACGTTAAGGACGGTGACGTTCTCGCGGGTTCCAGTGATCAGCTCTGACCTTCTGTCTAGGTGTCGGGGTAACTAATTCTTCTTTCGGGGCTTAGCTCTCCCGAGAATCGCAGCGTTGTTCGGGAAGCCGTCGGCAACCCACTGTTTGAGGGCGTCGGTCGCCCAGTCTTTCCCGAGGGGTTTGAGGCAGTGGATTTCGACGTCCCGGTGCGCAGCAATATTGGGGCAGGACACCACCCCTAGAAACCGAAGGAACTGTATTTTTTCTGGTTCGATTGCGTACGGGAACATCGATTGGAAAACGCGCTTGAGTATCGCCGTCAATGCCGTCACTAGCGGTTTCTCAAGAGAAACATTTCCAGCAACCGCAGCAACCACCCTTTTTGCGGCAGCTTGAGCAAGCTCGTTGAGCGCTTCATCTACCATCTGACTGAGTTCGTCGGCGCACTTGATGATCTCCACACAGAGGTTACACAGAACGTGTTCGACGTTGATCACGGCTACTAGGCGCGCCGAGTTGTTCTTGCTGAGGCCTTCCTCAAGGACACCTGCCACAAAGAGACTGATAAGTTTTGCTACCGCGTCGCCAACATCCTTCTGCGCTGATATGGGTTCCTTGAATACGATCTCATTGACAATATGAGTGACGAGGAAGTCAGTGCAGGCCTCATCAGCTGCTGATTTCGCTTTTAAATTCGCCTTGGCGACATCCAGAGTATCTTTGGCTTTCCTCTTGGCCGTTCTGACTTGCGCTTGCGAGTACTTCTGACGCTCGGCGCTGGGCCACAGTAACGCCCGTGCGCGTTCGCTGTGGGGGCCTCCGTGGAAGGCTCCCTTACACATGCATCTGCACTGTTCAGGCGTCGTTCGAACTGCGTCTGCACACCTGGTGCTATGGCTCGTCATAGATACCTCCTCGAACCCTTGACACCACCATGATGACATGACTCACCGATCCTGAGTCTCTCCTTCGAAACTCTTCGGGGCTAGCAGCGCACCTGACAGGCAGACCTCTCTTGGTTGTCTGCCCTCCTGGCCACATCCCGGGGCAGGCTCCCTTTCGTCTTTCTGTCCTCGGGGAGCTTGCTGTGCTTGATCTGATGACTTCTGTCCTGCCCACACTGCCGATGGAGGTGGACATCATGCCGAATGATGATCTGCCGGGGATCGCTCAACTGCGCAACATAGTGTGGGGGGGTCAGCGCGAGCTCCCCAACCCGCATCTGGCCGGCCGCGGCAAGGTCGGTGTCCTGGTCTGATGTGGGGCAGCGATCATCTGCAGTGTCGCGATCACGCTGATCAACTTCTTCTGGAACGTCGACCAGTTCGTCTAACCCCTACCTACCAACCCACGTGTGTGAGGAGCGAATGCGGTGGTGATCTGCGATCTGACCGTCATCTCAGGTATCTGCGAAACCGCTGGCGAGGCTGCCGCCTCACTGGTGTCGGCCCCGTTCGACTGGCTGCCCCATGCCATGGGTTCGGCCGCGGGCTGGTTGTTCGAGTCGGTGTGGAACGTTTTCGACGCCATCATCCTGGTCGACATCACCAGTGACGTACAGCCTGCTGTTCGGCATCGCGATGTTCGTGATGCTGCTGTCCTTCTGCCTCCAGCTCATCACCGGCCTCATCAGATGTGACCCCACCGCACTCACCCGAGCCCCCCGTCGACGCCGAAACCTGGCTGCGCGTCCAAACCAACGTCGACGCCAATAACGCCCGCGGCGAACGACCCCAGAAGTACGACCACAGCCTCAAAGGCACCTTGTACTACGCCTGCGGAGCCAAGCTCATGATCGAACGCTCCGCGACAAGCCCGGGGACCGCTACGAGTACTTCACCTGCTCCGGATGACGCCGCAAAACCACCAACTGCACCCGCTCAGCGATCCTCGCCGAACGCGCCGAAGCCGAGACCGAACGCAAGCTCCTGACCGCCCAGCGTGACAAGCTCGAAGCCGAACGGCGCATCCTCAACCGCGCCCTGTTCACCCGGATCGCCATCGACGACGAAGAGAACGCGACCTACACCCCGAGCAGACCACCGCCAGTGTTCCCGCCCACACCATCATCGATGCACCGACGCACGTCACCACAGAAACAAACTTGCCCCGCCATCAGGCGGGGCAAGTTTCGATTCTCTCATCTTACGTGGACCTAGCGGGAGGATTGTCGAAACATGCACCGCCGCTTGTTCGCATGGGGTCGCTGCACCGAACGATCCGCGCTCGCGCAGCGCGACCTACTCAACGTGGGCTAGCACCGGTCAGCGTGCACCGCACCATCAGCGACGAGTCGCTCGACACCGTGGAAGGGCGGTACCACGCTGGCGAGACCCTCCGCGCCATCGCGAACGATGTCGGTCTTAGCCGTCACCGGCTGACATCGCTGCTCCGGGAGCGCGGCGTCCGCATCCGCCGGGCTGCTCCTTCTCCGGCCGAGGTTCAAGAGATGGCTCGGCGCTACCAGAACGGGGAGTCGCTCGAACGCGTTGGTCGGCGCCTGGGTTTCTCAGCTGGCACGATCCGGAACCACTTGATCGCCTCAGGAGTGACTCTGCGTGACCCGCACGGTCGTGAGCGATGAAGACCCGCGCACGGGCGCTCGGCGCGCAGGCGTGACGGAGTCGTCATGGAGTCTGGACGTTTGTCGGCACCGCTTGCGACAATGAACCCGTGAAGTTCAAGCGCCGCAACCTCGAAGCCCTCGGTGCCCTCGTGGTGGGCAATGTAGGTCGTGACGACGCCGAGAACGAGGACGAGGCGAAGTACTTTCCGTATCGCTCCAGCATGTACATCACGGAGTTCTTCCAGGAACTCGACACGGAGTACCAGCACGACGGCTCAACTCGCCATCGCTGGGTGGCTGACGTGCTAGAGCAGATGCTGGCTGAGCCTCATGATGGTCCCACCCGCCCGCCGGAGATCTTCTGCCGACTGATCGATCAGCTGATGAGCCCGTCCGATCGGCATAACGAAGGACCTGACCGCTCGCGGGCGCTGGCCCAACTCAACGAGGTCCTCGGCCGGGAAGGTTTCGAGGCCTTCTACGGCGAGGACAATCACTGCTATCTCCGCCACGTCGGCACCCAGACCATCACGCTGCTTGCAGCTAACCCCCACCGGCCGTTCAGCAAAGCCGAGCAGGAACGCCGGCACCTTTTGGCCAGCTACCTCGACCACTGCAGTGAGGACGACCTCATTGAGGAGGTGCTGCTTCCGCTGTTCCGGCAGCTCGGGTACCACCGCATCACGGCGGCCGGGCACAAGGACAAGGCGCTGGAGTACGGCAAGGACATCTGGATGCGCTACACCTTGCCGACGCAGCACATTCTCTACTTTGGTCTTCAGGCGAAGAAGGGCAAGCTCGACGCCTCAGGCGCCACCAAGGCTGGCAACGCCAACATGGCAGAGATTCACAACCAGGCGCTCATGATGCTGGCACACGAGATCTTCGATCCCGAGACCAACCGCCGGGTACTGGTCGACCACGCGTTCATCGTTGCGGGTGGCGAGATCACAAAGGCGGCCCGCAACTGGCTCGGCAACGCCCTCGACGCCACCAAGCGCAGTCAGATCATGTTCATGGACCGCGATGACATTTTGAACCTATACGTCGTCACCAGCCTGCCCCTGCCCGAAGGAGCACTACCGACTCCACCCCCGAACCCGTGGTCGCGGAGTGATGAACCGCCGTTCTGAGGGTGGCACCAGGCCTCATCGGCGTCATATGCGACAGACTGTGCCTGACAAGAGCTCAGGCTCGGAGGAACAAGCGTGCGCCAAGGCAACATCGCCGAGCGCGCTACGCGGGACTTTCATGGCCGTCGGATCAATCGCCGGGCCTAATCCGGTTCTGGGTGAGCCGATCGATGACCTGACTTGGCAGGCAGCCATTCTCGGTCATGACTGACCTGACGTGTAGCTTCTGGGCCTGCTCCGATGCGATTCCGACTGCAGTCGTCAGCAGGTCCGCCCAGACGACTGCGGCATCGCTGGCGATCTCCTTCGCGACTGCGGTAGAGGCCAGGTAGACGTTTGGGTTTGCTGCCTGAGAGTGCTGGGGATCTACCGACAACTTGTCCGACACGATGATTGCTGGGCTGCCCGCTGGCGGATGATCCATCCCTCGATCCGCCGCCAGTTGGGCGAGCTGAGTGTTGGCCTGGCGAATGTCCTTGAGCGGTAGCAGGCCATCGTCGTGTTCCTCGGACTTGGCTTCAATAGTCATCCAGATTGCGGTGCCCCATACCCAGGCAGAGTCGCAGCGGCCTTGGCCCTTTGGCTTGGAAGCCTCGGCTCCGAGGAACGATCCCAGAATCGTCAGGCCGCGTTCGTATTGGGTCGCCTCATCCTGGGCGAGACCCTCCTGCATCTCGGTGAGGGCAGCGTTGATCTGCTTTGGCTTGAGTTGGCCGCGCAGGCGGGCGACGACGTGATTCACAGCCACGATGTCCTCAGGAACGAGCGGGACGCTTTCGGCGTAAGGAAGCTCCCGCATCTCCTTGAGCCAGGTGCTGCGATTGGCGGCGAGCGCGGCGTCTCGAACAAGCTGCCGGGAACGTGACCGCTGGGTCTCGTCTTGGGCACCAAGGTGCAACCACACACCGGCGAGATACAGCAATAGGCCGCGATAGCCCCGTGTGGCCGCTGAGCCGACGTGCGGTACCGCTTCCTGGAGCTTCTCGCTAGCGCCAATCCAGTCGCCGCCGAAGGCCAGCTGCCACGCCTCAACCTCCAGCGCAGCAGCCTTGCCGAGAGCGTCGGTTCCTGGTGGCTCAACCTTGACGGCGTCCTGTCGGAATTCGGCCACCGCTGGCTCACCTTGCTCACGCCAGTCGGCCCCATGTTCAAGGAACATCTCGACGTTCTCTATCAGCTCGTCAGGGGCGACGCCCCTACTGTTCTGCCAACCGAACTCGACCTCGGCCTGCAACTCCGGTTCGAGTGCTCTGAGGTTCTCGGGCCGAGAGAAGTACTTCATGATGTCCGAACCGAGCACGACTACCACGGCGTAGTCGTTCGGACCACGAGTGCAGCGGCCGGCGCCCTGCACGATGCGGGTGCGAAGGCGCTCGGCGAGAGCGGCATTGGCTTCCGCTCGCTCGCTCAGGAACCGCTCCTGCAGCCCGACGGCATCCGGTTTGCCATCGAGGACAACGATCCGGCAAGCGTTACCCGGCAGGTCGAGCCCGTCGTAGCGGTTGGCCAGGCCCAGCACCCCAGTTGGCGCCGCGGCGAAGGACTCCAAGCCGTGCTGTTCCAGGTGATCTCGCCCCATAACCGGCACGCCATCACCAGCCAGGGCCGTGGCTGCTGCCTCGGCGTTCGCGATAGTTTCCTGACTCAGCACGAGCGCCTTGTCGGTGAGACCGATGATCTGCTTGGTAAGTCCGATCGCATCCCCACCCTTCACCAGGTCCGGGAAGACAAACAGCCGACGACCAGAGCGCGGAGGTGTCTTGGTCGGAAGCGGCATTCTCACGATCTCCCGCCGGCCGAAGGCGCGTTCGAGTTCGCCGCCCGAGCCGAGGGTCGCTGACAGGTAGATGCGCTGCTTGGCCCGAGCGAAGATATGGTTCTCGTAGGTCGGCGGGATCATCGGGCGGATCTGGATGCCGCCGTAGGACAGGTAGACACAGCAGGCTGCCAGGCCTGACCGGATCATGGCGAACTTGTACGAGTGAGGCTTGGTGAGACCGGCCAGTGCCGCGTCGATCTTGGTCAGTGCCGTCTGATCGACCGCGGGCAGGATGAGGCGCACCTGGTGGTGCGCGCCTGGATCGGGCTCGCCTTCCAGGCGCTGGATGAGGAGACCAGACAGGAACGGCTTCAGCGCTTCCAATACCTCGAGGTAGGCATCCTCGTCGTCGTAGCGACGGATGCTAATGCCGTACTCGTTTCCGACGAACTGCTCACCAGCATGAGCGTCATCGAAAACCAGGAGTCGGGGCTCGGGCAGCTTTGGGCTGCTGTTGAAGACGGCACTGTAGGTCGTGAGCCCGATCGCCTCGCCGCCCTCGACCGATGCCTCATCCGCGGGATCCCAGTGCTTGGCGCTACCGGTCAGGTTGGAGACCGGAACGCCCTCGCGCTCAGCCGTCGCCGCCACCTGACGCGCGAGCTGCTTGGTCGGAGTCGCGTAGATGACTGGCCCCGCGGTCTTCCGCCGTACCCACTCCGCGATGAGCAAGCCGGGTAGCGTCTTGCCTGTACCCGTCGGCAGTTCCAGCGCGAGATCTGGGGTGTCTTGGTGGCCCTCCGCGTAAGCACGAATGACGTCGCCTTGATGCAACCAGAGCGAGTCAACAGCGGCCGTGGTCCGTGGCAGAGTTCCGCTGAGGTACAGCTCCTCCGGCGACGGGAACTCTTGAGCCGTCCGCTTGGTCTTGCCTAGGAATGCCATGTCCGTCGATGCCTGCCTGTCGTCCGAGTGCCGGTTGCCCTGCTCCAGCTCTCCCAGCCCCGGACCAGGCGGTCATCGTGGCTCTGAACTGATGCCGTCATCATGGTACTTGAACTGGAGCGCTCGTGGACGATTCCGTACTCCTGAGGTCCGCCGACGCGAGGTCACCGGAACGCCGGCCGCGAACGCCGTTTCTATCGGTACACGGGCTTTGCGTCGACTTTCAGCCACTTCCCATCCCGGGCCACGCTGAGCAGCGAGGGCACAGACTCCGGACTGTCGCGCGACGCGGGCGCTACACCATCTCGCCCTGTTGTCGACGGTGCCCAGGTTCGGAGTTGGTTCAGAGCAGCCAGCTCCGGATTGTCCGTGGCCGCTGTGACTGGCCGGTCCTTCAGCCAACCGTAACGAGCGATCTGTTCGGCGGCTCGGAGGACCGTGCCGCGACGTGACGCAGGGAGCTGACTGAGCACGGACTCCAGTGATGACCACAGCTCTGTCACGGCAGGCGAGGACGCTACGCACCACAGAGCAAGTACCCACTCGGCTCTGGCCAGGTCGTCGTCAAGGGCATCGAGCTGTTCCCGCCACCATTGGGAGTTGCGGTTGTTGGCGCGGACTTGCGCGAGGAGTTCGGACGGGTGGCTCGTGTCCCCGAAGGGCCCGGCACCGGGCTTCTTCACATAGGCAGGCGGTAAGGGTGACGCGGCGCCGATGATCGCGATCTCGGACACGAGCCAGCGGCGTCCGACGTGGTCGTGCAGTGCAGCGGCCGTCTCAGCCCAGGGGAATGTACTGCCCTTCTGGCCCGCCTTGAAGGCTCGCTGCTTGGCGATCTGGGTGTACGCAGAGCCTGCCCGCCGGAGCTGGCTGATCGCCTCGTTTCGGCGCCGCTTGGCCTTCTCGTCACCGCCGACGAACCCGGTGTTGGAACTTGTGAGGAAGTCGCCCGGCGACAGGGCGACCGCGACTTGCGCCGGCATGGAACGCGTCGATGTCACGCAGGGGCATTCCCCCTCTAGGACTGCGTCGAGAAGCGCTGCTTCGAGTGAGCTTCCTGACGGGGGGACCAGACCGGCGCTCAGGACCAACTCGGCGGCACCATTGGACAGGTCCATGTGCTCGAACGACGCAATGAGGCCTGCGCCGGCCTCGCACTGAGCGCCGATCTTGAGCCATGCGTTCTGCTCGGGTGTGCCGATGGCTGCGGTGAGTTGGGCATGCCACCACGCACCGAACTGGCTGCGCTGGTTCAACAGTTCGCGCAGAGCGCGTACTCGCTGAGCGTTGCCCCTATCGGCCGGGTCCTTGCTGACCAGGGTAGTGAGCCGCACCCAGGTGGGATCAGGCCCGTCCTCGTCCGGGAGGTCGGGCAGTTCGGGCAGCGAGATGATGTCGCGACGGTCTAGCGCCGAAAGTAGGACCGTGATCCCGAAGTCGGAGCAGAGTGCGGTGAGGATCTTGCGCGCTTCGCGGGGGCGGCGCAGAAACACACCATCGGTGAGGAGGGCCCATGCGGCGAGGTAGGAAGCGGATGAGGTGCTCTGCGCCAGCTCTTGCTCGATCCCCGCGGTGAGCGTATAGATGCCGTTGCCCTTGGCGTTGCCGCCGTAGAACCTGGCGGTGTTGAGCCAGTACGGCCGCCGAAGCAGCTCGCGCAGCACGGTCGCACTGTCGAAGTCCGTGTTGTCCTCGCCTGCGTTGTGGTAGAGGAACCGGGCTGCGAAATACTCCCGTAGGGAGAGGACCTCAAACTCGTAGGTTCCGTCAACCTTGCTGGTCAGCGCCCACAGCCGATCGCTCGCTCCTTCGAACAGCTGGTCGACGATCGACTCGCGGTTGCCATAGGTGCGCTGGAAGTGCCGCATTGCTTCCTTGAGTTCGTCCACGCTCATACGGCCGTTGATCTGTGATTCCTCGGTGTGTGCGTGGAGGTACCAGCCGAGGAATGGAATGATCTCAAGTAGTTCTTCCTTGTGGTCGCGCACCGCCTTGGGATGCTTGTTCGCTTCGCGGGCCAGGAGAAGCTCGACGTACTTGTCGTAGAGATCCGTACGCTGGGTCGGCGTGGCAGCACCCTGCTGGTGGAGGAGATCCAGCAGGATCGTGAGCTGCATCGGGTTGCCGGCGAGTTCGTTGATGTAGGGCTCGCGGCTCTTATCCTTAAAGCTCTTCCGCAAGGCGCGACCGTCCTTGCCCTTGATCCCCCGGACCGCGCACCATTTGCGCAGGTACGTGTCCCGTTGGTCGACGGTGAGTTGGTTAAGGGTCACGATCTCGAACAGGTTGGTTGACGGCTCGGGAAGTTCACCGGCGCTGGGGCGCGTGATGACGACGACCTTGGGCGGGTCGGTGTATGCCTTCCCGCGACTGACGAACTTGTCGATCTCTCTAACGATCCTGCCGCGCATGGTGCTGCTGCCGACTTCGTCGAGCCCGTCCAGCACGACGAGGCTGGGGACTCGCTCGAAAATGTCCTGCACCGTCTTCGCGTCGGTGGTGATTCCGCCGCTCTCGTGCGCCATCAGGTCGGCGAGGAAGCACTCGATGGTCGCGTGCTCGCCCTTGCGTGACTTGACCTTCGGTTGCCTGCGGTCCTCGGAGTGGTCCCACACATTGTTGCCACCGAGCCAGAGTGCATAGTCGCTCAGGTCCAGTCTGACGGGGAAACGTGGTTGATCCAGTTTGGGTAGCGAATCAGACCGGTCGGCCTCGGGGATGAACAACCTGCGGTGGGCCTGGCAGATGTACTGGCTCAGCGTCGATTTGCCCTGTCCCGGTGCGCCGCGGACGAGTGTGAACGGAGCCGGTGAGCGCAGAAGATAGGCGGCGGCACCGCCCACTGTGTTCAGTGCCTGTGTTTGCGAGTGTCGGCTGGCTGCGGCGTGGACGCGATCGGCGGTGACGTCGACGAAGAGGTCCACGACCTTCTCCCGGTCCACGTCGGACTGGCTGAACTTGACGCGTTTGTCGTCTTCCCACTGGGTTGCGGCGACCTTACGGATCAGGTGGCGATGCGCCTTATCCTTCCCGGCGCCGACATGTTCGGCGACGAGGTATCGGACCAGGTCCCACCCGGCGAGCATCTCGGCGTAGGCCCATTTCGTCTCGGTCGGCGCGTTGTCCACCCACGGGTTCAGGGCCTCGCGCCAGATGCAGGTCATCTGCTCGTAGCCGAACTCCTTCGCGTACGTCTGGAGCTTCTTGTCCAGTCGATCGAACGTGCCCGAGTCTTCCTTGGCCGTGCTGCCGACGTTGGTGACCAGCGTGTAGTGACGGACTCCCTGTGCCGCCAGACGCTTCAGACTGGCTTCCTCGTTCTTGACGACCTGATCGAGCCAGGTGACCGGGTCCTTCTCCTTGCCGCTGACCGACCACTTGACCTGATAGATCAGGACCTTCGAGGCGTCGACTCTGCGCAGGCCGTCGCGGCCGCCATCGGCCTGCCGGAGTGCCATCGGGATGTAGTCGGGAAACTGGTTCGCGAGCAGTGCGCTGACGAGTTACTGGAAGTCGTGGTCGCCGAGGCGCTCGTAGAGGTACCTGTGTCGACTCTCGGGCATTGCGTGCTCCCTCTGTTCCAGCCCGATCATCTCGCTGGGCGCCGTCGGGAACCTCTCACCTGTTGCATCTATTGAACCTCGTTCGCTGAGCGGATGCACGGAGCCACGCAGACCCATGGTGCGCCGAACCTCTTCCAAGGCAACGCCGACGGCGGTATCGTTGGCGGTAGGCGGCCTCTACCTGCGTGGCCCACCGCCGGATGCGGTGGGAAGACGAACTGGCTTCGGCCGGAGCGGTCCTTCTTGATTCCTTGTCGCCGGAGACGAGGAGAGGACTGTGCTCATGTTCCGCCTGATCTGGATCGGCAGCGTCTACACCCGCTACTTCCTGCGCCGCTACATGCCCACCAACATCCTGCTGGACCTGATCCGCACCCGGCGTGGGCTGAAGTGGGGCGTGCCCGGGATGCTGCTGTCACTCCCCTACCTGTACGTCGCGAGCTTCCTGACGGTGCTGATCGAGGACGGCGCACCGGGCTGGCTGCACGTGTTGGTGGTGCTGTGCATCTGGAACGCGATGAAGTTCGCGATCATGGGCCCGGTCAGCATCGTCCTGCTACTGCGGGCGCGCGCCGTCGAATGGCACGAGCGCCGCATGACTCGCCTCTCTGTGCCCGCGGCCGCCTGACCACGGCCTGTCGCGTGCGTGCTGCTGTGCACCTTCTCGGCGTCATCTGACCGAGAAGGAGGCCACGTCATGGCTGGTATCGCTGACCTAGCACCTGATGAGCGCCGCGCGCGGATACTGTTGTCGATCTTGTCCGAACCCGACGACGCCATCACCGGACGCGTCCTTGCCCGCGAAGGCGGAATCGAGACAATCCGCCTGCTCGAAGGCGACGGCGCTGTGCCAGGGCTGAATCGCGTGGACGCCCAGGTCTGGCGCGATCGCCTCGCGTTGCAGCACCGACTCGAGGACGTGGCTGAGCGGATGCGCGGCATCGAGCATTCCGGCGTCGCGACGGTGATTCCCGGCGATACGCACTGGCCCCCGGCACTGAACGATCTCGGCGACCGCGCCCCGTATGTGCTGTGGGCGCGCGGTGCGACGTCGTTCCTGGCCCGGCCGACCGCGGATCTGGTGACGGTCACGGGTGCTCGGGCGGCGACGGCGTATGGCGAGCATGTCGCCAGTCAGATTGCTGGCGACCTCTCGCGCGGCGAGCGGGTCGTGGCGGCCGGTGGAGCGTACGGGATCGAGGGCGCCGCTCACCGGGCAGCGCTGGCGTCGGGTGGGGACACGATCGCGGTGCTCGCTAACGGGGTGGACCGCCCGTACCCGGCCGGTCACCGGGAACTGCTTGATCGGATCGCGGATGTTGGTCTGCTGGTCAGTGAGGTGCCGCCGGGGTCGGTGCCGACGAGGCAGCGGTTCCTGGCGCGCGGGCGGCTGATGGCGGCACTGTCTGGGAGCACCGTGGTGGTCGAGGCGGGCGTACGTTCGGGTGCGCTGCATACGGCGGTCGAGGCTCAGCGTTTGGGCCGGAGCGTCGGCGCGGTCCCGGGACCGGTGACCTCGGTGACCAGCAGCGGCCCGCACATGCTGCTGCGTAACGGCACCGCCCACCGGGCCACCGACGGGAGAGACGTTGAGGATCTGATCAACCGGGCGCCTGGCCGCGGCGCTGATCGAGCAGCGCTGGGGCCGGAGTTCGCACACCGCCCGGTGCCGTCAAAGGATAAGCCGACGCGGTCGATGTAGGTGCCCGAGCACCGTCCTCTTCGTGCAGGGCCTCGCATCCCGTGATGTGAGGCCCTTCCTCTGTCCTGCGATTAGCCTGGTCAAAACTCGAGTTTTCGGGCGAGGCTCTGAGCTGGCCGCTGCTGGTCTCGGTGCTGCGGGCCCGTAAGTGCGCGAAGTGCGGCAACTGCGCGGGCACGATCGATCTTCTGCGCGGTCGCCTGCGGCACCTGTCCGAGTGGACTCCCGTCGGTGATCGCGTAGCGGTCACGGTAAGCGGCCACAACCACAGCGCGGCGTCGCCATTGCTGCCGCACCCGCCCACTGGAGGATATCGGACCGAGTGCGGTAACCCATGGCTCGTGGGTGTGGAGGGCTGTGTCGAGGACGGCTTCGGTTCGGGTTTCGATGAGGTGGCGGCGTTCGGTCAGGGCTTGCTGCATGTCGGGGGTCATGGGGCCGGTGGCTTCGGGGATCAGCCCGGCGATGAGATGCGAGGCCTGGCGGGTGCGGCCTGATCCTGCGGGTCGGGTGGTGGCGTGGGCGAGGCGGTGGTGGATGACGGAGGCGATGTCGTCGGCGTTGGCGAACCCGCGAGCCTTGATGAGGCGTGGTAGGAGGGTGTCGGCGTTGTGGTGGTTGGCTTCGGCCCGGCGCAGTTCCGCAACCAGGGCGCCGAGGGCATCGGAGTCGATAACAGCTTGCCCTTGCTCGTCGGTGAGCCCGGAGCCGCGGGCCAGGGTGGTCCAACGGTCGTGTTGGGCTGCGGCGGCGATGGTTTCGTATTCTGCGGCGAGCTGGCCGATCGAGCCCCCCTGGTCCTGTTCGGCGGTGATGGTCTCGTGCGCCGACAGTTCAGCACCGCTGTGTTTGAGGACTCCGTAGAGGACTGTGCGGGCGGTGGCGTCGGGATTGTCGCCCGGATGCGCGGTGGCGTGATCGTCGGGACGGTCGAGGATGACGTAGGCCCGGTTCGATTCCCGTCCGCAGGTCATGGCGACGTACAGGTTCTCGCGCGTGGTGGTGGGTTCGACGAGGACGTGGGCGGTGTCGGTGGTGATGCCTTGGGCGCGGTGGGTGTTGACGGCGTAGCCGAGGTCGACGTGCTGAGCCACATAGTCTGCGGGCAGGACGATGCTGTTGCCGAACCGGGTACCGGGTGGGCGGATCGTGACCGATCCATCGTCACGCACGGCGGTGATGGTCCAGGTTTGGCCGTTGCGGACCCAACCGTGCCGGTTCCGCAGCCGCCGGTCGTTGCGGCGGGTGATGATCATGTCACCCACGCCCGCTGCCGATCCGTCGGACAGGGTGATTTTGGGGCCAGGCTTCAGCGTGCCGTCGAGGATGAGGTCGGCGCGGGCGCGGATGTTGAGGGCGGTGTTGAGGCAGCCACCGACCGCGATCCCGACCCGCAAGCGCGGCGTCAGCGAAGCCAACCGAACCCTGCGCATTACCCGAGCCAAGGTCGTCGAGGCTAAGACGCAGGCGTCTGATCTGTTGCCGCGGGCGCGGCGCGGCGGCCCGACGGAATGCGCCGATACGCAAGACCTACTCGGCCCTCGATGATTCCTCGCGGCCAAGCAGATCCAACAGCCCCGGGAAACGCAGGTTGAGTTCATCGCGGCGCAGGGAGACTTTGCGGGAGTTTCCTCGATCAACCTGACGCACCAGACCAGATTCACGCAGCACGCGAAAGTGATGGGTGAGGGTCGACTTCGACACTCCGAGGTCAAAACTCGCGCAGGTGCGCTCGGTCCCGTCGGGCTCGGCGATGAGTGTGTTGACGACTTGCCGCCGCAATGGATCGTTGAGGGCCGTCAGTACGTCGGGCAGGTTCATCTCGGTGACGCTGGGGTGCCCTTCTTCGTCCGGCACGACACTCACCACCTTTCGATAGGTTCGGTTGACATCGTACCAATTGATCCCGCATATTAGGTTCGACATTGATCGTACCTATGGAAGGGTGTCATGACCACACCAACACGCTGGGCTCTGCCGGCAATCCTGTCGGCGCAACTTGTGATCCCGCTCTCGATCGCCGGCACAGCAGTGGCACTGCCGCGCATCGCGGCCGACCTAGGATCCAGTCCGGGTCCGCTGCAGTGGGTCGTCAACGGTTTCAACGTCGCCTTCGCCCTCTGTACCCTGCTGTGGGGCGGGTTCGCCGACCGCGCCGGGCACCACCGGGTCTTCCGTGCTGGAGTCATCATCGTCCTGCTGGCCTCTATCGGCAGCGCCCTCGCACCGACGCTGTTACTGCTGGATGGTGCCCGACTCGTGGCTGGAGCGGGCGCCGCTGCCGTCCTGACTAGCGCAACGTCGATCCTGTCGCTGGCTTGGGAAGGTTCCGCCCGGGCCAAGGCGTTCGCACTATTTGGCACCATCAACGGGCTAGGCCTGGGGCTCGGCCCAACGCTGTGCGGCCTGGTTGCACAGGCGTTTGGCTGGCGCGCAGCATTCTGGCTGCCAGCCATCGTCTTGGCCGTGTCGTTAGCAATGTCGAGAGGGATCCCCGCAGTGCAGGTTGAACACGACGGAGCGCGCCGCCTGCTCAACGTCAGTCTGCTGACCAACCGCGGGTTCGCAGCGATGACACTAGTTCCGATCACAGCCTCGGTGGGGTTCGTGACCTTCCTGACCTACCTTCCCGCAGCATTCAGCGCGATCCATGGCTGGAACGCAGGACAGGCCGGAGTGATGATGCTCGTCGCGACTCTTCCTGTCATCCTGTCTCCGAGCGTCGCCGTCTCAGTCATGAAGCGCCATCAAATCGGCATCGGTCCGGTCCTGGTCGCATCCATCGGTTGCCTGACGGCCGGTTCGGTCGCGATGCTGGCACTCGCCCCGGGCAATTCCGTGTGGGCGGTTGTGCCAGCTCTAGTGCTGATCGGGCTCGGGTTCGGGCTTCCTCTCGGCGTGGTCGATGGAGAAGCCCTGGCCCGGGTGCCGAGCCACTCGTCGGGCAGCGCTGCCGGGCTGCTGAACTTCGCCCGCATCGGATCCGAAGCCCTGTCGGTGGCCTGCTACTCAGCACTGCTGACCATCCTTGTGCGGCGCCGCATTCCCGACCAAACGATAGCCGACCTGGTTGCCGCTGGAGCTCCCAACAGGGCCGCTGACTACGCCAGCGCGCAACACGTGGCTGCCCTGAGCTGTGGGGCTGTCGTGTTGGTCCTTGGTGTTGCAATCTGGGCACTGTCGCAAGGTGCATCGAACTCAGACGAGGGTGAATCGTGATAGGTCTGGCATGCCGTCAACCAATGTCTTCGACCAAGACAGCTAGAGGGTGCTCAACGCCAGGATGGCGCAGGATAGCGCCAGCATCCCCAAGCAGTTGATCCTGAAAGCCGATCCTGTCGCTCCTGCTCGGATGTGGGCTGCTGCTGCGCACAGGAGGTAAGCGATCACCCCGCTGTTCGCTGCGAAGGCGAGCCCGGGGATCCAGATGCCCGCGATGAGCCCGGCTGCCGCAAGCGTCTTGACGACGAGCAGAGCCCACCACCACTCCTCGGGGAAGCGAACACTGTGGAGACAGTCGCGAATGAATCGCACCGGCCTGACCGACAGCGCGACATCTACAAGGAGGACGGCGGCCAGAAGTGCTGGTGGCACCCACCAAGATGGCAGCAAGATCATGAGTCGCCTCCCTCATGGTGGCAGATCGCCGCGAAAACCTCGCGAAGCTGAGCCAGGAACTCCGATGCGGATCCTTCCGGGGTTGCCGACCAGATGAACAGGCTTCCGATGTACGCCGCGTGGAGCGCTTCGGCGCGCCCGGGGGCTCCCATCGGCCCTGAGCATCCGCAGGCGTTCATAAGCTGTTCGAACACAGCGATCAGCCGCCGCGCGAGGCCCGTGAAAACCACAGAGGAATGCCGTCCGCTCACCAGAACCGAGGCATAGGCCTGGGCAAGGTCACGACGCTCTTCGAATAGCACCACGAAGGGCTCCACCACAGCGACTGCGTCCACACCGCACCAGGCGGTGCCACCAAGGACTTGCGTGTCAGCGAGCTGCTGGCGCTCCTCGATGAGGCCGTCGAAGAGTTCAACAAGTAGAGCTTCCTTGTCGCCAGCTGCCATGACGGTCCCAACACTCACATCGGCTTCTCGGGCGATGTCGCGCACGGTCGTCGCGAGGAACCCACGCTCCTCGAACAGCCGGGCCGCGGCCTGCAGCACGGCGCGGCGCGTCGTCTGACGTGCCTCAGTCCTAGCAGTGACCACTTGCACCTCCTGAACATGTTCACTGAACACGTTCATAATACACGGGACGGCAGCACAGTCAAGGCGCGCCGGTGGTGCACTTCCCAAGGAGATGGGGATGGCGCGGGTGGGGGATTCTTCTTCTGTGCGTCTCTAGGGGATTCTTCGTTGGGTTTCATAGTGGGCATCTGACTCGGTGGAGAACAGCCACATGCCGAGGCCGAGTGCTGGACCGATGACGACGAAGACTAAGGCGAAGACGGCCATGGTGAGAACAAGCACTGCCGCGGGCGATCAGCCACCAAAGGCCACGTCCAACAGGCGCAAGCAGGTTGTGCATCCAAAGTTTCCGGGCAACCGCATACACGACGAGCAAGGTGACCAAACCGAATGCCGCGATCGCCCCGAGAATCAAGCTCGTGGAGCGCAACCACTCGATGCCCCACTGCAATGATCCGAGCTGCACAGCGATCACCAGGAGAATCCAGGTCGTACTCCTGCTCGTGCACCGAACAGGCCTGCAGCCTGAAAATCGACATGAGACTCGTTCCGTCGTGCGTTGAAGAACGGCATCACGAGCATAAGAAGCACGGCAACACCTGCCACCTGTATGAGGGTGTGACTTGACTGAGCATCTGGCTGAGCAAGGAACGGTGGGAGGTTGGATTCGAGCCAGTCCCCGGCACTCGGCACCCCGGCCACGTTGAACAGGTCAGCGAGAACCTCACTGGGGCGTTGCTCGCGAATGTACGCGGCGATCGTCAAGAAGCCGGCGACGCATCCGACATGTTGGTAGATCAGATCACGGTTGGTCTTCCAGTCCTTGATGAGCCCGGGTAGAGCTTTGGCTGCTTCGATCACGCTTTCTCCTCTCAGAGCTTCCTTCAGTCTGACGGCCACCACTGACATTTCCTGCGTGCACTCGAGCCCACCTCGGTGAAGCCCTCAACGTGCTCGCCAACTGCGCCGATGTCTACGCACGCTGCAATAACGCCAACCGGTGCCTCTGCAGCCAAGCGTTCTTCACTAGGATCTGCATTGACGAAGACGATCAACTCCGAGTCCAGAACAACGAATCCTTCGAGATGCTCCTCGACCCAGGGACCAACGCCAATGCCCTCATCGCTGGGTTCAAGACGGCAACAAGGCCCGAACCGAAACCGCCAATGATGGCAAAGGTTCGAGCCTTGTGCGTGGAGTGGAGCTAGCGGGAAGCTTGTCGAAACTTGCCCCGGCCGTAATTCAGATGGTGCGAATGCACCGGTCGATCCGCGTTGGACGGCACAGGTCACACCGCCAGAGGCGCCGGCGCCACCCACAGCAGGCGCCGCGAGCATCCGAAGGCGTCCTTCAACGAGCGGAAGCCGCTTACGCTGCCGGCGCGTCCCTGAAGGCTGTGGCCCGACAGGTTGGCATTGGAGACGAGCGACTCTCTCGCCTCCTGCGAGAAGGCGGTGTCGTCCTCCGCAACCACTCCCCGTCGATCAGCGAGATTCGGCTGATGCGGTCCATGTATGAGCAGGGGGCTTCACTGGAGCGTGTGGGCAACAAGTTCGGCTACACCGCGGGGACAGTCCGCAAACACTTGATCGCCGCCTGCGTCATGATGCTCGACACGCACGGTCGTATCCGAACGGAGTCCCACGGTCTCGGCAAGAGCTCAAGACATCATGACCAACGCTGATGTTCCCAACAGGAGCTGGGCCAGAGTATGCAGTCCTTCACCGTGATTTATCAGCTCTGTACCCGGCCGCGCGTGCGATCGCGGGCTTGTTGCCGCAGTCTTGCCCGTACTTCGTCGTGGATCGTGGTCGAGGTCTGCGCTGCTGTCTCGATGGAGACCACGAGTGCGTATCGCACCGTCTTACCAGCACCAAGGTGTTCGGCGTCGTCCATGCATTCAACGTGGATCGGGAACGTGTCATCGTCGCCGAACACCATGGCGCGGCTGCCTTGGACGATCTCGTGTTGGAGGCTCCCGCGCCTGACCGAGTTGTGCTCCGCATCAATGCGTTGTCCGCCTGCGAGTTGCTTGTCTGGAGTGGCGAAGTACACCTTCGCACTTCGGTAGCGGTTGAGCCGACTGACAGTGGGTGCCATGTACGCCAGGGTGATGGTGAGGCGATGCCATTCTGCGCGTGCACGAAGCGAAGGCGGGAGTGGCAACTCATAGGTGTGACGTTGGTCGCCGGCTATCAGCCCTCCGCTGACTAGGACTGCTCTGTTTGTGGCCCCAGCGCCGAGTCGATCTGTGTCGAGGCGCCCGTAGCCCAGAAGCGCGGTCAGGCGTCGACGAGCTTCCTGCTTGCTCAGCTTGAGTTCGCGGCGCAGTTGCGGTTCCCAATCGCCCCAGCTTGTCGCATGGGCAAGGAGGGCTCTCACTAGTAGGGGATGATATTGAGGATCTGGCAGCGGCGCGTCTTCTGAATCGTCGGAGCCAGCTTCAAGGACATCGAAGAGTCGGCTGGCCTCGCGCGTCACCAGTGCCGTTGCGTTGCTCGTGCCGACGCTGAAGACGGTGTGGTTGGTTGCGCCTGCTCGCCCAGGTGCAGCCACCTGGAGCCCCGGACCGGTAGTTGCGGTCTGGGCCAGTTCCACGGCAACGGTTTCTAGGCGATCGGCTGGAATGACAGGGCGGGTGTAGAGCGCTCTGCCACCGGTGTGATGCAGGTCGGGCTTGACTGATCGATCGACGCCGGGTCCCGTCGCGCTATAGTGGGCAGGTCCGTTCGGGTGCGTAATGTCCCAGGCGGTGTCTGGTACGTCGATATCGCCGAGTCCGTCGGTGTGGGTCGCTCCGATGGTGAGTGCGTTGAGAGCATCTCCTGGAGGGAGGATGCCGCGCAACAGCGCACTGTCGTGGAGGGTTCGGATTGCAGCGGATCGAGCGGATTCGGGGTCGCTGGCCACGGCAACGGGAATTGTGATTGGGCCGAGATGATTGCCAGCGCTGACGATGAACAGCAGGTTGTAGGAATGAGCTAGCCAGTCGAGTAGCCGGCCAACAGGGCTCATTCTTCTCACAAGCGCTCGTGCTTGGGACCCGATGGAGAGGTTGATGACGCGCACGCTGGGTGCGACAGGGTCGTGGCCGGCATCACCTTCAACGATTCGCTTGACCGCGCGGTGTAGCAAGTCAGGGAACAGCCTGTTTGGCAGGGTCTGTTCGTGTCCTGACATAAACTCGTGGGGTTGCATGATTGGACGCACATAAAGGGGCCGGTCGATCGGTTCACTGCGGGTGGCAAGGTCTCCATGAATGATCAAGGACGCCATCGCCGTGCCGTGGTAACGAGAGGCCAGCGGGTAGTCCTCGCCAAGACCATCAGGATCATCGACTACCAGTCGACCTGCGAGGGCGTCATGGTTAGCGAACGGCAACCCATCCAGCAAGGCGACCCTAGGCAACTCAGAAGGGGCACCTCTTCGGGGTTCCAGGTCGAACTGAATACTCGTTTCCGCGGTCGGCGGTGCGACGTGCATAGGGGTGAACGGACTGACAAACATGACTTCGTCTGTGGCCAGCAGTTGGATCGACTCGGCACCCTCGGTGGTCAGTGAATGAACCTGTTGAATCGGCATTTCGGCAAGCAGGGCGTGGTAGCTGATCTCCCCGATCTGAGAGCGATCGAGCACACGCCCGCCACTGTCGGCGATGACTTTCTCGACGTGCGCTTGCGCGGTGGCGCGCTGTCTAGCATCGGAGCGGTACCACAGCTCGATTTCAACCATCACAGTGCTCACGGATTGGCCGACGAGGTCGAGCGTCTCTTGCCACTGTTCGCGAAGGCCGGTCTCTCGGATGCGATCCTCTGGCCCCCAGCGTCTGATTGAGGTGAGCTGTTCGAACGCTGTCTTGAACCTGCCGAGGCCACGAGCAAACTTTGTTGTCGGGTCTGTTTGCCAAGTCTTGAACAAGCTGAGGAGTTGATCAATCGCTTTTGCGTTCGACAGCATCAGGTACAGGGAGTGCTGAACGGGCTTGTCCGTACGGCCGCTCTTGGACTCCACCATGTGGAAATCGTCGTCAGGGTCAGATTGCTCCCCGATCAATTCAGACAAGAACTCGAGCCCGTCGACTTTGTTGATCGCGTTGCGGAACTCCGTGACGCTTCCGGCGAGGTCAAAGACCACTACCAAGGCCGGATCTACCTCATCCCGCGCGTCAGGCGAGAGACGTGCGCGCTCGGCATCGAACGCCGAGCGCAGTTCACCAAATTGCGGTGTCAGGCGTGCGCCCTGCCTGCCGCTGGTTGGTTTGGACAAGCGAGGCAGAGGGCGTGTTTTCTGTTTTGGTCGGCCTGCAACCTTTGGTGGCCCGAATGTCAGGAGGGGCCGAGGTTCGGCCGTCATCCCGTCGCCTGATCTCGTCTGTGCTCCAGACGTTCTTGGACGATCTTCCGGAGGTTACTGTTGGGGAGTTCGAGGACTGCCCTGCGACGCACGTCGAGAGCGAACTCTTCCAGTTCGGAGAAGCTAGCTCCCGCAAGTTTGTCCGCCAGAGTGCGCGGGGCAAATCCGAGATCACCGCCCATCCGGGCGGCGAGGCGTTCGAGAAAGCGTGTCGCTTGAGCACGGCTGGGTGGTTCGAGTTCGGCGCGGATTTGGAAGCGTCGCCATGCTGCCCGGTCGAGAAGCTCGCTGTGGTTTGTTGCCCCGACTAGAAGGACATGCGGAGGCAGCCGGTCGATCTGGAGCAGCAGTGTCGAGACCACGCGCTTGATCTCTCCTGTCTCGTGCTCGTCCGATCGCTCTTTAGCGATGGTGTCAAGTTCGTCGAAAAACAGAACACAACGGCGCGTCCGTGCGAATTCGAAGGCATTGTCGAGCCGTGCAGCGGTTTCGCCCAAGAAGCTTGAGACCACTCCTTCATAACGGATGACGTAGAAGGGCAGCATCAGTTCTGAGGCGATCGCCTCGGCGACGCTGGTTTTGCCGTTACCCGGCGGACCAGACAACAGGAGTCGATTGCGGGGCTCGATTCCGTAGCTGCGGAGCAGCTCGGAACGCTTGTGCTCTTCAATCAACTCAGCGACGACCCGACGAGGGACCGGTGCAAGCTCTAGCTCTTCCAAGCGGCGTTGAGGAACGATCTCCTGGATCAGGTCGCGCATAGCTGCGGCGTGGTCGTCACGCGGAGCGCTCTGCCCAGTGGTTGTAATCAGCTCGGACAAGCGGTCGGCGACAAGGTGGTGCTGGTTGGCTCGCTCCTCAGCGATTACAGCTTCGACGAGAACGCGAAATCGGTCTCGGTCACCACGTCTCTCGGCTTCGACGAGATCAAGTAGCAGGTCAGCACGCGCCATCTCTGCCTCCTTGAACCGCTAGCCGTTACCCTTGCACCATCTTAGCGGCGAGCACCTGGAACCGAGAGAGCCTCGCCGCCGTGGACACCCAGGTCCTCGCGCGACAGCGGCGGGTTCACTTCCCCGCGACTGCCAGGCAGCATGGTTACCTGTAGGTGGCCTCTACCTGCGTGGCCCACCGCTGGATGCGGTGGATAACCTGACGGCTTCGGCTTGAGTGGTCCTCTTGTTTCCTTGTCGCCGGTGACGAGGAGGGGACTGTGCTCATGTTTCGCCTGATCTGGGCCGCGAGCATCCACACGCGTGACTTCCCGCACCGCTACATGCCGACCAACATCGTGTTGAACAGGCTCTGCACGCGGCGGGGGCTGAGGTGGGGCGTACCTGCGATGCTGCTGGCCATCCCGTGCCTTGCGGTCGCGAACATCCTGACGATTCTCATCGAGAACGGTGCGCCCGGTTGGTTCCACCTGCTGATGCTGCTGTGCATCTGGAACGCGTTCAAGTTCCTGGTCATGGGCCCGGTGAGCGTAGTGCTGTTGGTGCGCGCCCGCACTGCTAAGCGTCGCGACCGGCGCCTGCTGTCACGTTCGCCAATGCCCACGGCCTGACAGCCGCGCGAGGCTCTCGGGCTGTGTTGGCGCACCTACTCGGCGAAGTTGGATCGCCCCGGGTGTGGTGGAGGGTTTGATCTAACCGAGAGGATAGGAACATGCCCGCACTGAGTAAGTATCCTGCAGAGGTCCGTGACCGCGCTGTGCGCATGGTCAATGAGAAGCTGGTCAATGAACCCGCGCTGGCTGTGAGTACCGCGTGCCGGCTGGTCGGTGAACAGGTTGGAATCAACAAGAACACCCTCCGTAATTGGGTGAAGCAACATCATGTGGATTCCGGTAAAGCGCCAGGAATGACTAGCGATGATAAACAACGCATCATGGACTTGGAAAAAGAAGTTCGAGAACTGCGTCGAGCTAATGAGATCCTGCGGAAAGCGAGTGCGTATTTTGCCCAGGCGGAGCTCGACCGCCGCTGAGTGATATCGATGGTTTCATCGATGATCATCGTGATGAGTTCGGAGTCGAGCCGATCTGTCGAACACTGTCTCAGACAGGTGTACAGGTCGCTGCGAGCTCGTGGTACGCGAGCAAGGCGAGACCGGTTTCAGCCCGGAGGCGAGCTGATGCGAAGTGGGATGATCGGATTCGGAGTGTGCATTTCGATAATCGTGGATTGTTCGGGGCACGGAACGTGTGGGTGATGCTGCGCCGACTGTACCCGGACGAGCCGATCGCCAGGTGCACGGTCGAAGGTCGTATGCGCGCTCTGGGGCTGGCCGGGGTGCCTAATGCCCGGTCGACGACTACGACACGGCAGCCTAAGACCGCCTCGTATCCTGGTGACCTCGTCGAGCGGGATTTCACCGCAGACACTCCTAACACTCGCTGGGTGGCCGATATCACCTATGTGCTGACATGGAGTGACTTCGTCTATGTCGCGTTCGTCATGGATCTGTGTTCTCGGATGATTGTTGGGTGGCGAGTCGATACGACGTTGCGGACCGATATAGCGCTGGATGCTCTGGAGCATGCGCTCTGGGAAAGGAAACGAAAGAACAGGAATATCGATCAGTTAATTCATCATTCGGACAAGGGGAGCCAGTATGTTTCCATTGCCTATACGGAGCGGCTGCGTGAAGCTGGAATAGAAGCCTCGGTCGGTTCGACTGGGGATTCCTACGGTAATGCCGCAGCGGAAGCGCTTAATAAGCTATACAAGAAAGAGATGGTGTGGCGGGAAGGTCCGTGGACCGGTGGTGATGCTGTGGAATTCGCGACCATGGAATGGGTGCATTGGTATAACCACACCCGCCCGCATTCGTACTGCAACGACCTCGCTCCAGCGCAGTTCGAGGAACACTACTACACTGAAACCAGTCAGCCAGAGATGGCCGACGTACCACTATGAACTCTCCACCACACCCGGGGCGATCCAACTCCGTCGAGCGGTTCAGCGCATCCCAGCCCTCAGCCAGGGGCTGGTCACCTCGATGCTTGCGAAGGTCTCGTTGTTCGAGCTTGAACCGGCTCAATTCACGCACGCAGGCCTCTTGCCCGGAGCGAATCTACGCTCCCTCGACGCACTGTATCTCGCTACAGCCATCGACCTGCAGACGGATGCTCTCCTCACCTATGACGTGCGAACGGCTGCAGCGGCCGAAGAAGTCGGTATGCCAGTGCTGGCTCCGGCCTAATCCAACGAGTTCGTTACTGGAGGACGTGCACTCCCGGTGGGTGATCGGGCTCGTAAACGTCTTATGTGCGTGGTGCCAGGGAGCGTCAGAGCTGGCGGACGTGGATCAGTAGTGCCTCGGCGGCGAAGTCGGCCGCCTCAGAGCTTCCGAAGACGGGATGAAAGTCTGGGTTGGCGACGTAGAAGTGCGCCATTCCTTGCACCATGGCGGTCGCATTGGCTGGGTCGGTGGAGTGAGTTGGTGTGCCGGGGATGTCGGCAAACCATGCCACATGTGCGGCGGCGTGGGCCTGTGCCTCGGGGCTGGACGGACTGTGCCCAGCCGCATGCAGCTCGCCCCAGCGTGCGAGGAGTTGCTCGGCGTCGGCCTGGAACCGTTGTTGCTGCGCGAGGGTCTTGTTGTGCCACCACTGGTTGGATACGTCGAAGGCCTTTTGTCCCCACTGGGCAACCACTTCCGTCTCGTAGCGGTCGTTGAACCCTTCGAGCATCATGTCCATGCGCGGCTGGCGTCCCTCACGACGCATGGCGATGGTGTGCTCGACGGACGCGATGCGTCGGTTCAGGGCCTCGCTCTCACGCCGGAGCCTGACGACGTGTTCCTCCAAAGCCGCCACTTCGTCGGCCTCGTTGTGTTGGGAGTCGAGGACGGTGGCAATGTCAGTCAAGGAAAGGCCCGCGTCGCGCAACAGCAGGATGCGTTGGAGGCGTGCCACGGCGCTCTGCCCGTAGTAGCGATAGCCGTTTGCCCCGATTCGGTCAGGGCTCAGGAGCCCGATGTGGTGGTAGTGCCGCAGGGTCCGAGGGCTGATCCCGGCACGTTGAGCCAGTTCTTTCACCGTCCACTCCACTGTGCTCACCCTAATCAATGCGCGGTTGTGGTGAGCCCCAGCTGTGGCAGGGCCACAGCCAGGATGTCGGCGGCGGGCAGCGTCACGCAGTCGGCGGCACTTCGGCCTGTCTGGGACAAGTAGGCTTCGACGATACGGACACCAGCCGCATAACCAGCGCCCGTGGGTAGACCCACAGGGGTGACGCCGAATAAGCGTGCGCTGGCATCGCCCAGCAACCACGCGCTGAAATGCTGCATCCCGGTCACTTCCAAACCCTCGACCACCCGTTCCAGAACGTCATTATTCGCGCGTGTTTCTTCTGCGACGAAGTGCGTGAACCCCTGCGTACCGCTGGCCTCCGCAGCGAATAGGTCCGCCAATCCCTCGGCTACGACGTGCTCACCCACGGTAACCGTTCGAGGGTCCCACGGCACGCCGCCTGGCGAGTAGCGCACATTGTGGTGGACTTCGTGCAAAGCGATGCCCTCCAATCGACTCAACACCTCAGGGGTGGGCCAGACGGTGATCGTGATGAAGCCGCTGATCCCACCGAGGGCCGACAACCCGCGAAGCTCGTCCATGAAATGCTGATTGCCGGGGTCGCCCAGGATGAGCAGCACTCGAAGGTCCGGCATGTCCATACCCGGATGAGCCGTCGATAAGCGCTCCAGTCCGTCTTGCAAAGCCCGCTCAATCCGCCCCCAGGCATCGGCTGATTCTAAAGTATGGAGGGTATCGAGAATGAGGTCGCTGGAGGCGCCAGGTCCGAACCCGAAGTTGTTGGCGTGCACCTGGGTTAGATCCAGGTTGCCCGGGATGAAGGAATGCATATCGGCCATTGGCGCCCACAATTCGCGGACCGCCGCATCCCACTCGCCAGGTGGTGCCTGTGCGAGACGCCGCATGCCAGCGAGGCTGTCGATCATCGAGATTGTCATGCTCACCACCGTAAACATTGACGTTACGAGAAGGTCAATCCCGTGCACGAACCGCCGCGTCCCTTTGGGCTGCAACAGGCGGTGCTTGTGAATCACAAACGACGGTCACGGTAGGCGGATGACCGCGCTGGTTTACTTGCGGAACCGTGGTGGAATGTACTGCTCTTCTAGAGGGATTTCTCGCCCGGTGGGAGTGTCGACGATGCGAATCCCTAGTTCATCGCGCACGATTTGTAGATCTGAACCGACGGGAAGGTTCCAGATTCCAATGAGCGCCGGCTCAATACTGCACAGGAGATTGAAATCAGTGATTTGATAGTTACTCGTGTCCGCGAGGTATTCTTCGGTGTCGAGATGCCCCATGATGAACCAACCGTTATCAGCCGGGTGCTGGGAGGGGTGGCGGACCATCCACCTGACCACGCCGACACCATTTAGCACATTTTTTGTGGCAATACAGGCACCCGCATTGGGGATAAATTCTACCATGCGAGACACGCTCCTTCCTGTCACGATTCAACTGGGATTTCCACTAGGGAGCCGCGGGTGCTGGGAGATGCACTTCTTTGTCTTGCCTTTTTCTCGAACAGAAATCACTCCAGCCGCACACGAGACGGTTGCTCCGGTATTCGGGCGGCATAAAGGTTTCGAGGATCGAGTTGTTTGGCCGGTAGCTTGCACGAGAGGTGTTCAGGCAGACAAGGCGCTTCGTCGTCGTAAACGCTTGTCATCGGTTCGGATCCTACCTGCATGGCGAGTCTTCTGCGCTGTAGCTGTCGCGGTCAAGGTAGCACACCACGTCGTTCACGAAAGCGAGTCAAACGCATCAACGGTCAGCCTGTCTGCACACAGGAAGGGAGTGGCTCTCATGGCGTGGTGGCAATTGTCGTGGCTGCCTGGTCGGGTGCTGAAATGTCTGTGAGATGGGTCGTCGTGGGGTCGGACTTCGCTACGAACCTGCGCGAGGCATCTGCAGCAGTTGCCACCAGCGGGCACTGTCGAGCTTGTTGTTGTCACTCCTCGACGATCCTTTGCTGAGCTTCGAGAAAGTGCTTCAGCGTCTATCGCTGCTGGGTCGCAGACATCATCGCGGGTAATGCGGGGCTGTCAAGATCGGCGCGGAGCGCTACGTACGTGGGCGAGTAGCGCGCTACATGCCGTGGCAGGAATGGGCACAGACACCTGGGCGAGAACCTCCACTCAACAATTTGCGTCGTCTGGGGCGAAGACGCCTTCACCCGCACAGTCAACGAGCTGGTCGCGGCCTGGAGCCGTGAGGGCGGTAGTTCCCAGCGGCCGTTGTTATGACGGAGCCACGGCCGCACACCGTAACGTTGGTTTAGACAACATCATGGCCAGCTACGATTAGGAACCACGGCGGCGAGCCACGCAACGGTCTAGCGCACCACGATATAGTCTTGGGCAGACTGAGGAGTTCCGCAACCGGTGAGCGGAGAGAGGATGGGAAGCAGATGGACCTCGACAAGAACGAAGCCGCAGCCCTTAGCCGTCTCTTTTCTGCAGCAGTACTGCGAGATTTCAGCAAGCACGCAGGCTCCCCACTCTTTGCTAGGCTGCTTCTCCTTACCCGTCTCAGCACATCCTTGCCGCCTGAAGCGACCGTAGGAACCGCGCTCGATCAAGCATTCGGGTTACTCAGGAGGTCAAAATTTCGCGACGACTACGTTTACCGGGCTGCGATCACAGAGAAGATTCTCCTGGGCCGCCACAACTTGAACACTGCCACACTTCTCAGCGAGGTTCGGGCGGGCTCGTGCAAGGCTGACATTGTAGTTCTAAATGGGACCTCCACAGCCTACGAGATTAAATCAGAGCGCGACTCTTTGTCCCGGTTGAGAAGCCAAGTCAAAAACTACTGTCAAGTGTTTGCCGCGGTCAACGTTGTAGTTAGCACGAGGCACCTTGCAAAAGTCTTCGAAGCTATACCGGAGGATGTTGGTATCATAACTTTATCCGAAAGATACACCTTGCAGACCACTCGGCCTCCTCAAAACAAACCTGAGAGGGTCAATCCGACGAAGATTTTAGACATTCTTCGAGTTGATGAAGCGAAATCAATCCTGTCGCGTTTAGGGCAGGAAGTTCCGGATGTGCCGAATACAGAGATTCGCTCTGAGCTTCGCCGCATCTTCGCAACCATGGAACCAACCGTCGTCCACGACGAGTCGGTCAAGACACTTAAGACTAGCCGATCACAAGCCCGCCTAGCTTCATTCATTAGTTCTGTCCCCGGCTCGATACGAGCGGCCGCCTTAGCTGCAAGTCCGACCCCCAACAACAGGGTCCGCATCAAGGAAGCTGTTGAAACCCCGCTAACCGAGGCTCTTACCTGGATATGAGGACCACATGTACTACCCCTATTTCCGCGGAAAACAGTTTGAGTTAATCGCAATTCGTGAATCGGCCGCTCTAATCGCTGAGTCCAATTTCGTTCCCGTCATCGAACCCGTGCGCGCCTCGCTTGGAGGGCTGGACAAGACGCTCAAGTCCTTGACTGACGTCGAAGCTCAAGCAGTCGTGGTAGTAAATCCGAGTTATGGCGACCATCGAGAGAGTTGGGAAAGCATTGCTCAACTTCTTGAACAGGAGTACCAAGGTAGTGATGCAATAGGGGCTGGAATTCTTCTCACTAGTAAAACTACTCTAGACCAGGCACATGATTTGACGAACAGATTCAATAAATCTGGGACGACTCTAATCCATGCTGGGTTCACCAACCCCCGGGGCCTATCTGCTCTACTTGGAGGGGGCGCAGGGGACTTCCGTAATGTTTTCGTGGAAGATCACTCGAATCGTCTCTACCGGAAACATTTCGATGGACACCCGCGAATCTTGGTTAGCGACGGGTTTACCCAAATGAAGAACTCGGAATATCCACCCGTCGAGGCTTTTTCAGACCTTCACGTCACTTACTCACTTGAGGAGGGGGTGGACGGATATGGGGACTTCTTGACGGTCGGAGACAATTACAGCGAGGGGGGAGGTCCCGCGTATGCAGTCGCCATCCATCTGACCTTCATTGACCCAGATCAAGATGACGCGATGTTCATTTATCATTTCAAGTCTGATACGAACGACACGCCAACCGACCCGGCCGGAAAGTTCGCCCAAGCATTGGACAAGATGATCAGGAAACTCGATTCTGGAGATTCCAAGCTTCTGGAAAGTAGCGCGATTGTTGAGTTCCGAGACCTGAATGAGCGCGGTCACTTCCCCGGATTGGGATATGTAAAGAAGCTCTCGATTAAACACCATCTGGAGACGCTCGCCCACTATCATTACGCCAACCGTAATGACTAAGAAGTACTGCTGTGCAAATTGTTTCGGAGATCCGGGGCTAACGCGGAATATCATCCCCAAGGTCATCGGGGATGGCACTGGCCAGCCTCGCCGGGGCAACTGTGGCTACTGTGGAACTCAGGACACAATCACTATTGACCCTTCTGCGCTGAGCCAGTGGTTCGAGATGCTGGTCGATTGCTACGACACTGACGACGAAGGCAAATCTCTGGCAGCCCTGCTCGCAGAAGATTGGCGCCTGTTCGATAACCCTAGGATGGATGAGGCACACGCCAAGGAACTTCTTGCCGACATCCTGAACGATGGCGAGATTGTCCGGCGATCCTTCGCGCCCATAGACCTGCTGGTCAATGAGACACCTCAACGATGGGACGATCTCCGTGATGAGATGATGCACCGTAACCGTTGGTTCCTGGACGAGCCAATTGATCTTGAGCGTCTTGCGGAGATGCTGGAGTTGCTAGTCGCGCCAGTCGACACCCTCAAAGAGATCACGGACCTGTGGCATCGTGCTCGCTTGCTCTCAGGTGACGAGCCCTTGCCTCTCGGCAAGATGGGCGCTCCGCCCGCGCACCTCGCCGGACACGGACGCGCGAATCCTGCCGGAATTCCGTATCTATATCTTGGCTCAACTGCAACAACGGCGGTGTCTGAGGTGCGGCCGCATACGGGTGAGGTGGTCAGTGTTGCAACTTTCCAGGTTCCCTCCATTCTGGCAGTCGATCTTCGAGATCCTCGAAAGAGCGCATCCCCCTTCATACTTGAGAACGCGGAGCAGATCATGTCGCTTAGATCTGGACTCCCCCTACTCGAGCGCTTAGGCGAAGAGCTCACGAAACCAGTGAAACCCCGCAGCGCTGCGTTTGAATACATCCCAAGCCAGTACCTATGTGAATTCATCAAGAAGCGGGGATACCAAGGAGTCATCTACCGGAGTTCGGTTAGCGATGGTGTCAATTTGGCGCTCTTCTCTCCGGAGCTGGCCTCCCCTGTGGAGACGAAAGTCGTTGGCGTAGATCGTGTGACGGTGGTCATTTCGGGCGCTGCGTCGGCCTGATCAGGCCCCTCCCGCTAAGACCAACGTTCGCTACGGGTCAGCATAATAGCAACCTTGTCAATCGCCCGTACTGCTCAGTATGTGGTTTGCCCCGCAGAGCAGCTGTGGGACTAGCACGTGTCTTGCAGATCGAGGCTCCGGCCCATCAGTCCCGGCCCGCCTGCTCCACGGTGACCACCACGCGGTGAAGTATCAATGCGTCGCCCAAAGGGCGCCTGTCCTCGATCTGCAAGACGCGTGGCGTCTCCGTTAGCCGGTCTGGTTCGTGCAGGTGAGGAGACAGTTGATGCCGTCGGCGAGGATGGTTTCCGGGCTGATGTGGTGTTCGCGGTGAAGGCGAGCGTACGTGGGGGCTTGTTCTGCGTCGATCGGAGCGTGCTTCTCGTTGGGGGCCATGGGGGCGGTGAGCGCGCTGCCGATCACTAGATTCGACAAGCGGTAGGCCGCCCCCAGCGGGTCCTCCGCCCCCGCTTGTTCAAGTAGGAGGCACATGCGTTCGGAGAGACGCATGTAGGCGGGGCCGCGGGGGGCGCGCATCCCGATCACGTGCCCCGCCCAGTGGTGAGTAACGAGATGGCGGAAGAACGCCATCATGAGGTCTGGCAAGTCAGCGTCGCTGACGGCCTGTTGCATTGCGGGGTCATCTGTGAGAGCCGTGTCCAGGGCGAGGTCGAAGAGGTCGTCCACCGAGTGGACTCGCGAGTACAGGCTTGCGGGGGCCACCCCCACGTGTTGCGCCACTGCCCGCAAGGTCAATGCTCTGAGGCCCCCTTCGTCCAGCAGCGCGACGGACGCGCGAGCGATCTGGGCGATATCCACTGCTCGATGGCGTTGGACGGGCTTGCGATGGTCCCAGTAGCTCACCACCCCAGACTATCCGAACAGCCTTCAGATAGTTATTCGCTCTATGTTAGGTTAGTGGTATGTTGGAGTCTTCGGTACTTCCCCTCGTGTCGGGCAGCACGTGTCTGCGGCGCATGACGGACGCGGATGCGGCGGCGTATGCGGACGGTACGGCAGATGAGGCTGTGCGCAGGTTCGGTCATCTTCCGGAGCCTGAGTACACCCCCGAATCGGCACGAGCCCTGATCCGCGAGGTGGTGGAGCCCGGCTTGGCCGATGGCACGTTGGCTGTGCTCGCTCTCGCGGATGCCGAGTCTGACGAGTTTGTCGGCAGCATGGTGATCTTCGATGTCGGCACCGAGTCGGCGGAGGTGGGCTTCTGGATCGCCCCTGAGCGGCGTGGCACTGGTCATGCCGCTCGCGGTCTTGAGTTGGCAGTCACCCTTGCTCGGGAGTCCGGGTTGAGCGCTTTGACTGCCCGGACCGTCACTGCCAATCGAGCTTCCCAACGGCGCCTGATCAATGCCGGGTTTGTCGAGACTTCCCGCCAGGCTGACACCACGCCAGCAGGCGTACGTGAGGAACTGGTCCACTATCGCCGCAGGCTCTACCCCGATCCGCACTGGCCGCTGTCCACTGACCGGTTACGGCTACGGCTTCACCAGCCAGAAGACCATGCCTGGCTGGAGGCACTCTATTCACGTCCCGAGGTCGCCAGATACTTGCTCGATGACCCGTGGACGGTCGAAGACACCGACATGAAACTCACCCAGCGACTTGAAAGAACCGGCCTCGGCTCCACGAGCGGCGCCCTGGCCTTGGTGATCGAACATGATCGCCTCCCAGTCGGCGATGTCGCCTTGTGGCTGACTGACCGCGAGCATGGACAAGCCGAAATCGGCTGGGTGCTCGACCCTGATCATGGTGGCCAGGGGTTCGCGTCCGAAGCCGTTCAGGCCGTCCTCAAGGTGGGATTCCAGCACTACCAACTACACCGCATCACTGCGCAGATGGATGCTCGCAATGCCGCCTCTGCCGCCCTGGCTCGACGGGTCGGGATGCGTTTGGAAGCCCACCACGTCGAGGACTGGTACAGCAAGGGTCAATGGACCAGCACCCTCGTCTATGCATGCCTGGCAAGCGAACATGTCACTCCGCCCCCTGCGCGTGTCTAGCTGGAACGACTTGCCAGCATCCATGTGGGTGAGGAGGTCGCATGAGCAAGTCTGCTCTTCGATCAGTGGTGCAGAAAGCAGCCGCAGAGATGCAGGGCGACCTTGCGCATCGCTGGAGCCTCGCTGAGATCGCCAGCAGCCTGTATCTCTCGCCGTCGCAGGTGGGGCGGGTCTTCAACGACCAGATTGGCATGCCTCCAATCGCGTGGCTGGCTCGGTTGCGGGTGCGGGAGATGGCTCGCCTGTTGCGGGAGTCGGACATGACTATCGCCGACATTGGGGTCCGGGTGGGGTGGCGGAATCGTGCTCATGCGGCGGAGCAGTTCGCCAAGATCATGGGAGTCACCCCGACCGCGTATCGGGCCGAGTACCGCCAGCAGACGGCAGACGACCTGACCGGTTGCTTGTGGTGCGGACAACTCCTCCCCGCCACGGGCGATGACCGGGATACGGGCAGATCGGACGGTGATCCGCTCATCCATGGCTGATCTGCTCGACATGTATCCCTCACCTGTGATAGTCGTGAAGGCCACCGCCACGGTGTTCCCTCCGGGATGCGGTGCGCACCTGACTGGTGAGCCTCCATTGGGCTCGCCGTGTCGCGTCACGCCGTGGAGCGGCCCAGATCGTGCATCATTCGGTGCGGATGGACGGCTGGGGAAATTTCCCCAGCCGTGAACACCCCACCCGGCACACTCGTGCCCGATTCCAGTCGAAGGGACGGTCCCGGACATTTTCCGGAACCGTCACCACCCCGACCGTCCCCGCGGGTTCTGGGGTGGGGTGTCCACCTGTGGGGCATGAGGTATGCACGCACCACACCGAACGGACGCAGACTGATAGCCGAACCCCTACCCCGGGGCGAGCCGGACCTGGACCGGCTCGTCGCGCTGGTGCTGCACCTGGCCGACCGCCTCCACACCCACACCCCGGAACCTGTAGCCGACTCGACGACGAGGACCACCGATCATGACGACCACTCCCCGCACGAAGCCCCTGAATATCCCGGGTGAGGGACGGGTGACGGCGGTGACCTACCAGCGGGTCTCCACCAAGGAACAAGCCACCACCGGTGGCCGCGATGAAGGGTTCTCCATCCCGGCACAGCGGGAGGCGAACCGTCGCAAAGCCGAAACCCTTGGCGCCCAGGTGATCGCGGAGTTCGTCGACGCGGGCGAGTCAGCCCGGTCGGCGAAGCGGCCCGAGCTGCAGCGAATGCTGGATTACATCGCGACCCATCAGGTCACCTACTGCATCGTGTACAAAGTGGATCGGCTGGCCCGCAACCGGCTCGATGACGTCGACATCCACCGCCAGCTCATCGACGCCGGCGTCCAATTGGTCTCCGCGACCGAGAACATCGACGAATCCCTGTCGGGGATGCTGCTGCACGGCATCATGTCCTCGATTGCGGAGTTCTACTCCCGCAACCTCGCCGCCGAAGTCACCAAAGGCATGACCCAGAAAGTCGCCGCAGGCGGCACCCCCTCCCGTGCACCGATCGGCTACCGCAACGTGCGACGCAAGGACGAGCACGGCAGGGAGTACCGGACCGTCGAGATCGACCCCGACCGTGCACCGCTCATCCGCTGGGTCTTCGAAACCTACGCGAAGCGTGAGCACACCGTCCCCGACCTGCTGGCCGAAGCCACCGCCCGAGGATTGACGACAGTGGCGACGCCGAAGCGGCCGTCGGGGCCGGTGGGGCGGTCGACGTTCTTCAAGCTGCTGCGTAATCCGTACTACATCGGGCAGGTCCGCTACCAGAGTGCTCTCCATCCCGGCGCCCACGAGCCGATTGTCGATGCGAAGACCTGGCAGCAGGTCCAGATCCTCCTGGATACCCGCGCCACCGCTGGGGAACGACGCCGCAAGCACGACCACTACCTCAAGGGCACGCTGTACTGCGGCACGTGCAACGCCCGGTTGCAGCTCGACTACGCCCGCAACAAACAAGGCATCCGCTATGCCTATTACATCTGCACCGGTCGAGCCACCAAACGCACGACGTGTACGAGGAAGGCAGTGCCCGTTGGCGTCGCTGAGCAACTCGTCGCCGAGTGTTACCAACAGATCGCCATCAGCCCAAGCACCTATGTGCAGCTTGCTGAGCGAATCGAGGCGGCGTTCGATGAGCGCCTGGCTGAGCGGTCCCAGGCCATCGACGACCTCACCGCCTCCAAACAGCGGTTGGAAGGCGAGGCAGATAAGCTCCTCGAAGCTATTTCGCCGACGCCATCGACCTCGACACCCTGAAGCGCCACCAGGACCGGATCAGGATCGCTCTGGCCGACGTCGCCAAACGCCTGGACGCTGAGCGGCACGACCACGAAGGCCCCCGCCAGCACCTCGCCACCGCCCTACGATTCCTCGCTGACTGCGGCCGGATGTAGGAGCGCACCGACGACCACGGCAAACGGCTCGCCAACCAAGCTTTCTACCACCGCATCCTCATCACCGAAGACGAAAAAGCGGTGATCCAGCTCAACGAGCCGTTCGCCGCCCTCGCACCCAACGATGTCAGGTGTTCTAGTACGTCCGATCTGGTGGAGCTAGCGGAAGGCATGTCGAAACTTTCCCCGGCCGTGATTCAGACGGTGCGAGCACACCAGTCGATCCGCTCTCGACGGCACGGACCGCAGCACCGCAGACGCCAACCACGGCGGGGACAGTCCGCACACACTTGATCATCACTGAAGTGCAACTGCAGCGACACACCCGTCCAGCCCGTTACGCAGCCTCATGCCTCGGGCAAGTGGCGCAGCTTCCTCCTTGTCTGCTGACCAATGACGGGGTGGTTGTAGGGGCGGCCGGCATCGGCCGACGTCCTCAGACTGTCTGCGCGGCTGTGGGCCTGGTCCTGTCCTCTGGTGATGACAGTTTCTTCTTTCGGCACGACACGAGGGTGGGTGGACGGCTTTGGTTGTTGTAGGCCTTCGGACGGAGGGCCGGTGCCGAAAGGAGTGACGGGTGCAGACGAGGGATGCTGGCGAGGTGAGCGCGGTTGCAGTGGGGCGGCAGATCGCGAGTGGCGACTGGGTCTTGCGGGAGTGTTCGGTGATGTTCTCTCCAGGGTCGTTGACAGCGATCGTGGGTGCCAGCGGGGCAGGGAAGACGTCGCTGATGTATTGCTTGAGCGGGTTGGACGCTCCGACCGCAGGTCAAGTACTGATTGAGGGATATGACGTCTATGCGATGTCTCGGCAGGCGCGGGCGACGTTCCTGCGGTCGCGGGTCGGGTTCGTGTTTCAGCAGTACAACCTGGTGAGCTACCTCAGCGTGGAGGAGAACGTGGCCCTACCGCTGTCGCTGGCCGGTCGGCAGGTTGACCGCCAGGTCCGCACTCGGCTGCTGGAACGCTTCGGCTTGGCGGCGAAGGCAGGGACGGCTGCGGGGGCGCTGTCGGGTGGGGAGCAGCAGCGGGTGGCGCTGTGCCGGGTGCTGCTGCTCCGACCCGCTGTCGTGTTTGCCGACGAGCCGACGGGCGCGCTGGACAGCACCAATTCACGCCTGGTTCTGGAGGTGCTGCGGGAGCTCGCGGATGCGGGGACCACGGTGGTGATGGTGACGCATGACGTGGATGCCGCCACGCTGGCCGATCGTGTGGTGTTCATGCGCGACGGGTCGATCACCGGGGTGGGCTCCGGGCTTGACGCCGGTCAGGTGCTGGCCGGGATGCGTCAACCGGTGCGCCGATCGGAGGTGCGGTGATGCTGCGTCATGTGGTGCGGATCCTCCGCAGCGACTGGTTCGGGTGGGCGCCAAGTATGGGTGTGGTCGCCGCGGTGACGGTCCTGGTCACGGCGTGCACGAATCAGTTCCTCTGGACCAGTTCCACCGAGTTCTTGGACGCGGCCCGGCGATCAGGTCTCGACGGCGGCGAGTTCGCGATGGTCTCGATGACGATCTACACAGTGATCGCGCTGCTCGCGGTGTGCTCTCTGACGGTGGTGGGTTCTGCGACGGTGGAGCGCACCCGCAACACGTTCGCCCAGTGGCGGCTGATGGGAGCTTCGCCCCGGCAGGTCCGCGCCTGCCTGTGGGCGCTGGTCGGGCTGGCCAGCTTCGTCGGGGCTGTTCCGGGGGTGGCGCTCGGCTCGGTGCTGAGTTCGCTCGTGGTGCCGTGGTTCAACGAGATGGCCGGTGCGAGTTTTCCGGGCGGCACCGGTGACTTCGTTCCTCCGCTGTTCGCGCCGAGCGCTGTGGCGGGCGGCACAGCGCTGGTCCTCTCGGTGGTGACGTGTCTGCTGGGCGCTGCCTGGCCTGCGCACCGTGCGGCTCTGGTGGAGCCCGTTGAAGCGATGCGTGGGCCCGCGGCTGTTCGGAGCCGGCGTGCGTGGGGGCGGTGGCTCGTTGGAGGCCTGCTGTTGGCCTGTGCTGTGGCGATGGCGGCCGCGACACCCCGGACGTTGGATCCTGCGCAGGTCGGGCGGTCGACCACGGCGATGGTGAATGCGGCGACGTGGGTCGGCGGGTTGAGCGCCGCTGCGGTGTACGTGACGGGACCCGCTCTGGTGCATGTCGCCCTGAACGTCGCGCACCAGGTCCTGCGTCTCTTCCGTGTCCCCGTGGGACAGGTGGCGGCGCGCTCGGCCCGGGCGCAGGCGGCGATGAACGCGAACACGATCGCGCCGTTGGCGGCAGCGATCGCGCTGGGCGGCGTCATCTTCACCGCGACAGGCTCCTACCTGGCCGTGATGACACGGGCGGGTTTCCCGCTGGAGGATCCGAACCTGACCGACATCGCCCTTCTCTCTGGCCTGTTCTGCGTGATGGCGATCGCGACGAGCATGGCGGTCATCGCGCTCAGCGGCCGCGACCAGGCGCGCGAGCATACTACGCTGCGCGCGTCGGGGATGAGCCCCGTACAGGTCTCACGTTTGGTCGCGTGGCAGTCCTTCTGCCTGGCTCTGTGCGCAGCCGGTATGGGGCTGCTTCCGGTGGCTCTAGTGGCGTGGCTGGTGGTCAGCTGCTCACTGGCGCTGGTGGGCTCCGTGGTGCTGAGCGTTCCTTGGCTGGGATTGGCCGCGGGCTTCCTGGTGTGCTGGTTCGCGCTGTGGGCTGTCCAGCTCAGCCAGGCGATGACATGGCTGCGCCGGGAGACAGCAGCGGGGCTGCGTCACGCCTGAAACACTGGTAAGAGTAATCATCAGCAGTCGAGTTCTGGGAAGGAGCAGCGGTGCAGGCTGTTCGGGACTGGTTCGATCAGACCCGTCGCGAGCGTCGGGATGCCGGCACAGCGTGGCTGGTGATGGTGTTGTCCTGCGTCGCTTTCCAGGCCGTGCTCGTAGCCAGGCTCCTGTTTGCCGGAAGCCCTCGTGACGGGGTGGCGTTCGATCTCATCCAGTCGGTTCCCGGAGCTGCAACCGTCACGATCACGGTGATACTCGCAGGTGCCGTGCTGTTGTGGTGCCTCCGTCACCCAGTGCCCGTGCTGGTGCTCTCCGGCAGCGTGTATCTCGCCGCGTCCACGGTGGAGATGCACAACTATGTCGCCTTTCCGCTGTTGTTCGCGCTGTTCCGCGTGGTCGCCGACACCGATGTAACCTCGGTCGCGGGCTCGATCGCAGCGACCTGCCTCGGTATGCTCGCCAGTTCGTGGATGGTGGCGACGACAACTGTCGTCGACGAGTTCACCGGCCAGCTGAGCGTGGCGGCGCTCAGTGCCCTGGCCGGGATCGGGGCGCGCAGCGTGCGCGGCTGGAGAACGGCCACGAAGCAGTCCCGCCATGATGCTGAGCGCGCTCGCATCATCGCCGCCCAACGGAACCAGGCCATGGCGCGCACGCGCATCGCCGCCGAGCTCCACGACAGCGTCGGGCATAATCTGACCGCCATCATCGCTCTCGCCCAGGGCCTCTCCGGGGCCACCGAGAATCCAGAGCTCGACGAATCGCTGGAGGACATCGAGACACTGGCGCGCGAAGGCCTCACCGAGACCAGGCGCGCCGTCGCCCTGCTCGGGCGCCTCGAGAACCCGGCCGCAACCGCTGCGGACCAGCCCCGCCGGTATAGCTGGGACGATGTCCACGCTGTGGCCGATCGCATCCGAGCCCTCGACATCCCCGTCACGGTAACCGAGACCGGACGATGCCCCGAGGAGTCGGCCGTCGCCGATCTCGGCTTCACTATCGTCCGTGAAGCCCTCACCAACGCGGTGCGCCACACCGAGCCCCTCAAACGGGCATCCATCGCCATCGACCACCACACGGCTAACGGCGTCCGGATTACCATTCGCAGCCATGGGCACCCGCGTTCGTCTGAAAGCCAAGAGCCGGGCAGTGGGCTGCGGAGCCTCTCCCATCGAGTCACCAGCCAGGGCGGCACGTTCAATGCTGGCCCCGGCGAGCCCGACGAGTGGATCGTCGACGCCGAGCTACCGCACGTATCGAACGAGGAGTACGACGATGCCTGAGCCCCTGCGCATCATGCTGGTTGATGACCAGGCCATAGCACGCCGAGGATTCGCCCTCATGCTCCGACGTAGCCCGAACCTCACCGTCACCGCTGAAGCCAGCAATGGCCATGAAGCTCTCGACCTGCTCACCGCCACGCAAGACCAAGCCATGCCGTTCCCCGATGTGGTCCTCATGGATGTACGCATGCCGGTGCTCGACGGCATCGAAACCACTCGTCGGATCACCCGAACGTACCCGTCCGTGAAAGTCCTGGTCCTAACCACGTACGACGAGGACGACTATGCCTTCGGAGCCCTCACCGCCGGCGCGTCCGGGTACCTCCTCAAAGACATCCGCACCCCCGATCTCATCGCCGCGGTCGAAGCCGTCGCCCGCGGCGACGCCATCCTCACCCCACGCATCACCCGTCAAGTCATCGAACGCGGAATCCCCCGCGCCCTCCCCCACCACCAGCAAACCGAGATGCGAGCACTGTTCGACCTACTCACACCCCGAGAACGCGACATCGCTCGCCTCATCGCCGACGGCGAGTCCAACACCGAAATCGCCGAAAGGCTCGCCATCGAACCCGCATCCGTACGACGCAACGTCAGCCGCATCCTCACCAAGCTCAACCTCCGCGACCGCGTCCAGATCGCCGTGCACTGGCACAGAGCAGGGCTATGACACTCGGATTCTCGCCCACACCACCATCGATGCCCCGGCCCACGTCACCGCAGAAACAAAACTGCCCCGCCTTCAGGCGGGGCAAGTTTCGATTTTCTCATCTTACGTGGAGCTAAGGGTGTCTGAGGTCACGACATATTTGACGGGGTGTGCCTGGGGAAGGCGTTGTGATCCTTGACAGGTCAGTCGCGTCATTGTTGACACTTAGGGTTACCTCAGCCGTGTCGGTGACGCTTGACTGGTGAGTCGGGACATGTTTGACACCATGAACAGTCCCAACCGCAACCTCGCCATCGTCACAGCTGTCAGAGACCAAGGCGGCACACCCACCAACGTCGCCAAGCGCTTTGGCATCTCACGCCAACGCGTCCACCAGATCCTCAACGCCTACGACGCAGGCGGCGCCGAGGCAATCGCACCGAAATCGCGTGCCCCTCACACCCACCCACACGCGCTACCGGACGCGTTACGCAACGAAATCATCGACATCCGCAAACAGCTCACCCGGCACGGACTTGACGCAGGACCCGAAACCATCACCTACCACCTCGAACAGGCCGGCAAACGTGCCCCGTCAACTTCGACGATCCGTCGCATCCTCACCAACGAAGGCTTGATCACCCCGCAGCCGCAAAAGAAGCCAAAAAGCTCCTACATCCGCTTCGAGGCCGCAATACCCAACGAATGCTGGCAAGCCGACATCACCCACCTCTTCCTTGCCGACAACACACGCGTTGAAGTCCTCGACTTCCTCGATGACCACTCGCGATACCTGTTGTCAATCACCGCGGCCGCCGCATTCACAGGCCCCGCCGTCGCCGCCGAACTCACACGTTTAATCCACACATACGGCCCACCAGCATCCACGCTGACGGACAACGGACTGGTGTTCACCGCACGCCTAGCCGGGCGCAAAGGTGGGAGAAACGCGTTCGAAAAAGTGCTCGTCGCACACAAAATCCAACAGAAAAACGGCCGGCCGGGCCACCCCCAAACCCAAGGAAAAATTGAGCGGTTCCACCAAACCCTCAAAAAATGGATCAAAGCCCGACCCCCAGCACAAACCATTGATGAGCTGCAACAACTCCTCAATGAGTTTCGCCAAAACTACAACTGCACCCGACCCCACCGCGCCCTGGGCAGACGCACCCCACAGCAGGCATACACCACCGGAGTCAAAGCCACGCCCAACGACAACCCCAAAAAAGAATGGCGAACCCGAAACGACACAGTCGACAAAAACGGCAAAGTCAGCGTGCGCTACGCCGGCAAACTTTTCCACCTCGGCATCGGACGCGCCTACAAACACAAGAAAATCCTCATGGTCATCACCGACAACCACATCACCACATCACTGGTTGAAACCGGAGAAGTTCTCACCGAGCACTACATCGACACCGCCCGCGACTACCAAAAGGCCTACTGGAAACACGGCGACCCACCATTTCACCCCAAATGAACAAAACCGGCACCCCAGAACAAAAACAACTGGGATGCCGATCCGTCCAGCATGTCGCGACTCATGCGTCAAGCATGACGCGACTCATGACATACGTGGAGCTAAGGGGATTCGAACCCCTGACCTTCTCATTGCGAACGAGACGCGCTACCAACTGCGCCATAGCCCCAGGCGAGGAGCTAATTTACCACGCGCTCACGTGGCGGACCAACCGGGGTGGGTCAGCACTCGATGACGTTGACGGCCAGGCCGCCTTCGGAGGTTTCTTTGTACTTGCTGAGCATGTCTCTGCCGGTGTCGCGCATGGTTCGGATTGCGGTGTCGAGTGACACCTGGTGGCGCCCGTCGCTCCACATTGCCATGCGCGCCGCATTGATGGCCTTCACTGCGGCGATGGCGTTGCGCTCGATGCAGGGGATCTGCACCAGGCCGGCAACCGGATCGCAGGTCAGCCCCAGCGAGTGCTCCATCGCGATCTCGGCGGCATTCTCGACCTGCAGCGGGGAGCCACCCAGCGCCTCGGCGAGGCCCGCGGCGGCCATGGCCGACGCCGACCCAACCTCGCCCTGACAACCCACTTCAGCGCCAGCGATCGAGGCGTTCGCCTTGATGATGGAGCCGACGGTGGCAGCGGCCAGCAGGAAACGCCGGATGCCTTCGCGGTCAGCGCCCGGAACGAATCGCTCGTAGTATCGCAAGACGGCGGGGATCACGCCGGCGGCGCCGTTCGTCGGGGCAGTCACAACTCGCTGCCCCGCAGCGTTCTGCTCGTTCACCGCCAGGGCGTACAGGTTCACCCAGTCGATGCCCGCCATCGGGTCATTCGACGACTGCCAGCTCGGCCCGCGTTCCCCGTCGCGGCTCATCAGCTGCTCCTTCAGACGTCGCGCCCGACGGGGCACGTTCAGCCCGCCGGGGAGGATGCCCGTCGCGGACATGCCGGCCTCGATGCACTCGTTCATTGTGCGGTGGATGAGGTCGAGATAGGCGTCGAGCTCGTCGCCGTCGCCGTTGTTGGCGCGGGCCACGTCGGAGATCGAGAGCCCCTCGACCTCGCACAGGCGCAGCAGCGTTCCGGCGTTGTTGTACTGGAACGGCTCGGGAATCGCGTCGGCGGGCTGCGCGTCGAGGCTCACGACGTGTCCGTCGTCGACCTGCTCACTCACGAACCCGCCCCCGGTGGAGAAGTAGGTGCCGTGGGCGAGCTCGTTGCCGGCGGCGTCGTAGGCGTTGAAGACGAGGCCGTTGACGTGGAAGGGGAGGATGGTGCGGGGTTCGAAGATGATGTCGCGCTCAAAGTCGAGCGGCACCTCGGCGCCGCAGATGTTGATATGTCCACGCTCTTCGATCAGGCGCAGACAGTCGGCGACGATGTCCGCGGGCACGGTTTGCGGGTCATAGCCTTGCAGGCCGAGCAGCACAGCGCGGTCGGTCATGTGGCCTCGGCCGGTGGAGCCGAGGCTGCCGCACAAGCGAGCCGTGACCCGCGCCACCGGTAGGCCGTGGAGGCGCTCGGCAAACAACGCGGCGGCACGCATAGGCCCGACAGTGTGCGACGACGACGGCCCGATGCCGATTTTGAACATGTCCGCTACGCGCGTGGCGGACGACAACTGAACGGCGGTGGTCACACGGCTACTGTACCGGCCTAGGCCCCACACCGTGGCGGGATGCGCGGCCTAGCGCGGCTCGGCGGTGGGCAGCGGCAGGCGTGCAGGTACCGAATGGAACGCCCGAAGGTGGTACGACAAGGACTCCTCCTTGTACGAGCGCGCTTCCGCGGCAGTGCCGAGCACGACGGTGTGGTCACCGCCCGGCAGAAACTGGATGCCGTCGCACCGCACGAACGCCGCGATGCCCGCGAGGCGGGGCACCCCGTCGGCCAGTTCCCATTCGACGCCATCGAACCGGTCGTGGTCTGAGGCGAACCGGGCCCCGAGGTCGGCCTGGTCGCCCGCCAAGATATTGAGCCCGAGATGCCCGGCAGCGGCCACGTGGTCGCGCATGGCGCCCCGATTATCGAGCGCGACGATGACCATCGGCGGCGTCAACGACAACGACGAGAACGCCGACACCGTCGTGCCTTGCGGGACACCGTCGACCAGCGCTGTCACTATCGCGACGGGCGCGGGCACGCGCGACATGGCGTCGCGAAAATCCTGCTCGAGCGCAGACAATAATCCTCCTCGGTAGACGCCGGGAATCCTAGCGCCTGCGAGTACAGTGGGGGTCATGATCCATGACGTGGTGGTACTTGGAGCAACGGTGGCAGGCCTCACCGCCGCCCGAACACTCGCGCGCGAAGGGTTCGACGTCGTGGTACTCGACCCGAACCTGGAGCACCGCAGCGCCGCCATCGGACACGGCGTGGCTGCCGCCGGGCACGCGTCCACCGTCGCAGACATGCGCAGCGAATACGGCGACGACGTCACCATCGAGCACATCGCCCGCAACGTCCACGGCACTGGGTTTATCCGGCAGGTCATCGCCGAGGCCGGCGTCGAGGGGCGCGCGCTGGGGTTCGTCGACCGCTCCCTGGGCGACGCGTCGTTCATGCAACTGCGGCAGTTCGCGCAGCTCTTCTCGCGCGCTGGTGCAGACGTCGACGTCGCCGACCGGGCGCTCACCTCGCCGGCGCTCGTGGTGGATCCATTCGAGTACGCGACGGCGCTGCTGCAGCAGTGCTTGGACGCCGGCGCGCAGGTGCTGTACGGCGTTACCACCACGCACATCCGGCGCTCCGAAGGCGTGACCGGCGTGGCATACCGCAACAATCTCGCCTGGGCGCGCGAACCGGGGGCGTTGAAGGCCGTCGCGTGCGTGGACACCCTCGGCGTCTCCCCGTGGGGGCGAGTGGCGCGCGTGAGCCCGGCCCAATGGATTCCGACGGTGACCGCGCGGCTGGCGGAACCCGTCGGGTGGGTGGAGCTGCGCGCCGACGGGCCAGCGTGGTTGATCCGCCCCGACGAGGACACGCAACTGGTGGTGGGTCGGAAGTCGACGCCGAGCGGTATCGACGCGGCCAGGGCAGAGCTGGAGGACGATCTGGCTAGCCAAGGCGCAGAAATCGTGGCCAGTGGCCAGCTCGCGATCGACCCCTCCGACCACGGCCGTCCCGTCGTCGGGGCCTCCGCGATTCCCGGAGGCTACTACGCGCGCGGCAACGGTCGCGGCGAGCTAATGAACGGCACAGCCTCGGGGCTGTGGCTTGCGGAGACGCTGATCGGTGTGCGACGCGACGGGCGCGCGCTCCCGCTGACCCGCCGCGTGCGCGCGGGTGTGAAAAGCTGGGTGCTCAGCCGCCTGTGAGGGGCTCGGGTGTGGTTTCGATACGCGCCCTTCGGGCGCTACTCAACCACCGGGGTCAAGGCGGCCCGCTCCCCGGTCATCGAGTAGCGGCGAAGCCGCGTATCGAGATGCGCCGACTGAAAAACTTCAAAATCCGTACGCAGATGAGATGAAGGACCCGATTTTGGGGTGTTTGGTCAAACTGCGTACGGATTTTGAAGTTCGACGACGGTTGATCACTTGTAAAACCCATGGAAGGATCGATACGCCGCATACAGCCGCTACTCAACCACCCGGGCTCGCTAGATCCAGGTGCCTAGCCACATGCGCATGAGCCACTCGGGGCGCGTCAGCAATTGGTTTGTGAGCACGGGGTAGATGAACGCGAAGTTCAAGATGATGAGCCCGACGATGATGCCGACGATGATCGCGCGTCGCCGTCTCAGGGGATGGTCCGCGGGGCCGAGGAAGCGCGCGAGCACCATCGCGAGAATCGTCACCGTGAACGGAATAATCATGATGGCGTAGAAGAAGAACAGCGGCCGGTCGGCGTAGCGGAACCACGGCAGCCACGTCGACGCGAGCGCCAGGATCGGCACGGCAAAGCGCCAGTCGCGCCGCCCGAGCCACAACCACAACGCAATGACCAACGCAATCGCAGCCGCCCACCAGAGCAGGGGAGTGCCCAGCGCAGACACCACGCGCAGGCAGGTGGTATCGACGGCGGTGCACCCCTGCTCGCCAGGCTTGATGTCGTTCTCGGCGGCGATCCCCGTCGTGCGAATCATGAACAGCCAACCCGCCGGATGTGCCTCATAGGTGTGCGTGGCGTTCTGCATCATGTGGGAGCCGGTGTGAAAGTTGTACATCTCCTTGTGGTAGTGCCACAGCGAGCCGAGGCCGTCGCCAAAGATGCGCACCGCCGTATCGTCTGGATGTTGGGTGCCGTAGTCGCGGCCCCATCCGCCGTCGGTGCGAAGCCAGGGAATCCACGTCGCGAGGTACGCCCCGAGCCCCACGACTACGATCTGGACGAACGCGAGCGGGGCGTCGATCAGCAGCGCCATCCAGGGGCGCCTCGCGCCGGCGAGGTGGCGCGCGCCGACGTCCCAGCAGACGGTGACGATGCCGAACACCGCCATCACGAACATCGAGTTCCACTTCACCGCAATCGACGCGCCCAGCATGAGCCCGGCGACGAGCCGCCACGGCCGCCACCAGAACCACGGCGCCGGCCCGCCGTCGAAATCGGGAAGGCCGCGCTCACGCAGCACGCTGGCGAGTTTGTAGCGGTACCAGTCGCGGTCGGCGAGCAGCGCCGAAATGCCAGCGACGGCGAACATGGCCTGGAAAATATCGAGCAGCGCGAGGCGACTCAGCACAAACGCGAGCCCGTCGAACGTGAGCAAGATGCCCGCGAGCGCGCCGATCATCGTCGAGCGTGACAGACGGCGCGCCATGCGGATGGTGAACATCACCAGCAACGTGCCGGCGAGGAGCGCCGAGATGCGCCAGCCGAAGGAATCCAGACCGAAGAGCAGCTCGCCAAGCCCGATAAGCTCCTTGCCCAGTGGGGGATGGACGACGAACGACGCGTTATTGGTGACCTGATCGATGTTGCCCGCGACGATGTGACCGTCGGCGTGCTCCTTCCAATCCAGCTCGTAGCCGTGATGCATGAGCGTCCAGCCGTCTTTGGCGTAGTACGTCTCATCGAACGCCAGCTTGTTGGGGTTCCCGAGCCCGACGAGCCGCAGCACGAACGCGAACAGCGTGATGCCAATCGTCACGAACCACGACGTGAGTTCGTCGCGGCGCAGGCGACCCTCTTCAAGCGCATCGATGGTGGATATCACGCAGCTGAGTGTAACCAGTCGCGTGAACAGTGGGCGGCTCCCGCCCGGCTGTCGGCGATAGGCTGGGCGTATGTCCGACGGTGTTTTGATCCTGGCGGCCACCCCCATCGGGTCGAGCCGGGACGCCAGCGACGCGTTGCGGGAGCTACTCACGAATGCCGACGTCGTCGCGGCCGAGGACACACGTCGCGCGGTCACACTGCTGCGCCGGCTGGGCATCACCGCGAACGGGCGCATCGTGTCGTATTTCGAGGGCAACGAATCGCAGCGCACGCCGGAACTCGTCGACGCAGCCCGCGCCGGCGCGACCGTCGCGCTCATCACCGACGCCGGCATGCCGTCGGTATCCGACCCCGGCTATCGCGTCGTTACCGCGTTTCTCGAAGCCGGACTGCGCGTGACCGCCCTACCCGGCCCTTCCGCGGTGCTCACCGCGCTCGCTGTCTCAGGGCTGCCCGTCGACCGCTTCTGCTTCGAGGGGTTCCTGCCGCGCAAAGCCGGAGAGCGGCGTCGACGGCTCGACGCGCTTGCCACCGAAGAGCGCACCATGGTGCTGTTCGAAGCGCCCCACCGGCTGGAGGAATTTCTCGCCGACGCCGTCGCGGCGCTGGGCGGTGACCGCCGCGTCGCGTGTTGCCGCGAGCTCACGAAACCCCACGAGGAGGTATTTCGCGGCACCCTCGACGAGGCCCTGCGCTGGGCGCGCGACGGCGTGCGGGGCGAATGCACCGTGGTGATTGAAGGGGCTAGCGTCGTCGAGATGGAGCCGGAGGATGCGCTCAGCCTGGTTCGCGCCCGGATAGATTCGGGTATGAAACTCTCGGCGGCCGTGGCTGAGGTGGCATCGATCACCGGAAGCCGCCGCAAGGACCTCTACGCCGCAGCCGTCGCCGAGAAGGAAGGACGATCATGAACGTGCTGGAAGAGTTGGGTTTGCCGGCCCTGCCAGAACCGCTGCCGCGAGGCATCGTCGACAACCACACCCACACCTCCACCACCTGGCACATGTCGAAACTAAAGCCGGGTGAGTCGCTCGCGCTGGCCGCCCAGGTGAACGTGACGCACATCGTCGACGTCGGCTACGACGTGGCCAGCTCCCGTCATGCCCTCGAGCTGGCCGCAGCACAGCCTTGTGTGGCGGCCGCCGTCGCGCTGCATCCGAACGATGCCGCGGTCATCGCCACGCGCGATGGTGATGAGCCGTTCGAGGCGACTCTCGCGGAGATCGAGCGCATGGTGCCCGATGCCACTGCCGTCGGTGAAACCGGGCTCGACTACTACCGAACCCGCGATGACGACGGCAAACGTGCGCAGGAGCGCTCGTTTCGTCGGCACATTCAGTGGGCCAAGCAGCACAACAAGACGCTGGTTATCCACGACCGCGAGGCCCACGACGACATCCTCCGGGTGTTCGACGACGAAGGCGCCCCCGAGCGCACCGTCATGCACTGCTTCTCCGGGGACGCCGATTTCGCGACCGCCTGCGTGGAGCACGGGTTCTGGCTGTCGTACCCGGGCGTGGTGACCTTCGGATCCGCACCGAACCTTCGTGAAGCCGCCCACGTGACGCCGCTGGAGAAGATCCTCGTCGAAACCGACGCCCCCTACCTCACGCCGAAGCCGGAGCGCGGCAAACCCAACGCGCCCTACCTCATTCCGCACACCGTGCGCTTCCTGGCAGACCTCCTCGACATCGACCTCACCGAGTTCTGCACGCAGGTGACTGAGAACACCTGGGCCGCCTACGGCGGCCGCTGGGGCGACGATGACTGACACGGGGTTGCTGGGCCCGGCGACTATCCGCGCACTCGCCGACGAATTGGATCTTCGCCCGACGAAACAGCGCGGCCAAAACTTCGTCCACGATCCCAACACCGTGCGGCGCATCGTCGCGATGTCCGGCATCGCTGCCGCAGACCAGGTGCTCGAGATCGGCCCTGGCCTCGGTTCCCTCACGCTCGGGCTGCTGGAGACCGGGGCGAGCGTCACCGCCGTCGAGATCGAGGACACGCTTGCCGCACGCTTGCCGCAAACCGCTCGCGAGCGTCTCGGCGACGAGGCCGCCACCCGGTTGGCGGTGGTCCACGCCGACGCACTGGAAATCGACGAGTTGCCCGGGCGTGCGCCGACCGCCGTCGTTGCGAATCTGCCGTACAACGTGTCGGTACCCGTGCTGCTGCGGTTGCTGGAGCTGTTTCCAGGGTGGAGCCGCGGGCTCGTGATGGTGCAGCTGGAGGTGGCCGACCGCCTCGTTGCTGGCCCCGGCTCGAAGGTGTACGGGGTCCCGTCGGCCAAGGTGGCGTGGTATGCCGACGCGCAGCGAGTAGGCACCGTCGGACCAGCCGTGTTCTGGCCGCGGCCGAACGTCGACTCCGGACTCGTGCAGCTCACTCGCCGCGAGCCCCCGGAAGGCTCGCGCTCCGCCACCTTCGCGGTGATCGATGCAGCTTTTGCGCAGCGTCGAAAGATGCTTCGCGCCGCGCTGGCACCATTGTTTGGTTCGTCGTCGGCGGCGAGCGCGGCCATCGAATCCGCGGGGATCACTCCCGAAGCGCGAGGCGAGACGCTCACCGTCGGCCAGTTCGCGGCCATCGCCCAGCAGTTACCGACATCTGCTGCGGGCACCCCGCATGACACGCAGAACCGCTAGATTGGCGACATGTCGACGGTTCGGGTTCGGGTGCCTGGCAAGGTCAACCTCGCGCTGCGCGTGGGCGAGACTGATGCTGAGGGCTACCACCTGCTCGGCACCATCTTCCAGGCCGTGTCGCTGAACGACCTCATCACCGTCGAACGCGCCGAACCAGGACAGTTCCGCCTGTCCTTCCACGGCGAGGGCGCCGGCTTCCTTCCCGTCGATGACACCAACCTCGCGATGCGCGCCGCCAAGCTGGTGGCGAGCCACTTCGGCATAGACGATGCAGGCGCGGCCATCAGTATCCGCAAGCGCATTCCCGTGGCGGGAGGCATGGCGGGCGGTTCCGCAGACGCGGCCGGCACACTCCTCGCGTGCAGCGAACTGTGGGGCGTGCACGCTCCTCGTGATGTGCTCCGGCAGCTCGGTGCGCAGTTGGGTTCCGACGTGCCGTTCCTACTCATGGGCGGCACCGCGCACGGCAGCGGCAGGGGCGAGATACTGGAACCCATCGCGACGACGGGCGCGTTCCACTGGGTGTTTGCGCTGTCGCACAGCGGGCTGTCTACCCCGGCAGTGTTCAAAGAGTTCGACCGCATCTCACAGCCGCAACCCACCGACATCCCGACGCAGTTGCTCGAAGCACTGCACGCCGGCGACGCGCACGCCGTCGGTGCCCACCTCACGAACGACCTCCAGCGTGCCGCCATCAACCTCCAGCCGACGCTGCAGCACACGCTCCAGCTCGGGCTCGAACACGGTGCACTCGGTGCAGTGGTGTCCGGCTCCGGCCCCACCTGCGCGTTTCTGACCACCTCTGAACGTGACGCCGAGGCACTCAGCAAGCAGCTCGCACTGTTTTCGGGTGTGCGCACGGTGCGGGTGTCGACGGGCCCCGTCGCTGGAGCCCAAGTGGTGCACGACTAGTCGTCAGTCGTTGGCTTGACGCTGTTCCTCGATGAGCTCGACCAGCAGGTGCGGATCTGGCTTCAGATTGGCCATCCCATTCCAGGCGAGGTTCACCAGATGCCGCGCGACGACCGTCTTCTCCGGTTCGCGGTGATCGAGCCACCGATGCCCGGTTTGTGCGACGAGCCCCACCAGCGCCTGCGCGTACAGGCCCGCAAACCTGGGGTCATGCCCGAGACGCTCGAACTGCCTGCCGAGGATGTCTTCCACCTGTGACGCGATGTCCGACAGGATCGACGCGAACGAGCCCGTGGGTTCGGTCAGCGACGAATCCCGTGCCAGGATGCGAAACCCGTCGGGGCACTCGTCGATGTAATCGAGCAACGCGAGGGCACCGCGCTCGAGCAGCTCGCGTGAACGTGCACCGGGCGTGGTGATGGCCTCATGGATGGCGTCATGGAGGGCGCGCGTCTCTCTGTCGACGACGACGGCATAGATGCCTTCCTTGCCCCCAAAGTGCTCGTACACCACGGGTTTTGAGACCCCGGCCGAGGCGGCAATTTCTTCCACCGACGTTCCCTCGAACCCGCGGTTGGCAAACAATTCTCGCGACACCCGGATGAGCTGCTCGCGGCGCTCGGCTGCGGTCATCCGAACTCGCGGACGACGGGCGCGTGGGCGCTGCGTAGTGGTTGCCATGCACCCCATCTTGACCCATCAGACGAGAAATTGCACTCACCCCGCCACGAGCCAGCAGTTCTCGGCGTGGTCGTCGACGACCCCGACGGCCTGCATCAAGGCGTACATGGTGACCGGTCCGACGAACACGAAACCGAGCTGCTTCAGGCGTTTCGCCAGTGCGATCGACTCGACCGATTGCCCAGGCGCTTCCGCTGGCGTGGGTGGCCGACGATGCTCAGCCGGGCGGTGCTCTTCGAGCAGGCTCATGAGCGACCCACCCGCGGCATGCAACTCGACGAGCGTCCCGGCGTTGCGGATAGCTGCGCGAATCTTTCGCTCATTGCGAATGATGGCGGCATCGCTCATCAGACGCGCGATGTCGGCTTGCGTGTATCCAGCGACCACATCGGGTGCAAACTCGTGAAACGCCCGCCGGAATGCTGCGCGTTTGCGCAGCACCGTGAGCCAGCTCAACCCCGACTGGAAGCCTTCCAGGGCGAGCCTCTCGAAGAGCTCGCGTTCATCGGGGCTCAGCGCGAGCGGGCGGCCCCACTCCTCGTCGTGGTAGCGCTCGTAGAGCGCGTCCCCTGTTCCGAAGCATCTGATTGTCACCTTCTGTCTCCTTCCTCATCTTCACTATGGCTGCGAGCACTGCTGGATTCCCATCCGGAAAGCAATCTGTGGAAAACTCGGGCGCCCGAGCAAAAACTGCAAAACTCGCCAACAGATGCTCCAAACCGCCGCTTTTTGGGGTGTGAGCGAGCACTGTTGGCGAGTTTTGCAGTTGAGCACGCGCAGCCTCTCATGCGACGTCCAACGCGCCGGCTCGCCGGAGAAGTGGTCAGTATGGCCAGGCTGCAATACACTGCTGTGAGCCCCTTCGAGGGGCGATACCCCGGTTGGTCTTTCGGCAGGGCCCGCCTGACTTTGAATCAGGATTAGCGAAGTGGGTTCGACTCCCACCCGGGGTGCCAGTCCGCGACGATGAGTTTCGGCGCGGTTGCTCGACTGGGTGAACGCCAGCTCGACTAGATACACACCAGGCTGCGTTGTTAGCCCCAAATCGTCTGTTCTGGGCTTCTGGTGTGTATCTAGTCGAGGAAGGCGCTGCAGTTAGCGGGTCAACGGCTCAGAAGCGGACCGAGTTCCCTGCCTGACTGAGATTTCGATCTTCGTATTCCGCACGTCTGGGGCTAGTCGTACTTCGGTGTCGGCCTCACTGACGATGCCAGCGGAATCCATCGCCTCATGTTGTTTTGCGAGTAATTCGTCCGCATTCTTGAAATCCTGTGATATTCCGGGTCGAACCGTCGGAGTAAAGCAGGCCCAAACGACGGGGCGTTGATCACCACCGAGCACAACATGCAGAGCGCACGTAGGGGTTGTGGTTTGCACCGCTACGGTGTGTCCGTCGAATACTATCTCGTTGATGGAACCCTGCGGAGCGACGTCTGCGGCGACGTCCAGCGCCAGCTGCCAGCGCTCAAGACTGGTGAGTGCCGAGATGTCCGGCACCGGGTGCCCATTCCACCAAGTCTGCGATGCTGGGGCAGGGGGGACCTGACCGGCGCAATACACGGTCAGCACGGAGGCTGTAGCAGATAAGATATCCGCTTGGCTCCACGTAGCTTCCTCGCGGCCACAGCTTTCTTGGATCCGCTGCAGTTCTGCCGCGAGAATGTCACCGTCCAGATCCTTCCAAGCAACCGAGGGCCCGCGGTGCTCGACCGGGAAGGGATCCACACTGGTGTTATTGAGGTTCCACGCCTGCTGTCCCTCTGGCCCATCGGTGACGGCAGAGACCTTGTCTGGTTTCACCACTATCTGGCTGAGTGCAGTGGTGTGTCTGGAGACTTCGTCGAGGAGCATGGGTAAGGACGGTGGTTCGGACGCTGGCGAAGAACTCTTAGGCGAAGAGCTTCCACTACAAGCCACGGTAGTGACCATGAGGAGAGCAGCCACCACTACTGTGGGCATACGGTGTGCGGTCATTGATCCAGCATCCTCTCCAGTTTGCTTGCTTCCTCAGCCTATAGCACGTCTTGAGAGCACCACTCCTCCACTTGTTTTGCAGAAATCAAGGACCGGGTAGTGCCTGGGTACTGGAAAGGCTGCCTGAGCAGCGGTACGGGGCACCTCGGCAAGGCTGTACCTACACGCCAGCTTGACTAGCTACACACCAGGCTGCGTTGTTAGCCCCAAATCGTCTGTTCTGGGCTTCTGGTGTGTATCTAGTCGAGGAAGGGGTGGTCGAGGTAAGTCGCTGATCTAAGACACAGGGACGCAATGCGCAGTAGAGTGAGTAGCGCACGCCGGAGTTAGGAGCGCTCTTGACTGATCTCGCACCAGTATCCGCAGTCGTTGTCCTCGCTGCAGGTGGCGGCACCAGGATGAAATCGAAGAAATCTAAGGTGCTGCACGAAGTAGCCGGCAAAACCATGCTCAGCTTCGCAGTCTCCGCTGCCGCTGCGCTCGACCCGGAGCACCTCGTCGTCGTGGTGGGCAACAAGCGCGAGCAGGTCGTCGAAGAACTCGGACGCCTCAATGAGTCGGTCACCTCGCAAGTCCAAGACGAACAGCGCGGCACCGGTCACGCGGTCCAATGCGGACTGGCCGGCCTAGAGCACATCCAAGGCGATGTCGTCGTCACCTACGCTGACGTCCCGATGCTCACGGGCGACACCCTCCGCCAGCTCGTGGCCGTACACCGCTCCCACAGTAACGCCGTCACGGTGATGACCGCCAACGTCGACGACCCCACCGGCTACGGGCGCATCCTCCGCGACGGCGACCGCGTGCGCGGCATCGTCGAGCACAAGGACGCGACGGAAGAGCAGCGCGCCATCACCGAAATCAACTCCGGCATCTACGTCTTCGACGCCGAGACGCTGCGAGCCGGCCTCGCCAACCTCAACTCCGACAACGCCCAGGGCGAGCTTTACCTCACCGACGTGCTCACTCACGCCAACGGCACTGGCCAGCAAGTGGGGGCATACGTTACAGAAGACCTGTGGCAGGTTGAAGGCGTCAACGACCGCGTCCAGCTCGCCCGCATGAACGCTGAAATGAACCGCCGCATCCTCGACGAGTGGATGCGCCAGGGCGTCACCATCATCGATCCCACCTCCACCTGGGTTGACGTCGACGTCGACCTTGCCCAAGACGTCGTGCTCCACCCGGGCACCATCTTGCAGGGCGCAACTACCATCGGCGAGGGAGCCATCATCGGCCCCAGCACCACGCTCATGGACGTCGAGGTTGGCGCGAATGCCGAAGTCATCCGCACGCACGGCTCGTTCGCGGTCATCGGTGAGGGGGCCACCGTCGGCCCGTTCAGCTACCTCCGCCCCGGCACCATTCTGGGTGCCGACGGCAAGATCGGCGCGTTCGTCGAAACGAAGAACGCCAAGATCGCCCCGACGGCGAAGGTGCCGCACCTCACCTACTGCGGCGACGCGATCATCGACGAGGGTGTCAACATTGGCGCCGGCACCATCTTCGCCAACTACGACGGCGAGAAGAAGTACACCACCCACGTCGGCAAGGACGCCTTCGTCGGCTCCAACTCGGTACTCGTCGCACCCGTCGACATCGCCCCCGGCGCCTTCGTCGCCGCAGGATCGGCGGTCACCGACGATGTCCCCGCCGGCGCGCTTGCCGTCGCTCGTGGGCACCAACACAATGCTGAGGGCTGGGCCGCGAAGCGCCGACCCGGCTCGAAGTGGGATCAGGCCGCGGCCACCCACGACGGATCCATCAACCCCAAGGTCGCCGAGTCACGGGAGCACTGAGAATATTGAGCACGGAATTCGCCTCGAACCAGAAGCACCTGATGCTGTTTTCTGGTCGCGCCTACCCTGAGCTTGCCGAAGAAGTGGCCACCCTGATGGATCAGGCGCTGGTGCCGACGCGCGCCATCGCCTACGCCAACTCCGAGATCTACGTTCGCTTCCAGGAATCCGTGCGCGGTAGCGACGCGTTCGTCATCCAGTCGCACACCGCACCGGTAAACGAGTGGCTGATGGAACAGCTCATCATGGTGGACGCGCTGAAACGCGCTTCCGCTAAACGCATCACCGTCGTCGCGCCGTTCTATCCCTACGCCCGCCAGGACAAGAAACACCTTGGCCGCGAACCCATCTCCGCACGCCTCGTGGCTGACCTCTTCAAGGCTGCCGGCGCCGACCGCATCATGTCCGTCGACCTCCACGCCGCACAGATCCAGGGATTCTTCGACGGCCCCGTCGATCACCTCTGGGGCCTGCCCGTGCTGGCCGAGTACGTCCAGAAGAAATACTCCGACGAGAATCTCGCCGTCGTCTCTCCCGACGCCGGCCGCGTTCGGTTGGCGGATATGTGGACCGACAAGCTGGGCGCCCCACTCGCAATCATCCACAAGCGCCGCGACCCGAACAAGGCCAACACAGTGGCCGTGCACGAGGTGGTCGGCGAGGTAGAGGGCCGCACGTGCCTGCTCGTCGACGACATGATCGACACCGCCGGCACCATCGTGCAGGCTGCCGAGGCGCTCAAACAGCGCGGCGCGAAGCGGGTCATCGCAGCGGCCACGCACCCCATCTTCTCCGGCCCTGCCGTCGAGCGTCTCAACGGTTCAGGCATGGAGGAGATCATCGTCACGAACACCCTCCCCACGAACGCCCACGACGAGATCAAGAACCTGACCGTGCTCTCGATCGCCCCGCTGCTGGCCAAGGCCATCCGCGAGGTGTTCCTCGACGGATCGGTGACGTCATTGTTCGACGGGCAGGCGTGAACCAACCGGCGGTCGTAGCGTTTGGCAGGAAACTCCTGCTCGTCTTCCTGGGCGGTTGCATCGGTACCGGCCTGCGCCACGGCGTCGGCATGCTCGGCGGCGGGTACGCGTCGACGCTGCTCATCAACGCGCTCGGCGCCTTCCTTCTTGGCTTGTTTGTTGGCTGGCTAGGGCGCCGCTCCGGCCCCCGCGCCGACGCGTACCGCTTGTTCATCGCGACGGGGGCCCTCGGCGCATTCACCACGTATTCGACGTACGCCGTCGCTGTGGTTGCCCGAGACGAACCCTCGGTACGGATGTGGATCGCCGCGCTGCTGCTGTTGCCGATTGGGGTGCTGCTCGCCGGCCTCGGGCTGCGATTGGGGCAGCGTGATGGTTGAATTCCTGCTGGTCATGGCCTCCGGCGGTGTGGGCGCGACGGCGAGGTTCCTCGTCGACTCCTGCTTCGCAGCTTGGAACCGCCGGTTCCCCATCGGCATCCTGGTGGTGAACACGCTGGGCAGCTTCGCGCTGGGGTGGATCGTCGGCTTGGGTGCCGCTCACGTGCTCTCACCGACGGCGGTCGCCGTGCTCGGCGTTGGCTTCTGCGGCGGCTTCACCACCTTCTCGACGGCCGCCGTTGACGCCGCGAAACTCCTTGCCGACCGGCGGGTGGCGACGTTCGTGTGGCAATGGCTGGGCGGCTTCTTGGCGTGCCTTGTTGCGGGTGCCATGGGGTGGCTGATCGGCGTGGCCTAATGCGGTTGCATTGAGGCAGGACAATCCGGTTACAATCCGGAAATTGTGAACTCGTACTGGGGTCTGCTGAAGACGAAGGGCGTCGCGCGCATCGTCGCGTCGCAAATCTTCGCGCGCTTCCCCAGCGGCATGATCTCGCTCGGCCTGCTCATCCACGTGGAGCGGCTGTTTGGCTCGTACGGTGCCGCGGGCCTTGTGCTGGCCGCGACGTCTATTGGCCAGGGTGTTGCTGGGCCGTTCACGAGCCGTCTGATGGGGCGCATTGGAGCCCGCACGGTGCTCGTCTCCACCACCCTCATTTGTGCCGCGTCGCTGCTGGGCATCGCCTTTTTCCCGATGCCGCTGGCGGGCACGATCGCCGTGGGTCTCGTCGCGGGCTTCAGCTTCCCGCCCGTGCAGCCGGCGGTGCGGACGATGTACCCCAAGCTGGTAGACCCGAGCAAGCTCTCGCGGCTGTTCTCTCTCGACGCATCCGCGCAGGAGATCATTTGGGTGCTAGGGCCGATGGTTATCACCCTGATATCGATGCAGATCTCGTCGGTGGTGGGGCTCGTCGTGTGCTCGGCGATGCTCGTCATCGGCGGCGCCTGGTTCATCTCCGCTCCCGAGCTCGGCGAGGTGAAATTCGCGCCGAGCAGCGGCACGTTCGGGGCAGTGTTGCTGCGCGGCCCCGTCGTGCTCGCCACCGTCGTCGGGTTCCTCATGATCGGCTCGACGGCCGCGATCGAGGCTTCCGTCGTGAACCGTTTCGGCGAGGGCGGGCTGCAGGCCGGGCTCATCCTCGCAGGTATGTCGGTGGCCTCGCTCGTCGCGGGCATGATGTTCGGGCACCGCGAGTCGGGAAAGTTCACCCTGTCGTTGTGGATGGGCGCCATGCTCGTCGGTTCGTTGCTGGCAGCCCAGGTGCTCTCGTTCCCGTCCACGTTTGTGGCGATCACCGTGTCTGGGTTGGGCATGGCCCCCGCGCTGGCCATCATGTTCTCGCTGATTTCGTCGACGATCAGCTTCGAGCAGTCCGCCGAGGCCTACGGGTGGGCCAATACCGGGCAGTTGGTGGGTGCGGCCGTCGGGTCCGCTGCCGCTGGCTTCGTGATTGACCACTCCGGCTCCTCGGGAGGGTTCCTCGTCGCCGCGATGCTGGCCCTGCTCGCCGCACTGGCGCCCATCGCGTTCTACAAGGTGCGTGACCACCGACGCGGACGCCTGCGCGGGAAACGTCCTCTGGGCTGACCCCAGCGCTTCCTGGTTGCAGGTGCGATCGCGCATTGGAGCTGGCATCGCACCTAACCCGATATCCACATTCGTTTGCTGATTTGTGGGGCGGTTCTGGCAAACGAATGTGGATATCGGGTTAGGTTCGCGGAGTAGACCTGTGTTTGGGGGAGCGAGCTCGTCGGGGGTACACTCGACGAGTTGCCTGGCGAGGGACGAACAGTCCGTGATCGACGAGCTCCTTCAACAGGCGTGAGCATGTCCGCCTTCGTTGAAAGGAACCCCCATGGCAGACGTTGAAATCAAGGCCACAAAGCGCACCGAGTTCGGTAAGGGCGCATCGCGCCGCGCCCGTCGCGACGGCCAGACCCCCGCTGTGCTCTACGGGCACGGCTCCGAGCCGTTGCACCTGCTCCTGCCCGCGAAGGATCTGTTCCTGGCGCTGCGTACCGCGAACGCGCTGTTCCGTATCGAGGTTGAGGGCGAGGGGCAGCCGGTGCTCGCCCTGCCCAAGCAGGTGCAGCGTCACGTCATCCTGCCCGAGGTGGAGCACGTCGACTTCATTTTGGTGAAGGCCGGCCAGAAGGTGGCCGTGGAAGTTGCCGTCGTCATTACCGGCGAGCCGCAGCCTGGCCTCATCGTGAACCACGACCTCATCGCCGTCCCTGTGCTCGCGCCCGTTGCGGACATTCCGGAGCAGGTCGAGGCGTCGGTGGAAGGCCTCGAGGTGGGAGCCAACGTGCTCGTCTCCGACATCAAGTTCCCCGGCGACGTCGAGCCGGACATCGACACCGACACCCTCGTCGCTTCCATCGTGCTCCCGGACGAAGAGCCCGAGGAGCCCGAGGTTGAGGAAGAGAGCGAAGAGGCTGAGGGTGAAGCCACGGAGGAAGCGGCGGAGTGACCGACCGCTTGGTGCTTGTCGTCGGGCTTGGGAACCCAGGCCCGACGTACAGCCCCACCCGGCACAACGTCGGGTTCTGGGCCGTGTCGGACCTAGCGGACCGCCACGGCTCCTCCTTCTCCATCAACTCCCGAATGAAGGCGGAGGTCGCCACGTTCGTCCGGCCCGAAGCGAAATATGTGGTGGCCAAACCGACTACTTTCATGAATCTGTCTGGCGAGGCGGTCGGGGCGCTGGCGCGCTTCCACAAGGTGCAGCCCGCCGACGTGATCGCGGTGCACGACGAACTCGACCTCGACCCGCCGCACCTGCGCCTCAAGCTGGGTGGGGGAGACAACGGCCACAACGGCCTGAAATCCATTCGCGCGCACCTGGGCACCGGCGAATTTTACCGCGTGCGCGTCGGCATCGGCAGGCCGCCTGGGCGGCAGCCGTCGGCCGATTGGGTGCTCGCCAAGATGCGCCCGAAAGAACTCGACGAGATGCGCGTCGACGCCGCAGTGGCAGCTGACGCCGTCGAATACCTGGTGCAGCACGGCCTCGCAGCAGCGCAGAACAGGTTCAACTCCTGACCTCGACGCCGACGAGCGGGAGCCCGCCAAGCGCGCGTCGCCGTCGGAGCCAGGCTCTGGCCTTAGGTGGCAGTTCCGCGTCCGTCCATGGGCGCAAAACTGCCACCCAAGCTCCCACCTCAGGGGTTCAAGCCGCTGCCTGACGAGCGGACGTGCCCTGTTGCTAACCAACCCATAGGATGATGGCGTGAAGTTCCCCGGCATATTGCAAACCCTTTCGTCGGATCCGGCGCTTCGCAATACCCTCGACGACGTCCGCCGCCCGGGCGTCACAGCTCTGGATCTCTCGGCGGTACCTGCGTATTTCCCCTTCCTCACCGCTGCCATCGCGGAACAGGGGTCGACGGTGCTGGCGGTCACCTCCACCTACCGGGAGGCCGAGCAGCTCGTCGATGAGCTTGGCACGTGGCTGGGCAGCGACGAAGTGGCGTACTTTCCTGCCTGGGAAACGCTCCCGCACGAGCGTCTCTCACCGCGCGCGGACACCGTCGGTAAACGCCTCGCCGCTCTGCGCCGCATCGCCTCTGAGCGCCCGCCGCAGGTGGTCGTCGCGCCCGTGCGTTCCGTGCTGCAACCCCAAGTCAAAGGGCTGTCGCAGATGCAGCCCGTCACGCTCACCGTCGGGAAGGAATACGAGCTCACTGACGTGCAGCAGGCCCTCGTCGACGCCGCCTACTCGCGCGTCGACATGGTGGAGCGCCGCGGCGAGTTCGCGGTGCGAGGCGGCATCATCGACGTGTTCCCGCCCACCGCTGAGCACCCCTTCCGCGTCGATTTCTTCGGCGACGAAGTGGACGAGATCCGCACGTTCCACGTCGCCGATCAGCGCTCCACCGGCGACACCATCGACGAAGTCACCGCCGCGCCCTGCCGCGAGCTGCTGCTCACCGACGACGTCCGCGCCCGCGCCAAGGCCATCGCCGCAGAGCATCCCGAACTGGGCGACATGCTCGGCCGCATTGCGGAGGGGCAAGCCGTCGAGGGGATGGAGGCGCTCATCCCGGTGCTCGTCGACGGGGTCGAGCTGCTCGTCGACGTGCTGCCGCAGCGTTCGCTGGTGCTCGCCATCGCGCCCGAACTCATCCGCACCCGCGCGAGCGAGCTCGTCGCCACCAGCCGCGAATTCCTCGACGCCAGCTGGGCCGCGGCGGCGGGGGGAGGCACGTCGCCCATCGACCTCGAGGCGTCCGCCTACTGGGAGCTGGCCGACGTGCGCGATCACACGCTCGCACTCGGCCACAGGTGGTGGCAGCTGAGCCCCTTCCAATCCGACATCGACGACGAGTATTCCGCCGAAGGTGCGCACCACCGCAACTTGGACGTCGCACCCACCGAGGCCTTCCGTGGCAACTCCGACGCGGCGATCGAACACATCCGCGCCCGTGTCGCGGACGGCTGGCGCGTCGTGCTCATGGTGGAAGGCAAGGGCCTGGCCCAGCGCCTCGTCGAACTGTGCGCTGAGCAGGGGGTTCGCGCGTCGCTGGATACCCTCGACGGGGAACCCGCGGCTGGGAGCGTCTCCGTCGTTGTGGGGCGGGCCATGGCTGGTTGGCGTGCGGATGGGCCCCGGATTGAGCTGATCACGGCCAGCGAGCTCACGGGCCAGCAAGTCCGCGACCAGCAAGAGCGACGCCTCCCGCGCCGCCGCAAGAACCGCATCGAACCGCTCGAGCTGAAAAAGGGCGACCTCGTCGTCCACGAGCAGCACGGCGTGGGGCGCTTCGTCGAATCTGCGCAGCGCATCGTGCACGGCGCCGCGCGCGACTACCTCGTCATCGAGTACGCGCCGAGCAAGCGCGGACAGCCGGGGGATCGCCTATTCGTGCCGATGGATCAGCTCGACCAGCTCTCCCGCTACGTCGGCGCGGAGTCGCCGTCGCTCGACAAGATGGGCGGCGCCGACTGGACGAAACGCAAGGCGCGCGCCCGCAAGGCAGTGCGCGAGATTTCCGCGGAGCTCATCAAGCTGTACGCGGCGAGGCAGGCCACGAAGGGGCACGCCTTCGCGCCCGACAACGACTGGCAGCGTGAACTCGAGGACGCCTTCTCCTTCGTCGAAACCCCCGACCAGCTGTCGGCCATCGAGGAAGTGAAGCACGACATGGAATCCGTCGTGCCGATGGACCGCCTCATCTGCGGCGACGTCGGCTATGGCAAGACGGAAATCGCCGTGCGTGCCGCGTTCAAGGCGGTGCAAGACGGCAAGCAGGTGGCGGTGCTCGTGCCGACGACGCTGCTTGTCGGGCAGCATTATGAGACGTTCGCGTCGCGCTTCGCAGGGTTCCCCGTGCGGGTGGCGCAGCTCTCGCGATTCCAAACCGACGCGCAGGCCAAGCGCACCCTGGAAGACTTGGCGAAGGGCAAAGTCGACGTCATCATCGGCACCCATCGCCTGCTTGGCAAAGAGGTCGAGTTCAAAGATTTGGGCCTCGTCATCATCGACGAGGAGCAGCGCTTCGGCGTTGAACACAAGGAGCGCCTGAAGTCGATGCGGCTCAACGTCGACGTGCTCACGATGTCGGCCACCCCCATTCCGCGGACGCTCGAAACCTCCATCACGGGCATCCGCGAGATGTCCGTCATCGCCACCCCGCCGGAGGAACGCCACCCCGTGCTCACCTTCGCCGGCCCCTACGACGACGCGCAGGTGCGGGCGGCGATCCGTCGCGAACTCGCCCGCGAGGGCCAGGTGTTCTACGTGCACAACCGCGTGAGCACCATCGAGAAAACCGCCGCCCACCTGCGCGAAATCGTCCCCGAGGCGCGCATCGTCACCGCCCACGGGCAGATGAACGAGAAGCGCCTCGAGCAGGTGATGCTCGACTTCATGGAGCAGCGCGCCGACGTGCTGCTCGCGACGACCATCGTCGAAGCCGGCCTGAACATCCAGACGGCCAACACGCTCATCATCGACCGCGCCGACAACCTCGGCCTCTCCCAGATGCACCAGCTGCGCGGGCGCGTCGGGCGCTCCAGGGAGCGCGGCTATGCATACTTCCTGTACCCGACGGATCGCCCGCTGAGCGAGACTGCGCACGAGCGCCTCGCGACGATGGCCGCGAACACCGACCTCGGCGCCGGCATGTCCATCGCCATGCGCGACCTCGAACTGCGCGGCGCCGGCAACCTGCTGGGTGAAGACCAGTCGGGTCACATCGAGGGCGTCGGGTTTGACCTCTACTTACGCATGGTTGGCGAGGCGGTGCAGGCCTACCGCGGCGAGATGCCCGAGGCCGAGTCGCAGATGCGCATTGACATCCCTGTCGACGCGAACATCCCCGACGACTACATCAGCTCCGAGCGCTTGCGGCTCGAGATGTACAAGCAGGTGGCGGAAATCCGCTCCGACGAGGACATCGACGCCGCGCGCGCCGAGTTCCACGACCGTTACGGGGCGCCTCCCACGCAGGTGGAGAATCTGCTGGGCGTCGCGCACCTGCGCAACCTTGCCCGCAAGGCCGGGATCGAGGAGATCGCCCCGGCGGGGAAAGTGGTGCGGTTCGCCCCCGTCGAACTTCCCGAATCGCGCAAGCTCCGCCTGGAGCGGCTGTACCCGGGATCGAGGATCAAGCCCGGATACATCATGGTGCCGAAACCCGAGGGCGACTCTCTGCCCTGGGCGACGACGCTCGTCGAGCAAATCTTCGGCTGATGTCGGCGGCGGGCGTGAATCTGAGGTGCCTGGCGGCTGGTAGGGTACGGCACGTGAAGAAGTCTGCTTGGAAACCGCTGGTTGGTGTCGCTGCCGCGAGCCTGTTGCTCGTCGGGTGTGCGCACTCCCCGAACAACGCTGCTGTGGTAGGCAACGATGTGGTGAAGGCGGATGCCGTCACCGACGTGATGCAACAGTGCGGCGACTACGTCGGGCAGGTGCCGGAGAGCACTATCGCCGTGTATGCGGCCTTTGGCAAGCTGCTCGACCACGACGCGTTGAAGAACGCGGTTCCTCCCCGCGAGCAGATCGAAGAAACCATCCAGCAACAGCTGCCACAGTACGCGTCGAACAAGGTCTGCCACGACTTCATCGTCGGTCAGATGTCGTTCGACAACGCGCTCGGCCAACTGCAGCAGACGGTGTCGCCCGACGAGTTCACCGCCACGCTGAAGAGCCTCGTTGACGAGGTCGAACTGAACCCGCGGTACGGCGATCTGAAGTTGCAAAATGGGCAGATGGCCATCGACAGCGGCTCGCTGTCTGTGCCCGCCAAGTAAGTAAGTGCCTGACGACCAGCTGCAGCGGCTGCGCCAGATCATGGAGCAGCTTCGCACGGACTGCCCCTGGGACGCGGAGCAGACCCACGAGTCGCTGCTGAACCACCTCATCGAGGAAGCCTGCGAGGTGGTGGACGCCGTCGAGGAGGGCACCGACGACGACCTGCGCGAGGAGCTCGGCGACGTGCTCCTGCAGGTGTTTTTCCACTCCCGCATCGCCGAGGAGGAGGGGCGCTTCTCCATCGACGACGTGGCCCAAGGCATCGCTGACAAGCTCGTTCGCAGGCATCCGCACGTCTTTTCCAACGATCCTGCGCCCGCGGATATGTGGGCCAACTGGGAGCAACGCAAGGCCCAGGAGAAGGGCCGAACATCGGCGCTCGACGGCATCGCCCACTCGATGAGCGCGATTGCTCGTGCCCACAAGGTAGTTTCCCGTTCGCGCTCGCACGGCGTCGATATCGCGCTCCCAGACGCTCCGATTACCGAGGACGAGGTGGGGGAGCAGATCATCGCGCTCGTAGCGAGGGCGCAGGCGGGCGGCATCGACGCCGACGCGGCCGCACGCAAGGCCCTCCGGCGTCTCGAAACGCAAGTGCGCCAGGCGGAAACTGCAAAACTCGACAACAGCGACGCCAAACCCGGCGAAAACGCCTAGTTTGAGTCAACTGTTGTCGAGTTTTGCAGTTTCGTCGGCCAGCTCTGGTGCCTCGGAAGAAGGGCACTAGACTGGCGGTGTTCAACGCCAACATCCGAAGGGACTTCCATGGCTTACATCGAGTTCATCCAGGCTCGCGAAATTCTCGACTCCCGCGGCAACCCCACCATCGAGGTGGAGGTTGAGCTTGACTCCGGCGCACTCGGCCGCGCGGCTGTGCCGTCCGGCGCATCCACTGGCGCCTTCGAGGCCGTCGAGCTTCGCGACGGCGACAAGGGCCGTTACCTCGGCAAGGGTGTGCAGACCGCCGTCTCCAACGTCGGCGTGATTGCCGACGAAATCGAAGACTTCGACGCCAACGACCAGCGAGCCATCGACAACGCAATGCTTGAGCTCGACGGCACCGATAACAAGGGCAAGCTCGGCGCCAACGCCATCCTTGGTGTTTCGCTCGCCGTCGCCAAGGCTGCTGCCGACGAGGCCGAGCTCCCGCTGTACAAGTACATCGGTGGTCCTACCGCCAACGTGCTGCCCGTGCCGATGATGAACATCCTCAACGGTGGTTCGCACGCCGACTCCAACGTCGACATTCAGGAGTTCATGATCGCCCCCATCGGCGCCAACTCCTTCGCTGAAGCGCTGCGCATGGGCGCCGAGGTGTACCACGCGCTCAAGAAGGTGCTGAAGGATCGCGGCCTGTCCACTGGACTCGGCGACGAGGGCGGCTTCGCCCCGAACCTCGAGTCCAACCGCGAGGCGCTCGACCTCATCGTCGACGCCATCAAGGCTGCCGGCTTCAAGCCCGGCGAAGACATCGCCCTGGCCCTCGACGTGGCTGCCTCCGAGTTCTACGAGGACGGCTCCTACAACTTCGAGGGTGCCAAGAGAAGCCCTGAGGAAATGTCGGCCTACTACGAGGAACTCGTCGACGCCTACCCGCTGGTGTCCATCGAAGACCCGCTGAACGAGGAAGACTGGGACGGCTGGAAGACCCTCACCGACAAGATCGGCAAGAAGGTGCAGCTCGTGGGCGACGACCTGTTCGTCACCAACGTCACCCGCCTGCAGAAGGGCATCGACACCCACACCGCCAACTCGCTGCTCGTGAAGGTGAACCAGATCGGCTCGCTCACCGAGACCATCGACGCCGTCACCCTCGCGCACCGCAACGGCTACACGACGATGATGTCCCACCGCTCCGGTGAGACGGAGGACACCACCATCGCCGACCTCGCCGTCGCGCTTGGCTGTGGCCAGATCAAGTCCGGCGCACCGGCTCGCACCGACCGCGTCGCGAAGTACAACCAGCTGCTGCGCATCGAGGAAGACCTCGACGAGGCAGCGCACTACGCAGGCCGCGCGGCCTTCCCGCGTTTCAAGGCCTGAGCTGTTTCGCTGCACGCGTAGTATTGGCGCGTGGCGAAAACTAGTCCTGCAGGCAGTGGTCCGGGTCGCGGTACTCCGCGGTCCCGGACCACTGCGCGTCAGGAGCAGCGCGCGCACCGCGAGCGCTCCACGTCGACCGTAGAGAACGAGCCCGAGCACCCCGCGCACCCGACGACGACCTCCGCCAGCATGATGCGTGCTCGGGGCATCACCTGGCGACTGGTGGTGCTCACAGCGGCGGTGCTCGGCACCATGATTTTGCTCGGGCAGAGCCTGCGCATCTACTTCATCCAAGCCGGCCAGATTGCCGAAGAACGCGAGCGCATCGCCGTGACGAAGAAGACGATCGCGCAGCAAAAGGACGAGGTCGAGCGGTGGAGCGACCCGGAGTACGTGCGTGCGCAGGCGCGCGTTCGGTTGGGCTGGGTGATGCCTGGGGAGACGGGCTACCGCGTGATCGGTCCAAACGGGGAACCCGTCGACGGTTCCGAGACGGTGGGTTCTCTCGTCGAAGCATCCAAAGGCCCTTGGTACGAGCAGATGTGGACGTCGGTTCGGGTGGCGGATGCGCCTGCAGAAGATCCCGATTCGAAGCGCCTGGTTGACGACGATAGGGTGATCGGATTGGAGCCGGAGGGCGAGAGCCCGAAACCTTCATCGAAACCATCGTGAGGAAGGACGTCGTGGGAGTCACCGAAGAAGACCTCGCCGTCATGGCCGCGCAGCTCGGCCGTGAACCACGCGGATGCATCGACGTCGCCTGGCGCTGCCCGTGCGGCAAGCCCGCGGTGACGCGCACCGCGCCCCGGCTGCCGAACGGAACGCCGTTTCCCACCACCTACTACCTCACCTGCCCCCGTGCGGCGTCGATGATCGGCACGCTCGAGGCCTCCGGGCTGATGGCAGAGATGACTGAGCGCCTCCAGCACGACGAAAAGCTGGCCGCCAAGTACCGCGAGGCGCACGAATCGTATCTCGCCGACCGCGAAGCTCTCGGCCACGTCGAAGAGATCGACGGCAAGACCGCCGGTGGTATGCCTACCCGCGTGAAGTGCCTCCACGTGCTGGTGGCGCACGCCCTCGCCAAGGGGCCGGGCGTGAACCCGCTCGGCGACGAGGCGCTGGAGCTCCTGGGCGAGTTTTGGGAGAGGCCGTGCCGCGTGGAGACGAAGCAGTGAGCGGGCGTACCGTCGCGGGCATCGACTGCGGCACCAACTCCATCCGCCTGGTGATCTTTCGCGCCGACGGCGACGAGATTCGCGAGCTCGCGCGCGAGGTGCGGCTCGCCCGGCTTGGCCAGGGCGTCGACGCCACCGGCGAGTTTCACCCCGACGCGCTGGCGCGAACCTTCGCCATCTTCGACGAGTTCCGCGCACTCATCGACGCCCAAGGCGGGGCTGAGCTCAGGGTGGTTGCCACCTCCGCCGCTCGCGACGTCTCCAACCGCGGCGAGTTCGAGCGTGGCGCCCGCGAGCGGTTGGGCGTGGACGTCGAGATCATCTCCGGCGAGGAGGAGGCGCGGCTGTCGTCGCAGGGCGTGCTCTCGGGCGTCGAGGCCGAATCGCCGTCGCTCGTGATCGACATCGGTGGCGGCTCCACTGAACTCGTCCTGCTGCACGACCGCGAAGTGGCCCAAGCGGTGAGCCTCAACGTCGGAGCGGTTCGCATCCACGAACGATTCTTCCGCGCAGACCCCCCAACCCCCGACGAGGTCAGCGCGGCGCGCGCTTGGGCGGGCGAGCAGATCGATCACGCCGGCATCAACTTCGCCGAGGTCGCCACGGCGATCGGCGTGGCGGGCACGGTCACCAGCTTCGCGGCGCGCAAGCTCGGGCTGCTGCGCTACGAACGCGACGAGATCCACGAAACGCTTCTTACTCGCGACGACGTCGTCGCCAGCTGCGCCCACTGGCTCGCCACGAGGGCCGACGACATCGCACGCGAGCCGTGCATGCACCCGCTGCGCGCGCAGGTAATCGGGGCCGGAGCCATCATCCTCGACGAACTCTCCCGCCGGGTGCCGGGTGGCTCGATCCTCGTCAGCGAGACCGATATTCTCGACGGTGTGGCGCTCAGCATGCTCCACTAGAGATACGCCCTCGTAGCCCAACTGGCAGAGGCAGGCGGCTTAAACCCGCCCCAGTGCGGGTTCGAATCCCGTCGAGGGCACCGATGCGACAATGCAATATTAAGTGTCAAACAACGCTCGAGATTGCTTGGCTTTGCCGTTACCATGGCTATGGACGCACTCCGAAGGAAGAGAGCCAATGGCAAATCCCATTTTTGGTCGCGGTGAAGGGTTCATGAAGAACCAGCAGCCGCAGAGCTACCCCCAGACGGGTTACGGGCAGCCCGTCGGATACGCCCAGCCAGGCGGTCACCCGCAGCAAGACTACGGGCAGTACCCGCAGCAAGGGGCGTCATACGACCCGTACGCTCAGCAACCGTTCCAACAGCAGCAATACTCGCAGGCGCCCGCCGGCGGGGTGATGACGTACGACGACGTCATCGCGAAGACGGGCATCTCACTGGGTGCTGTGTTCCTCGTCGCCGCCGTCGCATATTTGTTCACGCCGCCAGAACTGACGTTGGGGCTGTGGATCGTCGGTGGACTGGGCGGCTTCATCACGGCCCTGGTCGTCTCGTTCAGGCGCAACATCGGGCCGGTCTCGCTGGGCATCTACGCCCTGTTCGAGGGCCTCTTCGTGGGCGCTATTTCTAAGTTCTTCGACATGATGTGGCCGGGCATCGTCATGACTGCCGTGCTCGCCACATTCGTCACCGCGGGTGTCACGCTCGCCGTCATGAAATTCGCCAACATTCGCTTGGGCGCCAAGTTTAAGCAGATGGTGGTCGTCGCCACCTTCGCCATCGCCGGCGTGATGCTGGTGAACCTGGTGCTGTACCTCCTCGGCGTCAACCTCGGCCTGCGCGCCGTCGGCCCCGGCGCTGGATGGCTCGCTATCGCCTTCTCACTGCTGGCCGTGGTGCTGGCAGTGTTCAACCTGGTGATGGACTTCGACGCGGTCCGCGTCGGCGTCGAGAGCCGCGCGCCCGCCAGCGAATCCTGGCGTGCAGCCTTCGGCATTACCGTCACCATGGTGTGGCTGTACGTCGAGATCCTGCGAATCGCCTCGTACTTCGCTTCGTCTGATTAATCTCCCCCGACGAGTCGACGCCGCTGCCAGCATCCGCGCTGGTGGCGGCGTCGTTGTTGCTGGATGTCAGGCCCACACCCACAGCTTGCGTGCGTACTGCGCGAGCAGCGTGCGGGAGCTGTTCGTCCAGTGGTGTTGCCGCCAGGATCGCAGCGGCACCCACTCGGCGATCTCGGTGGACCCTCCGATGTCATGCACGACGGGGTCGGTGGGATGCTCGCAGCGCCCGCCGTAAATGAAGCGCAGCGCGTGAAAGTCTTCCAGACGCCCGCTCAGCGAACGCCCGATCCAGTGCTCGGATTCGAGGGCGAGGAGACGGTCGATGATGATCGATTGCCCCGTTTCCTCGTAGATCTCGCGCAGTAACCCATCCGACGGCGACTCGCCCGGGTTGATGCCCCCACCAGGCAGCGCCCAAACCCCGGCCGCGTGCGACTGCGCGGAGTTCACAGTGCCGAGCAGACCCCGCTCTGAGAGAATCAGGGCGTAGGCGGCCTGGCGTTGCACCGGCACGAGCGTGTCTTCATTCGGGTCGACGTGCACCCTAAAGCGCACCTGCGGGCGGTTATCTGCGGGCACCACCTCGCGCACGAGAGCCTTGTAGACGATCTCGTCGTCAATCAGCTCTGCAGATAGGGGGCGCAGCTGCACGAAACCGCGATCGAAGAGCGTCACCGCGGGGTGGGCACCGTGCTCGACATGAAAGTCGACGACGGGGCCACCCACCGGGGTAGTCACTCCAACGACACGCATTCTTCAACCCTAGCTCTCGCCCCAAGCCTCACGGCCGGCGATGGACGCGCGAACAAGGCTGGAAGCTGGGTAGCATGAGTGCACATTGATCGGAGGGTCAGCATGGAGTTCAAAGACAGCGCGAGCATCGACCAGTCACGTGTGCGCTACGGAGGGTCGGGCCGCAGCGGAGGCGGGCGTCGAGGCGTCGCCGTTGGCGGTGGTGCAGGTGGATTGCTGCTCCTACTGCTGATCTTCCTTGGGCCGCAGCTCGGCATCGACCCCAGCGCTGTGATCGGTGGCGCACAGCCTCAGCAGCGAGGCGGAGCGTCGGGAAAGGTGACGAACAAACCCGAATGTAGGACGGGTGCCGACGTCGACCGCGACCCGGAGTGCCGCTGGCCCGCCTATGTGACGGCCATCGACGGGTTCTGGGAAACCCAGGTGCAGGGATACCGGCGAGCGGCAACACAGCTGTTTAGTGGGCGTGTTGAGACGGGATGTGGGGTCGCCAGCTCGCAGGTTGGCCCGTTCTACTGCCCCGCCGACAAGACGGTGTACATCGACACCGATTACATGGGCAAACTGCTCAACCAGCTCGGCGCTCAGGGCGGCTACGCCGCAGAGGCGTACATCATCGCCCACGAGTATGGGCACCACGTGCAAAACCTCACCGGCTCGCTCGCGAAGAGCCGCCAGGGCGCGCAGAAGGGCGCCAAGTCGGGCTCCGTCCGCGCGGAATTGCAAGCCGACTGCTACGCGGGCGTCTGGTTCCACCACACGATCCGCGACAAGAATTCGCTCATTGAGAACGTCACCCAGGACGACCTGAATCGCATCCTCGACGCTGCCCGCGCTGTCGGCGACGACCACATTCAGGAGCAATCCATGGGGCAGGTCATTCAAAATGAGTGGACGCACGGCTCCTCCGAGCAGCGTCAGCGCTGGCTGCACGCGGGCTTCCAGACAGGCGACGTGAACGCCTGCGACACCTTCAGCACCGACAACCTCTGACCTTCCCGACACCCGGTGCCCCGGAGCGCCCACCGGGTAGGGTCAGTTGTTCTTGAGCTCGTCGTCGAGGTTGTTCCCGGCCAGATCAGTGCGCACGGTGCCGGAGCCGCAGCGGATCGTCATGATCGGCTCCGGGCTCGCGGGAGGTTGCGAGACGATGAGCTCGCAGGCGTCCTGGGCGTTCTTGCGGGCGTTGGACATCGCGAGCACGGCCGATACTGGGTCGATGCGCGATGCCTTGAAACGCAGCTCCTCGGTGGTGCTCTCCTTGCGGGTCTCGAAGGTGGGCACATGGTCTTTGCGGATGCGGGTTACTACCTCGTCGCCGTCGATGGCGAACGCCCAATAGCCGCGCTCCTTGCTGAAGCCGAATTGGGTGATGTACTGGTCGCCGGCGGTGACCGCGGCCAGGCCGGCTGCTACGTCGCTCGGCAGCGTCACTCCGATGGTGGGGACGGGCGTGGCGTCGCTCAGGAAAAACACGGTGACCGTCTCGGGCCGTGACGAGATGGATTGCGTGATGGCGGCGCGGCCGTACTCCTGGATTTGGTAGACGAGCTGACCCTTCACGCCGAGCCGCTCTGCGTGCTGGAACATGGTGCCGAGCTTGTCGAGCGGGAAATCGGCCGGAGAGAAGGTGTTTTGCTGTAGGTATTGGAAGTCGGTGGTGGCTGCGTCGAGGGTGCCGTTCGACCACTGATAGGCGATGGGTTTGTCGTCGGCGCCGAGGGCGATGAGCGTGGCCGATGTGGGGGTGACGTCGAGCTTCAGTGCCGGGCGGTGGTGCGCGAGCTTGTCGAGGGCCTGCACCACGCGCAGCGCGTTGTCGCCGTCGGTGAGCTTCCCCGTGATCTGTAGTGGCCGAGGGAGCGCCGTCGGATCGACGGAGGGGGAGGGGGCTGTCTCTTATACACATCTGACGCTGCCGACGATTCGCCACCGGTGTA
>NZ_CAMYFI010000005.1 GCF_947255005.1 uncultured Tessaracoccus sp. | reverse complement strand
ACTTCCCCCTGCGCCGCCTTCGGTGCGATAGCACACGTGATCACTCTCGTTTCTTCCGTCGAGTCCGGATTCAGATAGCACGCCCCACCGTCGAACTGCTGCAGATCTTGTTGACCCTCACCCATCTCCTCCGGGCTCCTATACGCACCGACAGGTACAAAGCTGATCCGCCTCCGGCCATCTCTGTACACAGGCTGCAATTGCCCACCCACTTCTTGCAAACTGCAGCCCTCAGCCCTCCAGTTTCTCCGGCAGTATCTCGCGCAAAACGGCGTACCCGTCGCTGATTTGGCCAGGCGCGCTCGGGTCGCCCGTCGGTGGTTCCTCCGTCGCGGGCATGTCGGTGCTAGGAGCTTCACTTGGTTCGGGCTCAGGTTCCGGTTCCGGCGGCTCAGTCGCCGATGGCGTCGGTTCAGCAGAAGGCTCGGGCGAGGGGCCGCCGTCGGTGGGCATGAAGGCCCAGATCAGCAGCCCGATGAGAGCGACGGCAAGCACAGCGATCACGACAAGGTACGGGGTGCGGTTGGGCCGAGGTGCATTGGGGAATCCGGCGAAGCCGGGTGGTCCCGGTTGTGCAGGTCCAGACATCGTAGGCCTCCTACCTTCGTAGCCAGTGACGGGGCGCGTCAAGGCGTCGTGGTACTAGCCAGCCTAACCGACGCGACGGCCACTGCAGCCACGCCTTCGCCACGCCCTGTGAGGCCAAGACCATCCGTCGTGGTGGCCGTGACCGTCACCCTGCCACCCAGCGCAGCACCCATGACCTCTTGCGCTTCCTGCCGCCGCCCCGCCATTTTCGGGCGATTGCCAATCACCTGCACCGCGACGTTAACGATCTCATAACCCGCCTCACGCACACGCCTAGCCGCCTCAGAAAGAAACTCGACGCCGCTCGCGCCCGCCCACTGTGGCTCGCTCGTACCGAAGTTGCTGCCCATGTCGCCGAGCCCGGTGGCGGAAAATAGGGCATCGCAGATGGCATGCGCGGCGGCATCGCCATCGGAGTGTCCCTCGAGGCCGCACGGTTCGTCGGGAAAGGTGAGGCCGGCCAGCCGCATCGTCGCACCCTCGACGAGCCTGTGCACGTCGGTGCCAATACCTACCAGCATGGTCAGCTCCTCGCTCGCCACATCGCCTCGGCCAGCACGAGGTCAAGCGGCTCGGTGATTTTCATCGCCTCGCGATCTCCTTCGACGAAGGTAATCGGCGCACCGATGAGCTCACAAGCTGACGCGTCGTCGGTCACCGCGATGCCGTGCTGCTGAACGTGGCGATGCCCGGCGCGCAGCACGTCGGCAACGAACCCTTGCGGGGTTTGCACGGCCCTGAGCGCCGCGCGATCAACGACGGCGCTGCCTTCACCCTCCACGCGCCTCATTGAGTCGATGACCGGCACGACGGGGATCACTGCCTGCGCTCCCGAGGCGAGCGCCTGCATCACTGTGTTCACAACGCGAACCGGAACGAGCGGGCGGGCCGCGTCGTGCACCAACACGACGGGGGCGTCCACCTCGTCGAGGCCCTTGCGCACCGATTCCGGGCGCTCGGCGCCGCCAGAGACGATGGTGAGTTCGGTGAGCCCTAACAGGGCGGCGCGGAATTGGTCGGGGTGGCCCGGATGGGCCACGACGACGATCTGCCCCACGCCCGCGCTACGCAGGACGTCGACGGATCGTCGCACCATCGGTACCCCGCCGACATCAACGAGCGCCTTCGGCAGCTCGCGTCTGAGCCTGGAACCAGAACCGGCCGCCACCACGATGGCGGCGACCGGTTGCATGCTGCGGTTGGTCATCTCAGGAGGCGAGAATCTCATCCAGTCGGGCTTCAGCCTTCTCGTTATCCAGCTTGTTCGCGACGGCGACCTCTTCGACAAGAATAGTGCGTGCCTTGGTGAGCATCCGCTTCTCGCCAGCCGACAGGCCCTTGCCCTGGTCGCGGCGCCACAGGTCGCGTACAACCTCGGCAACCTTCAAAATGTTGCCGGAGTGCAGCTTCTCCATGTTTGCCTTGAAACGACGGGACCAGTTCGACGGCTCCTCGGTGTTCTTATCGCGCAGGACGTTGAACACCTTCTCGAGCCCCTCTTCATCGACGACATCGCGGACGCCCACGAGATCGAGGTTGCATGCCGGGACACGAACCACCAGATCGTTTTGTCCGATGATGCGAAGGACGAGATACATGCGGTCTTCGCCCTTGATAGTGCGGTTTTCGATATCTTCGATGACGGCCGTCCCGTGATTGGGGTAGACCACCGTTTCACCGATAGAAAAAGTCATATTGTTTTGGCCCCTTTCGCGAGGCCATTCTATCAGACTTTTCCGCGTGTCTCCTTGGACAAATCTCAGGCAAGTGTGATTGGGTTCGCCTCCCGCGTAGTTACGTCTCGACACAGCGGCTACGCCGCCTACTCGACGGTCGGAGGCGGACCGTCCGGGCCCATCAGGCGGTTGAGTAGCGAGCGCAGGCGCGTATCGAAACCATCAAAACCACACCCGAGATGATTTCGACACGCGGGCTCCGCCCGCGGCTCAATCATCGAGCCTGGCCCACAGGCGATTGAGTAGCGAGCGCAGCTCACATATCGAAACCCGGCCACACACTTCAATAAGCTCGGTGAGCCGTCGGGACGACGAATGTCACTGGTTGCGGCTAGTATGACGACCATCACCTATCGTCTCGGAAGGTTGCACCATGTTCGCTCGCGTACGGAAAGCAGCGCTGGCCTGCGTCGCCGCATCCGCCATTGCTCTCACGGGCTGCACCGCCTCCGGGTGGCAGCCGAACGTGCCTCCGGCAGCCGGGGTTCAAGGCGAGCTGGCGGTGACCCAAGGAAACGGTGCGGCCGCAAGCGAGAAGGCTCGCAACGTGCTGTTCGTCGTTGACGATGAGGGCAAAGGGCTGCTCGCAGGCACCGTCGCATCGGTAGACGGCACGCAAGTGCAAGCCATTCACTACGCGCCGGAAAAGCCGGACGGCTCCTTCGGCGAACCGAGCACACTCGATTTCCAGGCCACCGTGCCCGCAGATGGAACGGCGCGATTCGAGGAGAAGCCCGTCACCGTCAAGAATGCAGACCTCACGCCCGGTCGCAACGCGCGCGTGGTCATCGAGCTCAGCACCGGCTCCATCCCGCTCGAGGTGCCCGTGTACTCCAATACGCACCCTGATTTCGAGAAGCTCTGGGAGACCACGCAGTCCTAGCCTGCGCGGCCAACTGGCAGCGCCCGGCGGGATCCCCGTCGCTCAGCCTTCATACTTGTAGCCCAGCCCGCGCACGGTGATGAGGCGCTCCGGCTTCGACGGGTCGCGTTCAATCTTCGACCGCAGACGCTTGATGTGCACGTCGAGGGTTTTGGTGTCGCCGACGTAGTCGCTGCCCCAAATGCGGTCGATCAGCTGGCCCCGAGTGAGCACTCGGCCCGGGTTGCGCAGCAGCAGCTCGAGCAGGTCGAATTCGCGCAGCGCAAACCGCACTTCCTGCCCATCGACGTACACCTGGTGACGCTCGACGTCGATACGCACTCCCCCCACCTCAACGACGTCGGGGACGAGTTCCTGGTCTTGCCCGCGACGCAGCACCGCTCGCACGCGCGCCACGAGCTCGCGGTGGCTGAACGGCTTGGTGACGTAGTCGTCGGCGCCGAGCTCGAGGCCCACCACCTTGTCCACCTCGCTGTCGCGAGCGGTCACCATGACGATGGCGACGTTGGACCGCGCACGCAGCTGCTTGCACACCTCAAGGCCGGGTAAGCCCGGCATCATGAGGTCCAACAGCACCAGGTCGGCACCGTGCTTGTCGAACTCCGCGAGGCCCTCGGCACCGTCGGCGGCAGTGTTGACGTCGAAACCCTCCTTCTGGAGCATGAACGCGAGCGCGTCGCGGTACGACTCCTCGTCTTCGATGATCAGAATGCGTGTCATTGATCTTGCCCTTCACCTTTCAGATCGCTCGGCACGGGAAATCGCAGCGTGAACGTGGAGCCTTGCCCAAGGTTCGACCACACCGTGATGGCTCCCCCGTGCGCCATGACGATGTGGCGGACAATCGAGAGCCCGAGCCCAGTGCCCCCGGTATCGCGGCTGCGGCCGTAGTCGACTCGGTAGAAGCGCTCAAAAATCCGCTCCTGGTCTTCCTTCGAGATGCCGATGCCGTTGTCGGACACCTTCACCTCGACGACATCCTCACCGTGGTCGCGCTCCGTAACGATATTGACCGCCACCCGAGCTCCCTTGTCGGAGTAGTTGATGGCGTTTTGCACCAGATTGGTGACGGCGTCGGTGAGCTCCCACTTGTCACCGGCGATGGTGACGTCCTGCAAATCGCCGACGATGATATGCACCCGCCGGTCTTCCGCAGACTCGCGGCAGTTGCTGATGGCATCCTCGACAACCTCAACCAGCGACACCGGCTCGTGCGCGACGTTGGGCGCCGCCGACTGCAAGCGAGACAAGTTGATGATCTGCGACACCAGCTCCGACAGGCGCTTCGTCTCACGCTGCAAGCGCACGGAGAAACGCTCGACGGCCGCCGGATCGTCCTTCGCAGCTTCCACCGCCTCCGCGAGCACCCCGATCGCGCCGATGGGCGTCTTCAGCTCATGCGAGACATTCGCCACGAAATCCCGACGAATCGCCTCCACCCGACGCGATTGGGCGTTGTCAACACCCAGCACCAGCAGCTGATCCTCGTCGAGCTGACTGATCGACACTGTGAGCGACAGCGGCGGCTCACCCGGAATCGCTTCCCGGCTGATGTCGCCAGAAAACTCCGAGCCAGACTGCCGAACATCCCGCGCTTGTTCGAGCAAATCCTTGTAGCCCAGCCGGGTGCCTTTCACGAGCGAAATGTGCACCGCGGCTTCGTTGTGCCCCAAAATCTCATCGTGGGGACCAACGACGGCCGCCCCAATGGGCAACTGCGCGATGAGGCGCTCGACGAGCGGATCGATCGTCGGTTTGAGTTGCGCGAGCGCGACAGTGCGCCGGCGGGATGCCCACACCAGCGCCACCACTGCACCGGCGAGCAGCAACGCCAACGCCGCCCCCACCAAGCCCGCGCCAACGTACAACATGGCACCGAGTTTAGTGGCCCGCCACTGCCCGTCGAATGCACCCAAAATCGTCACCAAGCGTTCACATACTGTTCAAAATCTCATCCCAGAATGGGAAGGTTGGACGGCTAGCGTGGACCGTTGTCCACCAGACTGCATTCAGCCCATAGCATTGAGACATCAACCAAGGAGATGCCATGCGAACCAGCTACCACGAAGAACTCGACGGGCTCCTGAAGAGCCTGCTCCACATGGCGGAACTCGTTGAGACCGCACTCGAGGAGAGCACCGCGGCCCTGTTCGAGGCCGACATCAACCGTGCTGAGGCCGTCATCAGCAACGACGCTGAGCTCGATCAGTTGCACGAGAAGCTCGAATACGAATGCCTGTCCCTGCTCGCTCTCCAGGCCCCTGTGGCCGGCGAACTGCGCACCGTCGTATCTGCCATCCGAATGGTCTTCGAACTCGCTCGCATGGGTGACCTCGCCGCGCACATCGCCAAGATTGCCCGCCTGCGCTATCCCAACAAGGCCGTGCCGGCAAGCCTCGAACCCAACTTCCGCTCCATGAGCGAGATCGCATTGAAGATGATTGACGTGGCGCGCGAGGCCCTCGCCAACCGCGACGCCCAAGAGGCCTACGGCCTGGCCGACATCGACACCAAGATGGACGATCTTCGTCGTGAACACTTCAACGTGTTGCTGGACGAAAACTGGAACGACGGTATCGCTGCTGCCGTCGATGTCGCGCTCATCGGCCGTTACTACGAGCGCTTCGCCGACCACGCCGTCGCGGTGGGTCGGCGCACCATCTACCTGATCACCGGCGAGGTCCCAGAAGGCGAAGACTGGCCCAACGCCTGATTCTTTAACTGCTGCGACGCCCGCATATCCCCCACCAGGTGATGCGGGCGTCTCGCATAGGCGGGTAGGCTGCAACCATGACTAACACGCTGATCCTGCTCCGCCACGGCGAGAGCGAATGGAACGCCAAGAACCTGTTCACCGGCTGGGTGGACGTCGATCTCAACGAAAAGGGCCTCGCCGAAGCCGAGCGCGGCGGCACGCTCCTGAAGGAGGAGGGCATCCTGCCCGACGTGGTGCACACCTCGCTGCTGCGCCGCGCCATCAAGACCGCCAACATCGCTCTCGACAACGCTGATCGCCACTGGATTCCGGTGAAGCGCTCCTGGCGTCTCAACGAGCGCCATTACGGCAAGCTGCAGGGCCTCAACAAGACCGAAATCCGCGACCAGTTCGGCGAAGAACAGTTCATGCAGTGGCGTCGCAGCTACGACGTGCCACCGCCGCTGATCGACGCTGACGGCGAGTTCTCGCAGTTCTCCGATGAGCGCTATGCCGACATCCCCGAATCGGAACGTCCGCTCACCGAGTGCCTCAAAGACGTCGTCGGGCGCATGCTCCCGTACTGGGAGGCCGAGATCAAGCCCGACCTCACCGCGGGAAAGACGGTGCTCGTCGCCGCACACGGCAACTCGCTGCGCGCGCTGGTGAAGCACCTCGACGAGATCTCCGACGACGACATCTCGAGCCTCAACATCCCCACCGGCATTCCGCTGGTGTACGAGCTCGATGAGGCCTGCAAGCCCGTCACGAAGGGCGGCCGCTACCTCGATCCGGAGGCCGCTGCTGCTTCCATCCAGGCCGTCGCCAACCAGGGCAAGAAGTAACCGTCGGGCCACGCCCGCCTTTTGACCGTTATCCTCCACGCCTGCACATAATCCTCGAAATACGGGGGTGTGCAGCTTCTCATGGAGGATAACGGTCACTTTTTGTGGTGCCCCAGGGCGCACATGCCGGCGCGGGCTCAGCGACGGTGAGGAACTCCGCCGGCCGGCACTCTACAAATTTCGACCGTTATCCTCCACCAAAAGCCGCGAACCCCCTCAAAATCCAGATTTTCTTCGGGCGTGGAGGATAACGGTCATTTTCGGGTGGTCGCTGATTCAGCGCGGCTGACCGCGTAGGCTTGCGACATGAAGACCGCAGTAGTGACAGGAGCAAGCTCGGGAATCGGTGCCGCAACCGCGCGGCTGCTCGCTCAGCATGACCACAAGGTGATCTGTGTTGCCAGGCGGGCCGAGCGCGTCGAAGCCTTGGCCAGCGAGATCGACGGCATCGCATTCCCCTGCGACATCACCAACCCCGACGACGTGGCCCGCCTCGCGGACGCCGTCGGAGATTCCCTCGACGTGCTGGTCAACAACGCGGGCGGCGCGCTGGGCCTCGAGGATGTGAGCGAAGCGCGCCTAGAGCTGTGGGAACGCATGTACGCCACCAACGTGCTCGGTACCGCGCGCGTCACCCAAGCACTCCTGCCCGCGCTCACGACGGCGACGGGCATCGTCGTGTTCGTCACCTCAATCGCCGCCGACGCCGGCTACGAAGGCGGCGCGGGGTACTGCGGCGCGAAGGCCGCGGAGCGTTCGCTGGTGGAATCCATGCGGCTGGAACTGGTCGACACCGACGTGCGGATCACCGAGATCGCACCTGGCCTCGTCGCCACCGACGAATTCTCACTCACCCGTTTCGAGGGCGACGCAGACCGCGCCGCGAAGGTGTATGAAGGCGTTCCCGGCCCGCTGGTCGCGGAAGATATCGCCGACGCCATCTGTTGGATGGTCACCCGGCCCCACCACGTGAACGTCGACCGCCTGACCATCCGGCCGCGCGCCCAGGCGAAGCACAAGATGCACCGCGTCGCCCAGTAGCGCGCCGCGCCCTTACTCCGACGGCGCCTCGTCGTCGTGGTGCTTCCCGCGGCGCTTGAGCTTGCGGAACACCGACGTCACTGGGTTGCGAGCGTCTCCTTCGTCCACCGCGACAGGGGGTTGTTCTGCGTCGGTGTCGTGATCGTGGGTGGAACGCACTCGGCGCAGCACCAGGTCTTGGAAGAAGCGCGCCGACTTCTCCGATTCGCCACCGACGACGTGCCCGTCGTCGGTGGCCCACGCGATATCGCTGGCGACGCGATCGCCAGTTCTGAGGTCGATCATGTCACCCAGATAGCGCAATACGACGGCGCTCGCCGCCGCCACCGGCACCGCGAGGAAGGCGCCGATGATGCCGAACCAACCGCCGCCCAACAACACTGCCAAGATGATGACGACGGGGTGCAGTTCCATCACGCGAGACTGCAGCACGGGCTGCAGGATGTTGCCCTCCAGTTGCTGCACCAAGATGACGAGGCCGAGCACGAGAAGCGCCTGCACGACGTCGCCCGTCACCAGCGCGACGAGCACGGCGACACCGCCAGCGGTGACGGCACCGACGATGGGAATGAACCCGGCCATGAACGTGAGCACGGCGATAGGGAACGCGAGCGGCACCTTCATCAGCCACAAACCGCCGCCGATGAACACCGCATCCACCATGGAGACAATCGCCTGCGTGCGAATGTATCCCGACAGGGTGTTCCACAGGCGCGTGAACAGTTCGGAGACGTGGAAGCCGCCGCGTCGCCCAACCACCGAGCGCGCCCAGCCAACAAACTTGTGCCCGTCCTTCAGCATGAAGAACACGATCACGAGCGTCATGGCCAGCGTGACGAGGCCGCTGGAGACGCTGCCACTGACGTTGAGCACGATGCTCACCAGGTCTCCAGAATGGCCCTGCAACCACTCGGTGAGCTGGCCGAGGTAGCGGTTGAGTTGTTCGTCGTGGATGTTCAGCGGCGGACCAGACGCCCAGTTTTGTATCTTTCGGATGCCCTTCACCGTTTGATCGGCGAGCACCGGCCACTGGCTCACGACGCTGGGCGCGATCAAGCTCACCAGCCCACCAATCAGCCCAACACCGAGCAGCAAACTCACCAGCGCGCCGATGCCGTGAGGTACACCGATGTGGCGAAGGCCACTCACGACGGGGTACAGCACCGAGGCGATGAGTAACGCAAGCAGCAGTGGGATGAGCGCTTCGCGCACCTGGCCCAGCGTCCAGAAGGTGAGGGCGACGGCTGCGGCCATGAGCAGGAACCGCCCCGACCACGCCGCGGCAGCCTTCGCGCCCTCGCCGATCACGTCGGCGCGGTCCACTGGTGCACGCGGGTTGGGGGTAGGCAGACTTGTGTGGTCGTCGGGGTCAACGGGTTGCTCGCGGCGCATGCCGCTCATCTCCTGACGCAACTCGTCGAGCGACAGCGGCTGCGTCGGTTCGTCCTCGTCGTGGCTCATCGAATCTCCAATCCCGGGCCTATGCTATCCAATCGTTAGAGCGGGTAGCTGGGAATGCACCTCGATACGCCCACTACGTGGGCTACTCGATGATCGGGACCGGGCCCCGATGACCGAGGGTGGAACGCAACAAAGAATGCGGGAGACCACCTGTTTCGGTGGCTTCCCGCATTCCTTATCGTCGGACCGAGTTGCGACTGGTCAGTCGGCCATGGCGATGAGGGCCTGGCCGCCCTGGACTGCGTCGCCCTTCTGCACGAGGATGGTCTCGATCTTGGCGGCCTTGGGGGCCGTGATCTCGGTCTCCATCTTCATGGCCTCGAGCACCAGCACGACGGTGCCGGCTTCGACTTCCTGACCTTCCTCCACGAGGATACGGCTCACCGAACCGGCGAGCGGCGCGGTAATGGCGCTCGCGCTCGACGCGGGCATCGAGGCCTTGGTGGGGATGGGGTTCGAGCCGCCATTGACGCCGATCACCACCGGCCCCAATCCCTGGCGCTCCTCTTCCTGCACCTCGACATCGATCTCGTACTCCGTCTTGTCGACGGTCACCTTCAACTTCATCATTGCCTACTCTCGGACTGTCAACGGTTGTGGGGTACCGAACGGTTGTGCACACGGCCACGCGCCGCCGCCGCCCAGTTCTCCTGGTGACGGAAGCGCACCGCACGCACCTTCGCCTTGTGGCCCAGGTATGCCGCAATCGCGGCGCCGATCACCACGAGGTGCTCCTCGGGAATCTGCTTATCGGAATTCAAAGCAGCGAGCTGCGCCTCCACGGAGGCCAGGCGCTCGGTGAGCGCCTGCACCTGCTCTTGGAGTTCCTTCACGGAAACATCAGACATCTGCGTGCTCCGATCAGGCCGGGCCCAGGCCGTGCTTCTTGGCGGGACGAATCTCGCGCTTACCGACGAGGATCTCAAGCGCCATCGCGATCTCACGGCGGGTGTCTGCGGGGTCAATGATGTCGTCGACGAGACCACGCGCGGCCGCCATGTACGGCGTCGAGAAGGTCTCGCGGTATTCCTCCACGAGTTCTGCGCGACGCGCCTCCTTGTCTTCGGCAGCCTCGATCTCCCTGCGGAAGACGACGTTGGCAGCGCCCTCCGCACCCATCACGGCGATCTCGGCCGTCGGCCAAGCGAACACCTTGTCAGCGCCCAAATCCTTCGAGCACATCGCGAGGTAGGCGCCGCCGTAGGCCTTGCGCATGACCACGGTGATCTTCGGCACCGTCGCGGCGGAGTAGGCGTAGAGCATCTTCGCACCGTGGCGGATGATGCCGCCGTGTTCCTGCGCGACGCCGGGCAGGAAGCCGGGCACGTCAACGAGGTTCAGCAGCGGGATGTTGAACGCGTTGCAGAAGCGGATGAACCGCGACGCCTTGTCCGACGAGTCGATGTCGAGTACACCAGACATCACCGAGGGCTGGTTTGCGATGATGCCCACCGTGCGGCCGTTGATGCGGGAGAAGCCGACGACGATGTTCATCGCCCAACCGGCCTGGACTTCGAGGAAGTCACGGTGGTCAACGATCTCAGCGATGACGTCACGCACGTCGTAACCCTTGTTGCCCTGGACGGGGATGATGTCGCGGAGCTTCTCGTTGGGCTCCACCACGTCGTCGGGGTCGATGATCGGCGGCTCCTCGGAGTTGTTCTGCGGCAGGAAGCTCAGCAGCTTCTGCGCAATCAGGATTGCCTGCTCGTCGTCGTCCGCGACGAAGTGCACGACGCCGGAGCGTCCCATGTGCGCGTCCGCGCCACCCAGGTCGTCCTGCGTCACTTCCTCGCCGGTGACCTGCTTGATCACGCCCGGGCCCGTAATGAACATGTGGGCCTTGCGGGTCTGGATGATGAAGTCGGTCAGCGCCGGGGAGTACGCGGCACCACCGGCGCAGGGGCCGGAGATGATGGAAATCTGCGGCACCGCACCTGACAGCAGCACGTTCTGGTAGAAGACCTTGCCGTAGCCGGACAGCGAGTCGATGCCTTCCTGAACGCGGGCACCGCCAGAGTCGTTGATGAAGATGAACGGGGTGCCGGTTTCCAGCGACGAGTGCAGCGCCTCCGCCACCTTGATGGAGTGCGCCTCTCCGGCAGAACCACCCATGACGGTGAAGTCCTGGCTAGCGACGTGCACGGGCCGACCGTACACGGCACCAGTTCCGGTAACCACACCGTCGGCCGGCATGTTGGCTTTGTCCATGCCGAAGGTGGTGGTTCGGTTGCGACGGAACGCGCCGACCTCCTGGAAGGTGCCGTCGTCAAGCAGTCTTCCCAGCCGCTCGCGAGCCGTCATCTTGCCCTTGGCGCGCTGCTTTTCCAGCCTTGCCTCGCCGCCGCCGGCCTCAACCTCGGCGCGGCGTTCCTTCAACTGTTCGAGGCGTTCAGCCATCGTGTATTCGTGAACCATGCTCATGCTCCTCAGGCGGGCTCAACCGTGACGCTGTGTTCGCGTCCGGCCAGCTTGACGTTGTAGTTGACGGGTGCGGTGATGCCCTGTGCGGGGCCTGCGGCCTTGGCCCGCTCGGCAGCCAGCTGCTCGGGCGACTTGGCGACGCTCTTCGGACCCTCCGCACGGGTGGCGAGGAACTTCCCAGCCACGTTCGGGAACATGGCGTACGTGAGCACATCCTCGTCGGTGCCGTCGAAGCCGTCGAGTTCCTTCGCCTCTTCCGTGAGTTTGTCCCACTCGGGAGGCAGCAAGTCGGCAGGGCGCACCGTGATCTGGTCTTTCTTGGACTGCGCCTTCGCCAACTCGATCACCTCGGGGTTGCGCTCGCCCAGGCACTCGCCGTAGTAGCCGAGCATCAGGTCGGCGAACTCGCCGGTCATCACCTTGTAGCGGCCCATGAGCACGTTGAACACGGCCTGCGTGCCAACGATCTGCGACGACGGAGTCACCAGCGGCGGGTGCCCGGCGTCGGCCTTGACTCGCGGAACCTCGGCCATCACTTCGTCGATGCGGTCGCCAGCGCCCTGCGCCCTGAGCTGCGACTCCATGTTGGACAGCATGCCGCCGGGAATCTGGGAGCTGAAGATGCCGGTATCGACGAGCGTCTTCGACTCGAACTCAGCGTACTTCGGACGCACGGCCTTGAAGTGGTCACGGATCTTCACGAGGCGGTCCATGTCGAGGCCGGTCTCGTAGCCGGTGCCTTCTAGCATCTCGACGAGCGACTCGGTGGGGTTGTGGCCAGGACCGAGCGACATTGAGGAGATTGCCGTATCGACGACGTCCGCGCCCGCTTCGATGGCCTTCATCAGCGACACCAGGGTGACGCCGGTGGTGGAGTGGCAGTGGACGTTGATCTGCACGTCGCCGTAGGTGTCCTTAATGCCCTTGACGATGTCGTAGGCGGGCTGCGGCTTCAGCAGGGCAGCCATGTCCTTGAACGCGATGGATTCTGCGCCCATATCGATCAGCTGACCAGCCAATTTGATGTAGCCCTCGACGGTATGCACCGGAGAGATCGTGTAGCAAATCGTGCCCTGAGCGTGCTTGCCTGCGTCGCGCACAGCCTGCATCGCACGCGCCATGTTGCGGGGATCGTTCAGCGCATCGAACACACGGAAGACGTCCATGCCGTTCTCGGCAGACTTCTCCACGAACTTGTCGACGACGTAGTCCTCGTAATGGCGGTAGCCCAACAGGTTCTGCCCACGCAGCAGCATCTGCAGCCGCGAGTTCGGCATCAACTTGCGGAACGTGCGGAGACGCTCCCAGGGGTCTTCGTTGAGGAAGCGGATGCACGCATCGTACGTCGCACCGCCCCAGCATTCCACGGACCAGTAACCGGCCTTATCAATGTCTTCACACGCATCGACCATGTCCTCCATGGCCATGCGAGTTGCCATCAAACTCTGGTGCGCGTCACGGAGGGCAAGCTCGGTGACGCCAATCTTTCGCGCACTCATGCGTACTATCCAACCATGCCACCCAAGGCCATCGATAGGGACCCCTGGCGCGAAGCCTCCCTCGCTCGTTTGATAGCATTCGGAGGCTTATTCTGCCCATTCGCAGGCCACCCTTGGTGTGCAGCAACCACTGGTAGCGACTATGCCAGCGCCGAGCTCATAGTCTGTGGCTCTGTACATCGCCGGACTGGGCGCAGTTACCGTGATTTCCGCATGGTTGCTGTACCGGTTGCTGGGCCGCGGCACTACCTGATGGAGAGGTAACACTATGCGCATCGCAGTCCCCACTGAGGTCAAGAACAACGAGTTTCGCGTAGCCATTACCCCCGTCGGTGTGGCTGAGCTCGTGCACCACGGCCACGAGGTCTTCATCCAGCAGGGGGCAGGCGAGGGCTCGGGCATCACGGACGAAGAATTCGCCCAGCAGGGCGCGACGATCATCGAGGACGCCCAAGCCGCCTGGGAGTCCGGCGAGATGATTTTGAAGGTGAAGGAGCCCGTCGAATCGGAGTACGGCTTCCTCCGCGACGACCTCACGCTGTTCGCTTACCTGCACCTGGCCGCAGACCGTCCACAAACGGAGGCACTGCTAAGGGCAGGTACCACCGCTATCGCTTACGAAACCGTGCAGCTACCGAACCGGCTGCTACCTCTGCTGTACCCCATGTCTGAGATCGCCGGTAACCTCGCCCCGCAGGTGGGCGCGCACGCCATGATGCGCCCACACGGCATGGCAGGCATGCTGATGGGTTGCGTGAGCGGCGTGAAGCAAGCGAGAGTCGTCATTCTGGGCGGCGGCACGGTTGGCCAGAGCGCCACCAACATCGCGCTCGGCATGGGTGCCGACGTCACTGTTCTGGACACCGACTTGGACAAGCTGCGCACCACGTTCTGGCGGTTCAACAATCGGGTGCACAGCATCGCCTCGTCGAAACTCACCGTGCGCGAGCAGGTGTTGTCGGCCGACCTCGTCATCGGCACAGTGCTCATCCCCGGAGCCAGAACCCCCAAAGTCGTGACCAACGACATGGTGGCTGACATGAAGCCCGGCTCCGTGCTCGTCGACGTCGCCATCGACCAGGGCGGCTGCTTCGAAGATTCGCACCCGACAACCCACGAAGACCCGATGTTCCAGGTGCACAACAGCACCTTCTACTGCGTCGGCAACATGCCAGGAGCAGTGCCCACCACGTCGACGTGGGCGTTAACCAACGCGACGCTCCCCTACGTCATGCACCTGGCGGAGAAGGGCTGGCAACAGGCCATGCGCGACGATCACGCTCTCGCGCTCGGCCTCAACACCCACGCCGGCAAGCTGTTCGTGCAGGGAGTCGGTGACGCCTTCGACATGGACGTCACCCCACTGAATGATGCCCTGGCTTGAGGGGACGGGAAGATGCCCTACAGATAGATCAAGTTGGTGGTGGGCAGACGAGCCACCAATTTGATCTATCCTTGCTGATCCGCGTCTGGGCTCGGCGAGGCGGGCGTCCGGGAGGCCTCGCCACCGTCGCGAACCCATGGCCAAGTGACCGCACGCGTGCTCCTGGCGCGCTCCTCCCGTAAGTTAGGGGCATGCGGCATGAACAGCAGACGGTGCAAGGCCCCACGTGGCGAATCCAGGTGCTCGGCGAGGCACTCGTACGCCTTGAGTGGGATGCGGAGGGCGTCTTCGTTGATGCCCCCACCCAGGTGGTAACCGACCGCCCGGTCGAGCACACTGCAATGGTGGTCGAGGAACGCGGCGACGGCGTGCAGATCATCACGGAAGCGTTCCAGCTGGATTACGACGGCGCCTCGCCCAGCTCCGCGGGGCTCACCGTTCGGGCGCGATCGAATTACCACGCGGTCTGGCGGTTCGGCCAACCCTTCGAGAACCCCTTCGCGCGACTGTTCGGTAAGCCAGTCAACCTCGGCGGCACCACGCGCACGCTCGACACCGTCGACGGGCGCTGCGAGCTCGACGACGGCATCCTGAGCGATTTGGGTATCAGCGTGCTCGATGACTCGGCGTCGTTCCAAGTGCTCGCCGGCGACGAGTTCGTCGCGCCTCGCGCGGGCCACGTCGATCAGTATGTGTTCGTCCACGGCCACGACCACGCGGGCGCGCTCGCGGATTTCGCCCGGCTGACGGGCCCCACGCCGCTCATCCCGCGGTACGCGCTCGGCAACTGGTGGAGCAGGTTCCACCGCTACTCAGCGGACAGTTACAACGAGCTGATGAGCACGTTCGAGCGCCACGAGCTGCCGTTTAGCGTGGCCGTCATCGATATGGATTGGCACATCACCGACGTGGAGCGCCGGTTTGGGCACGGGTGGACGGGCTACACCTGGAACCGCGAACTCTTCCCCGACCCCGAGGCCTTCCTGCAGAGCCTGCACGAGCGCGGGCTAGCTGTGTCGCTGAACGTGCACCCTGCTGACGGTGTCCGGGCCTTCGAGGAGGCGTATCACCGGGTTTGTGAGTTGGTGGGACAAGAGCCGAGCGACGAGCTCCCCGTCGATTTCAATCTCACTGATCCTGCGTTCAGGAAGGCGTACTTCGAGGCGGTGCATCACCCATTGGAGGAGCAGGGGGTCGATTTTTGGTGGATCGATTGGCAGCAGGGCTCCATTGCGCACAACGGCATGGATCCGCTGTGGCTCCTGAATTACTTCCACACGGTGGATATGGCTCGACGGGGTCAGCGCCCGCTGATCCTCTCCCGCTACGCGGGCCCCGGCTCGCATCGTTTCCCCGTCGGGTTCTCGGGCGACGTGATCTCGTCGTGGGCGTCGCTGGCGTTTCAACCTGAGTTCACAGCGACGGCGGCGAACATCGGCTACGGCGTTTGGAGCCACGACATTGGCGGGCACCTGCTTGGGGTGCGCGACGACGAGCTGGCGCTGCGCTGGCTGCAGTTTGGGGTGTTCTCCCCCATCAACCGGCTGCATTCCAGCAACGACGAGTTCTCCCGCAAGGAGCCGTGGCAGTACCGCGACGATGTGAGCGACGTGATGGGCGCGTTCCTGCGGCTACGCCACGCGTTGGTGCCGTACCTCTACTCAGAGTGGGCGGATGGCACGCCGTTGCTGAAGCCCATGTACCACGCCTATCCGTCAAGCGATGGGGCCTACGACGTACCGAACCAGTACCTCTTCGGCAGTCAGCTGATCGTCGCCCCGGTGACCTCCCCGACAGACGACGTCACCCAGCTTGCCGCCACGCACACGTGGCTTCCCGAGGGACGGTTCGTCGACGTGTTCACCGGCTTGCGCTATGCCGGAGGCAGGTATGTGACGATGCACCGCGATATTGAGTCCATTCCTGTGCTCGCGCGCGACGGCGCGATCATCCCGCTGGCGGCGCGCGGCACCCGGCCGGCGGATCTGCCGGCACAATTCGACGTGTGGGTGGCTCCCGGCGCCGACGGCAGCTACACACTGGTGGAGGATGACGGGGCGCTCGACGCCGCGACGGTCACCACGCGCATCACCTGGCATGATGCGACGCGCACCCTCACCGTCGACGTGCCGACCGGCGCCATCCACCTACTGCCCGAAACCCGCACGTGGCGGGTGCGCCTGCTGGGCGGCGGCATCGACGAACTACGCGAGGCCGGCGTGACGCTGCGCACCTCACCGCTGGAGTGGACTGCGCCCGAGGTAGTGGCCGACGACGACGTGCGCGCCCGCTGCCAGGTGATCTTGGAGCGCGCACAGACGGCCGTCGCCCACAAACAGACGGCGGCGCGTATTCTCGACGAAGCCTCCTCGCCGCTGCGCGCGGTGCAGGCCTTACGCGAGACCCCAGTGCGTGGCGTCACGCCCGACGAGGTGACCCGCCTGCCGGAGCCCCTCGTCGCGGCCCTTGCCGAGGTGTTGACCGCGTCCGCGTGATCGGCTCCGGAGGTTGAGTAGCGAGCGAAGCTCGCGTATCGAAACCCCGCTTTCTCCGGTGATTGAGTAGCCGCCGAAGGCGGCGTATCGAAACCGGTTGCTGCATCTCGATACGGCGACTACGTCGCCTACTCGATGGCCAGATGGTGCGGGCTTCCTCAGCCTCAGGACTGCTGCTTGGCTTCCTCGAGGAGCGCGTCGATGTCGAGTTCCTTGATCTGCTCAATCAGGGAATCGAGTTGCTTGCTGCTCAGGAGGCCGGACTGGCGAAACACCAGCTGGCCCTTACGGAAGCCCATGACGGTAGGGATGGACTGGATTTCGAGCGCAGCGGCAAGATCGCGGGCGTCCTCGGTGTCGACTTTGGCGAACACGACGTCGGCGTGGCGTTCGGAGGCTTCCTCGAAGATCGGGCCGAACCGCTTGCAGGGGCCACACCAGTCGGCCCAGAAATCGACGAGCACCACCTCATTGCCTTCAACGGTGGACGCGAAGTTCTCGGTGGTCAGTGCCGTGGTGGCCATACATAGTCCTTCCCTATCGGAATTGGATTGCTACTCATTTCTAACGTGTTGTGCGCCCATTTCATTCCCGATTGGCAACTAGTTGAGCGCGAGGATGCGTCGGAACGGAAGCGGCACCCGGATTTCCCCATGCCGTGCTCGATCCGCGAGGTGCTCCACCGCCGCGTGTGCGCGCGCCACATCGTCGGTAGCACGCAGCCCTGCCAAAAGCAGCTCAGCGTCGTCACGGTTGCGCACCGTGAAGTAGAACCTGGCACGCGCGTCCTCCGCCTTCTGCAGCCCCGCGTAGCGCAGCAGGCGCACGGCGCGGAACTCTGTCTGCCCCGGCACGTGCGGAAAACGCCGCAGAATACGCACCAGCGACGACATCTGTCTCGCCTCGAACAGATTCAGGGGGCGCATCGACGGCGTCAGTGCGGCGAACATACCTCCCGGGCGCAGCACCCTGGCGACCTCCGAGAGCATCAGCATCCGGTTCTCGTTGACCGCGAGCCCCATGTCGCTCACCACAGCGTCGAACGTTGCGGGCCCAAACGGCAGATAGTTCACGTCGCCTTGCACGAGCTCGCGCCTGTCCCGTCGCTGGGCAACCTCGATGGCGCTGGCAGACCAGTCGACGCCCACCACCAGCCGCCCATCCCGGGCCACTTCTTCCACCATGGCGCCGGCTCCGCAGGCGAGCACCAGCACCCGCTTGGCGATGGCAGACACCGCGCGCCCCAGCCATTGGTACGGGGTATGCTCGCCGCCGAAACTGCGCGAGAGCACCTCCTCGATGGCACCGGGGCGGCGATTCAGCAGCCAGTGCAGCGCTTGATCATTCACGTCACAGCACCGTGACAAACAACAGCTCAGCGTCGACGGGCGAGATCTCGAGCTCTTCCTCCCCCACCCGAACACCCAGTCCATCGTCGACGCGCTCCAGCACTGCACCCGGCAGCACACCAGCGTCGAGGAGCACCGCGAACGATTCGCGACTGGCTTGGAGATGTTCGCTCAGTCGGACAACGCTCAGGCGTGTGGCACCTTGCCGCACTGCCTCGGCGAGGGTCAGCACGTCCCCCTCGGGGGCATCCGAGACGGTGACGTCCAGCTCGTCAAGCGCCGGAATGGGGTTGCCGAACGGAGAGCGCACCGGGTCGTTGATGATGTTCACGAGATGCTGCTCGACATCGAGCGAGATCACGTGCTCCCACCGGCAGGCCTCATCATGCACTTTCTGCAGTTCGAGCCCGATCACGTCGGTGAGTAGGCGTTCCACCAGGCGGTGCTTGCGCATGACGCTCCTGGCCCGGGCGCTGCCCTCCTTAGTGAGTTTGATGGTGCGATCGGACTGCACGACGAGAAGCCCATCGCGCTCCATGCGGGCGACGGTTTGTGACACCGTCGGCCCGGATTGATGCAGTCGTTCCGCGATCCGGGCACGCAGGGGCGCGACGCCCTCCTCAAGGAGTTCGTACACCGTCCTCAGGTACATCTCGGTGGTGTCAATCAGGTCGCTCATCGGTAGTCATCATAGACTTTCGGCGCGCCCTCATGGACAAGTTTAAAGTACTCGCTCTCCGCGATGCCACACCTGATGGAGGACGCCGTCGTCGTCGACGAGGCACACGTCGGCGCGTTTCCCGACGGTGAGCTCACCCACATCATCCAACCCATGGAAGCGCGCTGGGGTCGTTGCCGCCATGGCGGCAACGTCGGGGATGGAGATGCCGACGGTGCCCACGCAGAACTGGAACGCGTCGGCCATGGTGAGCGTGCTGCCGGCGATGGCGCCCTCAGAGCCGTCTTCGGTGGTCAACCGGGCAACGCCGTCGCGCACTTCCACGTCCAGGTTGCCGAGCAGGTAGCGCCCGTCGTCGGCGCCGGTGGCGCTCATCGCGTCGGTGACGAGCCCAATGCGGTGCGCACCGGCGGCGTCGTAGGCCAGGCGGATGACATCGGGGTGGAGGTGCACACCGTCACAGATCAGTTCGATGAGGACGCGTTCGTCGTGCAGCAGCGCAGGCACCGGCCCAGGCACGCGGTGGTGGATGCCGTTCATCGCGTTAAACAAATGCGTGGCGACCGTGGCGCCCGCCACGATTGATGCGTTGCAGACGTCGGCATCGGCGTTCGAGTGCCCGAACGCGACGGCAACCCCCGCCTCGACAAACTGCTGGATCGCCTGCATCGCGCCCTCGCGTTCTGGGGCCATGGTAATCATGCGCAGCGCGGGCCCGCCCGCGTCGACGAGGCGCTGAACACTGGCGGGATCCGGATCGAGGAGCAGGTGTTCGGCGTGGGCGCCCTTCTTCTCGGGCGCGAGAAATGGGCCCTCGAGGTGGATGCCGTCGATGACACCCTCTTCGGTGAGCTGCCGCAAAACTTCCTCCTGCGCCACCAGGTCGTCGACGGAGAGCGTCACGGTGCTGGCGAACAGCGTGGTGGTGCCTTTCGAGAGATGGAAGGCGCGGGCGCGGCGGTTGGCGTCGAGGTCGGGGGTGCCGAAGCTCACCTGCACGGCGCCGTGGCAGTGAGTGTCGACGAAGCCTGGCACGGCCCACAGTGGCGTCGCGTCGGGGGCGCCGTCGGAGATGTCGACGATGCGGTCACCGTCGATGGTGATCCGTGCGTCGGTGACGACGCCCTGTCCGGTTACGGCCTTCTGCACCACAAAACTCTGCATTGCTCCATTCAAACAGGCCGCCCGTGCGCTCGGCACCAATTGCAACGAAATGAGCAAGTGGAATGATGGAGGCATGCAGATTCCCCACCACCTCCTTCCGCACGATGGCAGATTCGGCTCCGGGCCGGCGAAGATCCGCGACGAGGCCCTGGCCTACCTCGCTTCCCGCAACGACCTGCTGGGTACCTCGCACCGCCGGCCCCCGGTGAGGGAGCTCGTCGGAGATGTGCAGGCCATGTTGGCGGAGCTGTACGCCATGCCGGATGGCTACCAGGTGGTGCTCGGCAACGGTGGGGCGAGCGCGTTTTGGGATATTGCGGTGTGTTCGCTCATCGAGCGGCGCTCCTCGCACGCGGTATTTGGTGAGTTCGGTCGGAAGTTCGCCCAGGAGGCTGCGAACGCGCCGTTCTTGGAGGAACCCGACGTTGTCGAGGCCCCCGCTGGTTCGATTGCGCTGCCCGAAGTCACCGGGGCCGACGTGATGGCGTGGGCACACAACGAGACTTCCACCGGTGCGATGGCTCCGGTGCGGCGGCTCGGCGATGGCTTGATGCTCGTCGACGGCACCTCGGCTGCCGGCGGGGCAAGCGTCGACCTCACCCAGACCGACGCCTACTACTTCTCTGCCCAGAAGAGCTTCTCCGGCGACGGTGGTGTGTGGCTCGCGTTCCTCTCCCCTGCCGCGTTGGAGCGCGCGGAGGCCATGGCGCAAACCGGACGCTGGCTACCAGGGATACTCAATCTGCGCGCCGCGGCCAAGCAGGCGAGCAAGCAGCAGACGGTGAATACGCCGTCCGTGGCCACGTTGTTACTGCTACAGGCGCAGCTTCGCTGGATGCTGAAACTCGGCGGCATGGAAGCCATCGACGCCCGTTGCCGACGCAACACCTCCATCGTGTACAACTGGGCTGCACAGCACAGCTTCGCCCGACCCTTCGTCGAGAATCCCGACGAGCGCTCCACCGTCGTCGCCACCATCGAACTCGACGAGAGCATCGACTCCGCGTTCTTGATTTCGCAGCTACGCGACAACGGCATCGTTGACGTGGACCCGTACCGCGGGGTGGGGCGCAACCAGCTCCGCATCGCGGGCTTCCCCTCGATCGACCCTGAGGACGTCGAGGCCCTCATGAACTGCCTCAACTTCCTGATCGAGCGTATGTAGCGCACGCCGGACACGCCAGGCTCGAGGGTGCCGACAACGCAGGATCGGCCCGAAGGAACTTCCATCCTTCGGGCCGATCATTGTGGTGTGTCGGCGCTGCGCCTTACCAGCCAGTCGACGGCAGCCCGGGCAGCTGCTTCGCAGGGGGCTGAACGCCGGGCGTCGGGTTCTGGCCCGGTTCCTGATCCGGAGTCGGCTCCGGCGCGGGGTCAGGGCCCGGCTGCGGGTCCGGCACCGGTTCCGGCTGGGGCTCAGGGGCCGGATCGTCGGGTAGTTTGATGCCGACGATCACCGGGTCGTGATCGGAGGAGCGGAACTCGTCGGGGGCGTACAGCTGCTGCTCCGCTGCCTGCTTGAACTTCATCGTGTAGTCGATGAGCGGCAGCTCGTCGGAGTTGATGTGCCAGTCGGCGGCACCGACGACCTTCTGCGTCAACGCGGCATTAGCAAGCGCGTAGTCGAGGTAGCCGAGCTGTCCGTTGAACACGTAGGAGTAGGCCCTCTCGCCCTGAAACTGCTTGACGAGATCGGTGAATCCGGCCTGCTCGAACGCCTTGATCGGGTCTTCATGGTCGTAGCTGTTGAGATCGCCAATCACGAGGATGAGTTCAGACTTCTCCACGCCAATTTCATTGCCGGTGAGCCACTCGCCGAGCGCCTTGGCTGCCTCGGCGCGGGTCTCCTGGCAGTTGCCGACGAGCGGCTGCAGGGTGGCTTCCGACGGGTCACCGCACGCCGATCCTTTCGACTTCAGGTGGTTCACCACGACGGTGAGCGTCTTCCCGCTGGTCTGCTCCTTGAACGTCTGCGCGAGCGCGGGGCGGTTCTTCGTATCGATAAAGCGCGGGTCGTCGGCGGTGGTGAGCGTGTCGAACTTGCCGACGGGCTGCACTTTGCTCGGCTGGTAGATGAACGCGGTGGTGATGGCGTCGGTACCGATCTTGCCGGTCTTGAGCGCCGCCCACTTGCCCGGCTCGCTCGCAGTGTTGAGGGCTCCCACCAGCGTCTCGACGGCGGTTGCGTTGTTCTCGATCTCGTTTAGCCCGATGATGCCTGCGTCGAGCTTGTTCAGCGTCGCAACGATCTTGGCCTGCTGGCGCTCCAGTTCCTCCGCGGTGGCCGCGCCGCGCGCGTTCTTGTCCTGCGAGCTCAGCGTGGTGAAGTAGTTCAGCACGTTCGCGCTGGCTACCTGCAAGTCGCCGCCCACTTTGGGCACGTCGGGGCGCTTGTTGACGTTGTCGATGGTGCCCTTCTGCGTAGGCTGCAGCGCCCAGTTGCCAAAGCGGTAATCGAGGATGCCTGCAACGCCGTTGATCTGGTCGCCCGCACGGAACAGGTTGTCCACGGTGAGCGGTTCGAGGGTGGCGGGGTGGATGGCGGGCGAGGGGTTTTGGGTGCTGCGGCCGTCGTCGATGAGCACTCGGTTGGTTAGGTTGCTGTCGAGAATCCTGGCGGCTTCGTCGCTCGACGCGGGCGCCAGTGCGGTGGGCTGGAACTGCCGCTCCGGGCCGACCGTGATTTGGCCGTAGCGCCCAAACTGGTAGAGCTCGAGAACGGTGAGCGGGTGCGCGAAGGTCACGAGCATGCCTTCGTGCTTCTCAAACTCCGTGTTCGGGAAGTCGATCACGCTTGGCTCAGGCAGCTCGGCGGTGCTGCACTTGGCGCTCGTCGTCGCCTTCACTTGCGTCATCGAGTAGTGCTCGCCCGCAGTGCCGGTGACGGCAACCTTGTCTCCGACGCTGACCTCGCCCACGCTCTTTCGCTCGTCGTAGACGAAGATGCCATCGGAGGTGGCGTCGTTGTCGTCGCCCTCATCCTGGAGGTAGAAGCCGTTGAATCCACCCTCCTGGAAGTCGCCCACGACGGTACCGCGGATCGTCACTTCCTTGCCGTCCAAGGGCGTCTCGTCGCCCTCACCCTGCACGGCACCAATCTTGGTGACCTCCGCAGTGCAAAGATCCGACGGCTCAGGCCCCGGCTCCGGGGCTGGCTCCGGCTGGGGGTCCGTCGGTGACGAGGTGCCGTCCATGGTGTGCGCACCGAGACCGTCGAATACATCCTTGGGCTGTTTCTCCCATTCCGCCGTGACATCGAACGCGTCGTTGGGGTTCGTGTCACCGGCAGTGATGCTGGACTTGCGGACGAGCGTGACGTCGCTGCCCCACTTCTGCGTGCTGCCGATCTGCCCGATCGAATCGACGACCGTATCGCCCTTCTTGAGCACGAGGATGTCGTCGCCATTGAAGTTGGTGATGGCGCCCTGTGTCTGGCCCTTGCTCTTCAGTTCGTCTCCGGCTTGGGCGTTCACGATGACGTAGGTGGCACCGGGCGCGAGCTGCCCTTGCAGCTGCATCGTGTTGTTCGGCGAGGTCTTGCCGTTGGTGTACAGCTCGATGCTGTACTGGTTGAGGTCGATGGCCGTGAGAGTGCCGTTGTAGATCTCGACAGCCTTGTTGTTGCTTGATCCTTCGACGTATTCGCTGATGATCAGGTCGGACGCTGCTGCCTTCGCGTTCGTCGGGAGCAGCCATGACGCTGCCATGACGCTCGCAGTAAGCAGTCCGGCCAAGGTCTTTCGTCCTGGACGCACGTTGTCAATCCTTCGATAGCACTAGTCGTTGCGGACGGCCCGCGAGTAAGGGCCTATGAGCAAAGTATTGCCTACGGGTGTCATCTCTAGTGGCTAAAGATGAACACCAGGTAACGCCGGCCGCGGCTACGAACGGGCAAAGAAGGTGACAAGGCCCGCCGCAACCCCAACGATGCCCGCCAGGATGAGCGCCACCATCGTGATGGTGCTGCGGGGCTTCGCCTCATCAAGCGTCTGTTCTTGCCCCTGCTCCTGCGCGGCGCTCGGGCTCGGTGCCGACGGCGGTGCGGCAGAGGGGTTCTCGCTTGGCGCGGGGGGTTCCGACGGAGAAGGCGCGGCGCTCGGCGTCGTCGTGATGTTGCTCGTGGGCACCGCTGCCTCACGGATCACGCCGGTGTTGCCAAGCAGCAGGGTGTCGTCGTCCATGGCGGTGACGGATTCAGCGCTTGTCTGCGTCGCGTAGGTCTCTACGGCCTTCGTCTCCCAGGTGAACGCATCGATCACGTGCACGCCGTCGGCAGCGCGCAGCACCATCGTCTGACCGTCGGGTAGGAACACGCCGTCGGTGACACCGTCGGGGGCATCGGTCACGCGCTCTAGCTGGTTGTGGCCTTGCCTGCTGGGAGTGGCGGGCGCGCGGTAGATGCCGGGGTTGGCTCCGGTGGACGCGAAGTAGATGCGCCCCCTGCCGGAGACCATCATGGCCTGAATGTCGATGCCGTCCGGGTATTCGAAGACGAACGAACGGTACTTTTTGGCCCCTGCCCGAAGGTTGGAGAAGCGGTAGACCGTGAACGTGGAGCGGTTGCCGTCGGAGTTGCCCGTGTCGCCGACGTACATGAGGCCGTCGTGAATCGCGAGCGCCTGCACGGAAGTGAGGTCTTCGCCCTTCCAGCTCATCTCCGAGCGTTCACCGTCGGAGCTCACCCCGACGAGTACGCCGTCATCAGCGTGATCGCCGGCGAGCCAGAGGGTTTCGCCGGCTGCATCCCAGGCCATGCCGACGGCCTCGCCTACCCCGTCCTCGGGAACGTCGATGTCCGCGGCGGCGGGAAGCGTAACCGTGGCGGTGGCCATCACGGCGGTGGCGATGAGGCAGATTCGACGACGTTGCATTGCGAGATCAGCCTACAACGACGCGGCGAGGGCGCCGCCGAGAGCTATGACAATCACAATCACGAGCACAATCGTGACGATCTTCTGCTGGGCGCGGTTATTCATCGAGAGCAGTCTACGCGCACTCAACACCCTCGCTGCAGCAGCGCAACGCCAGCGATGACGACGTGCTGAAACCCAAACCGCCCCGAGCTGTCCACAGACTTTTCCACACAATGTGCACAACTCACACCGTTGTAATTCCAACACTGTCGTTCGCTGCGGCCACGTCAGTCGAGCCCGCGCCGCACCAACCGTCGAGGCGGTCTCGTCAGCAGCAGCGCCGCCAGCATTCCTGCGACGATGACCCCCGCTCCCAGCGTGGCCTGGTAACCCCACAATGGGACGGTGTCCAGCCATGCCCCGCTGGAGGCGATCCGCCTATTCCATGCGACGTGGTACGCGCTGACCGCGAGCCCGGCGCCGAGCCCTAACGGCACTCCGAACAGCAAGATCACCGCAGCTCTCGCGAGCCCGATCCGCACGAGCACGCCTCGTGACGCACCCACCGCGTAGGCGGTGATCGCGTCGCGGCGTCCCTGCGTGGCGGACAGCAGCACCGCGATGGCGGCCGCTGCGACGGACAGGGCCCCCAGCAGCACCGTCGGTCCCCACGTGGCCGCACGCACCTCTGGCCCCCCGGTGGCTCCGAGCGGGTCTGTCGAGTCCGGGATGGTCACCCACACCAGCCCGCCGACCCTTTCCTTGCTCAAGCGCTCGAGCGTCGCTTCATCTAGCGGTTTCGAGGTGTCTGCCAGCACGCCCGCCAGCCCGATGTGGTCGAGGTCGAGACCCAGGCCACGCGCCGTCGAAGGTGACATCACGAGGCCCGTACCGATGCCCCGCACAAACTTGGCAGGGAGCCGCACCTCGTCGCGCGGATCAATGTCGAGCGTGTCGAGCTTCTCACGAGGGATGCGCGCAAGACGGACACGACCGTCGTCATCGATCAACGAGGCGTCGCTCACCAACACACCACCGCTATCCAGCATCTGTGCTGCGGCGTCGGCCCCCGGCAGGCGCATGGCATGCAGCGCAGGGCCATCCATCAGTACCGGCGGATCCCACGGAGATTCGGGGCTTCCGAACCGGGTGCCCGATCCGAAAGCAGCACCCGAGGGCTGACTCACGCAACGAAGCGGAGCACCCGGGGTTCGTGCCGAGGCGGCGTGAATCAACGTGCCTTTGGGGCATTCGCGGCCCTTCGGCTGGAGAGGAAGAAGCAACGTCGGCGAGTCCTGGGCCAACGCTTCGACGGGATGCGAACCGTCGACCTCAGGCAGGCTGCGGGACAGCTCTTCCAGCGCAGCGTCGGCGATGGCCCGATCGAGCACCGGATCGATGGACACCGTCGGAGAGACGATGAACGTCCCCTTCCAGTCGACGGACTCGCCCGTCGCCCGAGAATCGGCATGCTTCGACGCGCCCATGACCAGCAGATACGACGCCGCCAGTAGCGAGAACAGCACGCCGAGGACCGCCGGCACCGTCCTCGACGGATGATCGGCCGCATCTCGAAGCGCCAGCTTCCACACCGGTCGACGGCCATCCCCGAGCCTTCCGAGGAGCGGGAGCAGCCCTCGCACCGTGATCGCGAGGCCCGCCAGCGCGGCCATGATGGCAAGTAGCGCCCCAACGACGAACACCGTCGCGCCTGGCGGCAGTGAGCCCGGCTCAAGCTCCATGTCCGCTTCCTGGCGCGCCACATGCTCGGGCACTCGCGCCAACAGGGTCGCCGCACCAATCAGCACCGAAATACCGAGCAGTGCGGGGCCGACGATCAGCGAGCGTCCCCGGCGACGACGTTCCGCGCGCACGCTGGGCCTATCACGCAGCGCATCAACCACCGAGAGACGAGCGACGGAACGCGCCGGCCCCCACGCGGCGATCAGGCCGAGCAGCACGGCGATGCATGCCCCGGCAACGAGCACCCACCAGGGGAAGTTGGCGAGCGCCACGCCCGCACCAAAGCGTGGCTGCTCGGAGTCCTCGGCTGGCACCATCGCCCCGAGCAGTGCGCCGAATCCCGCAGCTGACGCGACTGCCAGCACGCATCCCAGCACCGCACCGAATACTCCGATGACAAGCCCTTGGGACAGCACGATGCGCCGCAGGTGTCGTGGGGTAGCGCCCACTGCCCCTGCGAGCCCGAGCGTGCGCCGCGACTGCTCCGCGGAAATCGCAATCGCAGGCGTGACGAGGAAGAACACGAGCAGCCCACCCACCACAAGTGCTACCGCGACGCCGATGGCTCCCTCCATCAGCTGCGCCGGGTCGATGTCCACCGGGTAGAGCTCGTCGGCGGCCGGGTAGTGCTCGAGCACGTGCCTGGAAATCGCGAAAGCCTGGAGCTTGTTCAGCGCTTTGGCATCCGTCCACGTCACGGGCTCCGAACCGTGCGCGAACCAGTGCCGTTGCAGCCCTTCCGGATGCTTCGCGGCCAGCGACGATAGCCAGCCAGACGGAGCCCAGGCGCGGGCGCCAGACGCGTCAGCGATGCCTGCCACACGGTACCCTCGGGCGGAGTCGTTCATCGCGGCGGCGAGGTTGCCGTCGAAACTGCGCACGCCTCTGTCTGGCGGCGCGAGGAAGCCCAGCGAATCGCCGACCTTGATGTGGAGCCGATCGGCCAGGGAGCGCGTGACAATGACTTCCGATGGCGTAGTCGGAGCGGTGCCTGCGACCACACGCGGCGCGTTGGCAGCGAATGCCCACGGTTCACCCTCCCACAGCTCCACCATCGCGAGCCGCTTAGGAGGCTTCCCAGCGAGCGTCTTCACTTGACTGTCGAGGGTCTGCTCCTGCCCCGGCTGCAACCCGAGCTCGGGCGATGCGACGAGCGACGGCGACATCCAGTACTCGGAGAGCTCGATGGCCGGTGGGAGTGCCGCGCGAATCTGCTCCGGATCTGCGGCGCGCACTTCTTCATCGTCAAACCAGGGGCCGGGAGCACCTTCGGGGATTTGCGGAAATGGTGGTCCCCCCTGCGGCAAGGCCGCGGCCGTGATGATGGCCTGGGCGCCGTCGGGAATACTCGCCAGCACACGCTCCGTAACCGGGGCGCCCGGCGAGGAGATTGAGAAGAACGTGCCGAGCGCCGCGACCGGCAGCGCGATGAGCAGGGCGGCGAGAATCGTCCGGGTCAGGTGGCGTCGAGCATCGCGGCTCGCCAACCGCAGCACGGCGCGCCACGCACTCATCGGGGTGCTCCGTCGCCGGTGTGAAGCTCGTCGAGCAGCTGGTTCGGGTCGGACGGACCGACCTCTCCTGAGATGCGCCCATCGCGGAGGTATACCGTGCGATCGGCCCATGCCGCGAATCGAGGCTCGTGCGTCACCATGACCACCGCTGCTCCGTCGTCAGCCCGCTGACGAAGGAGTTCGAGCACCGCGACGCCGGTCTCGCTGTCGAGCGCGCCTGTGGGTTCGTCGGCGAGCAGGAGCCGCCGAGGCCCGACGAGCGCCCGGGAGATGGCGACTCGCTGGGCCTGACCACCCGACATTTCCTCGGGACGACGATCAGCCAGCTGGGCAATCCCACATTGGGTGAGCACGTCCATCGCCGCGTCCCGGGCTTCACGCCATGGCATGCCGTCGAGCTCGAGGGGAAAGGCGACGTTCTCGACGGCGCTCAGTCCAGGCAGGAGGTTGAAGTCTTGGAACACGTAGCCGACGTGGCGGCGTCGCATAGATGCGAGCTGCGAGCTGGTGAGCCCGGAGAGCGGGGATCCCTCGACGAGCACCTCCCCGCTGGTCGGGGTGTCAAGGCCCCCTGCGAGATTCAGCAGCGTCGACTTGCCCGAACCTGAAGGCCCCATGATGGCAACGAATTCGCCTGCCTCGACGACGAGGCTCACGGCGTCAAGAGCGGTGACCCGACGCGCACCCTCGCCGTGGACGCGGGTCACGTCACGCAGCGCTAACAGCGGGCCCGGCGACGTCATCGGCGGCCCTTCGCGTTGCTCACCAGCGAGGGCTCGGCCACGATGGCCGCGCCGGCGTCTGAACGCGCCTCGGCACGGCGGCGCAGGGTGCCTTCGATGTTGTCGAGCCAGCGGAGTTCAGCTTCGGCGAGGAACAGGTGGTGGTCAAGCACGAGCTGGCCGACGAGGTCGCCGTCGGTGTGTCGACGCAGGCGGGTGAGGTCGTGCAGGGTCCGCTGCGTCGTGCTGCGCTGGCGCTGCACGAGCGCGACCACGTCGACGCCGGGCGTGACCGTAGCGAGGGCGAGCTTCACGACGAGCTCGTTCCGGCCGCGCTGCTCTGCGACTACGGGGTGTTCCCACCATGCCTGGAGCTCGTCGGCGCCCTTGCTTGTGAGTCGCCAAGGCTGGCCGCCGGACTCGCCGTCGGTCTCCGTGTCGTCGCGGACCACGAGTCCGTCGCGTTCGAGGCGCTGGAGCGTCGACGACGCCTGCCCAATGTTGAGGGGCCAACTCTGGCCGGTGGACGCGTCGAAGCGTTTACAGAGTTGGTAGGTCGACGACGGCTCCGTCGACAGGAGCGCGAGTAACGCGTGTTTCACGGACATGCACTGTCCCCCGTTTCATGACAGCAAGGATGGTTACTTGATAACTAGTTACAGAGTAACCCCTGGCGGTTCAGGCCGTCAAAACGCACCAGCAGTGGCGTTGCTGCGAAGCTCCGGCTCTTCGCGCCCAGCGGCCTTGGCAACAATGGGCAAACCGATGAGAATAAACATCTATCGGTGTTTAATAATGAGGATCGAGGCCTCGCGCCTCCCCAACTACATGGAGAGGGTAGTCAGTGCAGACGAAACTCACACGACGTACTCTTGCTCGCGGCGCTGCGGGCGGGCTGTTATTGGCCGGCCTTGCTGGCTGCAGCAAGGGCGTTTCACGCGGTGCAGGCGGACAGCAAATCTTTCGCCTGGCCCTCAACCAAGCAGAAGACCATCCGAGCTTCATCGCACTCGACGATTTCGCGAAACGGCTCGAGAAGAGCAGCGATGGCCGAATGACGATCGACATCTATGCCAATGAAACCCTCGGTGCCCAAGCTGAGGCGCTGCAGCTCGTCTCAGACGACATCATTGGCCTGGCGATCGTGTCCGGAACTCAGTTGGAGAACCTCAACGACGACTTCCTGGCCTACAACATGCCGGGCGTGTTCAAAGACGTCGATCACCAGATGAAAGTCATCAACGATCCGAAGCTCTCCGGAGAACTGTTCACGTCGCTGGAAAACAGCAGCAACTTCACTGTGTTGGGAGGGTTCACACAAGGTGCCCGCCATATCTACGCCAACAAGCCCGTGACGAACCCGTCGGACTTGGCAGGGTTGAAGATTCGAGTCCAGGAATCGGCACTGCACCTTGCGATGATCAGGGCCATGGGCGGTTCCGCTACCCCGATGGCGTACGGCGAGGTGTACACCGCGTTGCAGTCGGGCGTGCTGAACGGCGCAGAAAATAACGAGGTTTCATACTTCACCCAAAAGCACTACGAGGTGGCCAAACATTACTCGTACACCAACCATCTCGTCGGCCTCGACTACCTCATCGTCAACACTGCCATGCTTGGTGAACTGACCGACGCCGACCGCTCCTTGTTCATGCAAGAGTGGCAAACAACCTGGCAGTACCACACCGAATTGTGGGGAAAGAAAACAGAAGAGGCCACCGCGGAAACGAAGCAGCGAGGCGCCCAGTACCACGAGGTGGACGCCGAGGCGTTCGCACAAGCCCTCAAGCCGCTTCAGGATGAGTTCCTGAAAACTCCGCGGCAGCGTGAACTCTTCGAACAATCTGTCGCGGTCGCTGAAGGAGGCAACCAATGATCCCCGTCAAGAAGGGTCTCGATGCTGTCCTGAAGTGGGCGTGCGTGATCCTGTTTGCAGCGCTCGTGCTCATCGTCATCTGGCAGGTGGTCACCCGCCTCGCGGGCTCCCCTAGCTCGTGGGCGGAGGAAGGGGCACGCTTCACATTCGTGTGGCTTGGGTTCATGGCGAGCGCGTTGGTGTTTTCAGAGAAGGGTCACATCGCCGTCGACTTCCTCGTACGACGCCAAAAGGAAGCCGGACAGAAACGCACCGCAGTACTGGCCCAGGTGGCAGTCATGGCGTTCGCGATACTGGTGCTGATCTGGGGCGGAGTGCGGGCGTCCATCCGCGCATGGGGGCAGGGGCTCTCGTCGTTGCCGGGCACCATGGGAATGATGTACACAGTGATGCCCTTCACAGGCGCGCTCATCGTGTTCTACGCCTGGTACCAAACCATCGAAATTGTGCGCGGGGTGGAGCCTCCGTACCAGCTCGACGAGGCAGAGCAGCAAGCCTTAGCGCAGATCGAAGAAGCCGAGGCCGAGCAGGCATCCGTCGAGGAAGAGGAGCACTGACATGGATCCCGTAACGCTCGCATCGCTCGTGCTCATTGTTGGCATTCTCGCCTGTATCGCGCTGGGCTTTCCGGTGGCAATCTCCATCGGCCTACCTTCACTCGCTGCCGCAGTGGTGTTCATCGGCTGGGATTCAGCGGTATTCCTCACTGCGCAACGCATGTTCACCGGCATCAACAGCTTCCCGCTCCTAGCCATTCCGCTGTTTGTTCTCGCAGGCGTGTTAATGAACTCTGGCGGTATCGCAAATCGTCTCATCGACGCGGCGAAGGTACTCGTCGGGAAGATGCCGTCATCGATGGCGGCAACCAACGTGGTAGCCAACGGGCTCTTTGGTGCAGTATCCGGCGCCGCGGTGGCTGCGGCTGCTGCCGTCGGCACCGTCACGCAGCCGAGAATGCGGCAAGAAGGCTACAACCGCGCCTACGCGGCGGCAGTCAACGTGGCCTCGGCACCTGCCGGCATGCTCATTCCCCCGTCGAACACATTCATCGTGTACTCCCTCGTGAGCTCAACGTCGGTGGCTGCCTTGTTCATGGCTGGCGTCGGCCCCGGCCTCGTGTGGGTACTGGCGTGTCTCGTGGTGGTGTTCGCGTTGCACCGGCGCTACGGGGCACCCACCAGCGACGAACGGCTCCCGCTCAAGGTTGCACTAGTCACCATCTGGAAGGCCGTCCCGTCGCTACTCATGATCGTCATCGTCGTGGGCGGCATCCTCGCAGGATGGTTCACTCCGACGGAATCCGCCGGCATCGCCGTCGTGTACTGCCTGGTGCTGGGCTTCGCCTACCGACAGCTCGAAGTTCGCAAGCTTCCAGAGGTACTCATCGAGGCGGCCCAAACGACGGCCATCATCACGCTCCTCATTGGCGTGGCTTCCGCGCTGTCGTTCATGATGACCTTCGCCCGAATCCCGGAAGCGGTTTCGGCCGGTCTGCTCGGCCTCACCGACAACCCGCAGATCATCCTCGTCATCATGATGCTCATCCTGCTCGTCGTGGGTACGTTCATGGACCCGACGCCGGCCATCTTGATCTTCACGCCGATCTTCCTGCCGATCGTCACCGAGATGGGTATCGACCCCGTGCATTTCGGCGCCATCATTGTGTACAACCTCTCGGTGGGCGTCATCACCCCGCCGGTAGGCAACGTGCTCTTCATCGGCGCCAGGGTGGCCGGTATGCGCATCGAGCCCGTCGTCGGCAAGCTTCTGTGGTTCCTCCTCGCCATTATCGTGGGCCTGCTCATCGTCGTGTTCGTACCAGCGCTCAGCCTCTGGCTGCCAGGCTCGCTGGGGCTGCTCTCATAGCTCGTCGCGCTCTGGCTTCCATCGAGTTCGAACTCGGAAGCCGGAGCGCAACGAGAGGTTGCCTTGCATGATGGATGGAGGGGGGGATAATCGAGCAGTACTCAAATCCGGATTTGCCGGCTCCAATACCCGATGCCGAGTTCAGTGAGGAACCCGCCATGCAACGCGTGCCTTTCATAGTCTGTGCAGCGGCCTCGCTGCTGTGTGTCACGGCCTGCGCCCCGGCGACGCCGGTAGTTGACTCCAAGCTAAGCCCCGTGGACGCAGTGTCGATGGACGTCTACCTCTTCGACGACGGCCCCCAGGCCACCCGACACCACATCACCAATCGCACCGACGTCGGCAAGATCATCAGCTACCTCACCCGCTCGAAGGGCAAGCAGGTGTCCGAGCCCGACGAGCATGCACACTACGAATCGTTCGTCATCACTCTGACCAACGGCAGCACCGTCGAAGCGCTCCACGCGTACCACAACCCGAAGACCAATTGGATATGGACTGAGGCCAGCGGCTGGGTGGATGTGCACTACGGCGGCCAACTCGTCGGACCTGGTACGTTCGTGCCATTGGAAGACACCGGGGACACCGTCGATGTCAGCCAAGTGCCCCTGTCAGAACACCGGAGGGCATCATGAGCCGCAAACAGTGGACGGTGCTCGCCATTGTCGTGGTGGTAGTGAGCGTTGTCATCGGGGCTGGCGTCGTGGTGTGGCGGCAGCTCATGCCGCGCGAATACAAGACAGCCATCTCCATGTGCCCGGCAGGTGCGACGACCGCCGACCTGGTGATCTACCATCGCTCGGCGCTCGACGGGCACGCAGAGCAAGTCACCAGAAAACAGGTTGATTGCAGCCCAGGGCTGGAGACTAGGGTGGACCGCGGCACCCACCCACGTGAGCCTGTAGACCAGCTCCCGCTGACTATTATCGTCGCCCAAGCTGGCGGTAGAGAGCAGACCACGTGGCTCTACCAGCTACCCGAAGCCGCCGGGTTTTTCGTGCAGCAGAAGGGCGTAGCTGGCTCCCGCGAAGACCGCACCTGGGACATCCCCCTCGACGATCAACCAACGACGGTGGATCCAGCCAGCCTGCCAACCGCACCCCAGTAACCAAACGACCCCGCCCGCAATAAGGAATGCTGGAACCCACCGTGTTTGGTGGGTTCCAGCATTCCTTATTGACGTCCCCCGTGGTGGCGCATGCAGCACAGGGAACGGAGGGTCACTCGATCACGAGCACCAAGTCGCCGCCCGAGAGCGGCGTCGTGCCGTTGATGGCGATGCGCTGCACGGTGCCAGCGATGGGCGCATTGATGCTCGCCTCCATCTTCATGGCCTCGATCGTCGCGACGGGATGCCCGGCCTCCACCTTGTCTCCCACCGTGACGCTCGCCGTCACCGCACCCGAGAACGGGACGGCGACGTGCCCGGCGACGTTCGGGTCCGCCTTCTCCGCGGCGGGCACCTCGGACTCGACGGACTCGTCGCGCACCCGGATCGGACGCAGCTGGCCGTTCATCGTCGCCATGACCTGACGCTTCGCGCGCTTGTCGGGGGCGCTGATGGACTCAAGCCCCATGAGGAGCTCAACGCCCTTGCCGAGCGGCACGACGTACTCCCCGTCGGGTTCCATGCCGTACAGGAACGGAATCGTCGGGATGACGGACACGTCGCCGAAATCGCCCCTGAGCTGGTCAAATTCCTTCGCCGGGCCGGGGAAGAGCAGGCGGTTCAACGTCTCCTGCCGCTCGCGTCCAGGCTCGTCCAGGCGCGGCAGGTCGTCGGCTGGCACCTCGGTGATGCGCACCGGCTGCTTCCTGCCTTCGAGGGCCTTCGACCGGAACGGCTCGGGCCAGCCACCCGCCGGCGTGCCGAGCTCGCCGTTCAGGAAACCGATCACGGAATCGGGGATGTCGAAGCGCTGCGGGTCGGCCTCGAATTCCTCGGGGTCAGCGCCGACGGCAACCAGATGCAGTGCGAGATCGCCCACCACCTTCGACGACGGCGTCACCTTCGTCGGCCGGCCAAGGATGCGGCTGGCAGCGGTGTACATGTCCTCGACGGCCTCGAAACGGTCACCGAGGCCGAGCGCAATCGCCTGCTGACGCAGGTTGGAGAGCTGCCCGCCGGGGATTTCGTGGTCGTAGACACGCCCCGTCGGGGCCGGCAATCCCGACTCGAACGGCCGGTAGAGCTTCCGCACGGCTTCCCAGTAAGGCTCGAGATCGAGCACCGCCTGGGCGTCGAGGTCGGGCGCGCGGTCGGTGCCGTCCAGCGCCGCCAGCAGTGCGGACATCGGCGGCTGCGACGTCGTCGAGCTCAGCGCCGAGTTCGCCACGTCGACGGCGTCAACCCCGGCCTCGATGGCCGCGACGAGCGTGGCCACCTGACCGCCCGTCGTGTCGTGGGTGTGCAGGTGCACAGGCAGATCGAACCGCTCACGCAGCGCGCCGACGAGGCGCCTCGCCGCTTCGGGGCGCAGTAGGCCGGCCATGTCCTTGATGGCCAAGATGTGTGCGCCCGCCTCGACGATCTCCTCCGCCAGGCGCAGGTAGTGGTCGAGCGTATAGGTGGTCTCCGTCGGGTCCAGCAGGTTCGAGGTGTAGCACAGCGCCACTTCGGCTACCGACGACGTGCCCAGCACCGCGTCGATCGCGGGGCGCATCTGGTCGACGTCGTTGAGCGCGTCGAAGATGCGGAAGATGTCGATGCCGACGCTGGCGGCCTCGTCGACGAACGCCTCGGTGACCTTCGTCGGATACGGGGTGTAGCCGACGGTGTTGCGCCCGCGTAGCAGCATCTGCAGGTTCTGGTTGGGCATGGCCGCACGCAGCTTCGCCAGCCGCTCCCACGGGTCCTCGCCGAGGAAGCGCAACGCGACGTCGTAGGTGGCCCCTCCCCAGCACTCGACCGAAAGCATGTGCGGCAGCAACCGCGCCTGGTGGGGTGCGACGGCGAGCAGGTCGCGGGTGCGAACGCGCGTGGCGAGCAGCGACTGGTGGGCGTCGCGGTACGTCGTGTCCGTGACACCAACGGCCGTGGACGCGCGCAGTTCGCGCGCAAACGCCGCTGGACCGAGCTCCTGCAGGCGCTGGCGGGCACCGTCGGGAATGGGGGCGGAGGTGTCGAGTTTCGGCAACTTATGCGCCGGGTCCAGATGCGTGGGGGCCTCGCCGTAGGGGCGGTTCACCGTCTTGTCCGCCACCCAGCGCAACAGTTTCGTGGCGCGGTCTGCGGGGGTGCGGGAGGTCAACAGGTAGGGGCGATCGTCGATGAACGACGTGGTCATGCCCGGTTTTGCGAAGTCCGGGTCGTCGAGCAGCGCACGCAGGAATGCGATATTCGTGGCGACGCCGCGCACCCGGAACTCGGCCAGCGCGCGGCGGGCGCGCGCCAGGGCCATGTCGAGGTCGCGTCCGCGCGCGGTGAGTTTCACCAGCAGCGAGTCGAAGTGCGGCGAGATCTCGACGCCGGTGCCGGTGGTGCCACCGTCGAGGCGGATGCCCGAGCCATTCGCGGAGCGGTACGCCGTGATGAGGCCGGTGTCCGGGCGGAACGAGTTCGACGGGTCTTCCGTCGTGATGCGACACTGCAGCGCGGCGCCACGGATCTGGAGCTCGTCTTGGCGAATGCCGATCTGTTCGAGGGTCTCCCCGTTGGCAACGCGCATCTGCGCCTGGACGAGGTCGACGTCGGTGATTTCTTCGGTAACCGTGTGCTCCACCTGGATGCGGGGGTTCATCTCGATGAACACGTGCTGCCCGGCGCGCGGGCCTTCAGTTTCCACAAGGAACTCGACGGTGCCGGCGCACGAGTAGTTGATGGCCTTCGCGAACTTCACGGCGTCGGAGGTGAGGGCCTCGCGTTGCTCGTCGGTGATGAACGGTGCGGGCGCCAGCTCCACCACCTTCTGGTGGCGGCGCTGCACCGAGCAGTCGCGCTCGAAGAGGTGCACGATGTTCCCGTGCTCGTCGCCGAGGATCTGCACCTCGATGTGGCGCGGGCCCTGCACCGCCTGCTCGACGAACACCGTCGGGTCGCCGAACGCACCGTCGGCTTCACGCATGGCGGCGCCGAGCTCGTCGCGGAACTTCGCCGGGTCGTCGACGCGACGCATACCGCGCCCACCGCCCCCGGAAACGGCCTTGATGAAGACGGGGAAGCCGATGTCCTTCGCGGCGGCCTCAAGCTCGTCGATGTCGGTGCTGGGCTTCGACGACTGCAGCGTCGGTACCCCTGCCTTACGGGCGGCATCGACGGCGCGCACCTTGTTGCCGGCCATTTCGAGGACGTGCGGGGCGGGACCAATGAACTTGATGTCGTTGTCAGCGCAGGCTTGCGCGAGCTCAGGGTTCTCCGACAGGAAGCCGTAACCGGGGTAAATCGCATCCGCCTCCGACTCTTTCGCAACACGGATGAGCTCGTCGATGTTGAGGTAGGCACGAACGGGATGGCCCTCCTCGCCGATCAGATACGACTCGTCGGCCTTGACCCGGTGATCCGCGTTGCGATCCTCATGAGGGAACACCGCAACGGTATGCAGTCCGAGTTCGTACGCGGCGCGAAAGGCGCGGACAGCGATCTCGCCACGGTTGGCAACCAATACCTTGCTCAGCATGGTTGACAGCGTACAAGCCCGATGGAGAACGTCGCCCCTCCTGTCCGTCAGTCAAGGCCCTGAGCAGCCGGTAATGTGCGGGTATGAGTATGACCGACCCCGAGATCATCGAATTCCTAGGGACGCCGACGGTGGTGGTCCGCGGCGACAACATTTCCGTCGAGGAACTTGCCAGCTTCATGGACGAGAGCTTCACGGCTCTCGGCAGGGCGATCCGCGAGCGCCGGTTCGTGCCGAACGGCCCTGGATTCAGCAGGTACGACACGCGTCTCATGGAGACGGTGACCCTCGAGGTGGGCTTCCCCGTCGAGGAGGCCTGGGGCGAAGTTGTAAAGATTGGTGAAGTGCTCATCCAGGGCTCCGAGCTGCCTGCCGGCAGCACCGCCGTCGCCAAGTTCAAGGGCGGCTTCGAAGACATCGGCGATGCGTGGCAGGAGCTGCAGCAGCGCTTGGCCGAACGCGGGTACGAGACCAACCGCCCATTCTGGGAGTACTACGATGTGCCGCCGGCTCCCGGGCGCGAGGAGCGCCACTACCTGACGCGGCTCGCCGCGCCCGTCAAGCGCCGCTGACCCAGAAAAGTTGACCGTTATCCTCCACGGGAAGCCCGCGACCCCCTTGTTGTTGGGATTTTTTGCGCGCGTGGAGGATAACGGTCAGATTGGTGTGTCGGCCTCGGCTTGAGCCGCCGCGCTGGGCTGACGGCTGCGCGCTGGCTGTCCGGCAGGTAGCCCGCCAAACCCGGCTGGTGTTTGACCGTTATCCTCCACACCTGACGATTTCTCGCGAAACCGGGGGTTGCGATGCTTCTCGTGGAGGATAACGGTCGCTTTTGCGAGTAGCCCTAGCCTCCAATGAGCTCCAAGATCGGGCCCTGTACGAAGTAGATGATGAACATGGCCGCGACGACGTACATCAGCGGGTGGATCTTCCTCGCCTTGCCCATCACGACGTTCAAGAACACGTAGGCGAGGAAGCCAACGCCGATGCCTGTGGCGATCGAGTACGAGAACGGCATGAAGATGATGGTGAAGAACGCGGGGATGCCGAGCTCGGGCTTCGTCCAATCGACTTCCACCACCTGCGAGATCATCAAGAACCCGACGAACGCGAGCGCCGGAGACGCCGCCTCGGAGGGCACCATGTTGATGATGGGTGCGAGGAACATCGAGGCGATGAACGCTAACCCCGTTACCACCGACGCGAGGCCGGTACGGGCCCCCTCGCCCACACCGGTGGTGGATTCCACGAAACAGGTGTTCGACGACACCGAACCCAGCCCGCCGGCGATAGCGCCGAACGAATCAACGAGCAGGATCTCGGTGGGGCGCTCGGGCATGCCATGCTCATCGAGCAGCCCGCCCTCAGAACCCACGGCCACGACGGTGCCCATGGTGTCGAAGAAGTCAGCCAGCAGCAGCGAGAAGACGAGCACCACGAGCGACAGCGTGCGCGTGAGCGAGAACTCGCCGTTGGGGAAGAACGCGCCGATCATGTCGACGTTGCCCAGCAAGGAGAGGTCGGGCAGCTGGAAGTCGCTGAGCTTCGGCACGTTGAGCGACCACCCCGTCGGGTTGGCGCCGTCAGGACCCTGCGGGCCCACCTTGGCGATGGTTTCGATGATGATGGCGAGCACCGTCGAAGCAAGGATCGAGATGAGGATGGAGCCCTTCACCTTGCGAGCGTGCAGCCCAATCAGGAGGAAGAACCCGAAGAGGAACACGAACACCGGCCAGCCCACGAGCGACCCGTCGATGCCAAGCGACACGACGGTACCCCCGCCGGGCCGTACGACGCCAGCATTGATGAGGCCGACGAAGGCGATGAACAAGCCGATACCGACGGAGATCGCGCTGCGCAGCGCCGGCGGCACCGCTTTGAACACCGCCGTGCGGAAGCCCGTGAGCACCAGCACGCCGATGAGGATGCCCTCCCACACCACGAGGCCCATGGCCTGACCCCAGGTCATTTGCGGCACGAGCGTGTAGGCGACGAGCGCGTTCAGGCCGAGGCCAGCCGCGAGGCCGATCGGGAAACGCCCGATGACGCCCATCAAGATGGTGAGAATACCGGCGATGAGTGCCGTCGCAGCCGCCACCATGCCGATGGATGCGGAGACGGCGGCGGCGTCGACCTCACCGTTCACCATGCGCGGGGCGCCCGAGATGAGGTTGCCGTTGATGTCGGCGGAGGTGCCGAGAATGAGGGGGTTGAGCGCGATGATGTAGGCCATCGCGAAGAATGTCACGAGCCCGCCGCGCACCTCGTGCCCCACCGTCGATCCACGGCGGGTGATGCCGAAGAAGCGATCAAGGCTCGACTGATCGGAGGATGTTTCAGCCACAGAAGAGTTCGTACCCACGCAGGGCATGGTATCGCTAAGGGCTCCGACAAGCACTCTTGGGCGCCCATTCCTGCGCCCCAACCCGGTACAGTTGCCCTCATGCAATCCACGAGGTGGCGAAGGCACGGGGCAGCCGCGGCAGGGGTGGTCGCGTTGGCGCTCAGCGCCTGTTCCGACGGGCAACCTCCCGCGCCGCCTGGCTCCACCGCGCCACACCCTGCGCAGTCCTCGCTGCCCGCCCAGCCCGCGACGCCGTCGAAGGCACCGTCGTCGACGCCATCAACTTCCGACGAACCTGCTCCTGCACCGTCGCGAACGGCGAGCTTCGGCGGGACGTTACGCCTAACCCTCGGCGATGCCTCCAAGGAGTATTTCGACGTGGCATGCGAGACGTCGAACGGCCTGGACGTGGTTGCGTCGGCGGGTTCACTCGAGGGTGTGCAGTTCACCGTGGGTGCTTCCGGGGAAGTGACCGGCCTTGTCTTCACCCTCTCCGACGGAGTCACTGCGCTGGTGGGCGAGCACGTCGGGCGGGCCACCTTCACCGGCGACAAGCGGCGATTCGCTGTGCGTGGCGAAGCGGTGACCGCCGCTGACGGCAAGGCGAAGCCGCTGCCCTTCAACGTCGAGGGCAGCTGCGCGTAAGCGTGCAGCGTCGTGACGTGCGGCGTGGGCTAGTCGAAGAGCATGGTGTCGACGCCGATGGTGTCGTACATCGGCGCGGGCAGCTCTCGGGCTCGCGAGCCTTCGACGACGTCGGAATGTCCGCCGCAGCCGTGGTCGAGGTGCACCACCTTGGCATCTGACGGAGAGTACGCGTTGGCACACGCCCCGAATAGCGTGCCCAGTGAGCCGCGAAGCGGCACGAAATACCCACAGGTGCCGCAGTTGGCGGGCGCTTCGCGGGAGCCTTCGTCGGAGGGCCCGGGTGCTCCGCGCAGCCACCGTTCGGCCGCTTGGTCGCGACCTTCGAGCGACAGCACCCGCTCGCGGCCAAGCCCGAGCTCGGCCACCGTGGTGCGCAGTTGCACCCACTCGTTGGGGTCGGCATCGGCGGGGAGGTCGGTCGCCGCGAAGCCAGGTTCGAGGCGCGGGTCATTGTCGGGCGTGGCCATGAGGAGACCGGGCGCGATGTCGCCGGGCTCGATGCGCTCTTCCCACGGCACCCACTCGGGCGCGACGAGGGCGCCTTCTTGCGGACTCAGCGACACCTCGTTGACGGTGGCCTTCTTCGCGCGCGACGCGCGCACGAGCGTCACGGCCCACACCCAGTTGGGGTAGCCGGCGAGTTCGCAGGCGAACGTGTGGGTGGCGATGCGATCGCCCACCTCGGCCTCCACGCCGAGGTGCTCTCCAACGGCATCCGCGCCGGAGACTTCCTCCGCGGCGGCGCGTGCCACGTCGACCGCGTCCGCGACGATTCGGTCGAGTTTCGGGGCGCGAGTTTTCGCAGCTGCCAAGTTACTTCTCCAGTTCCTCAGCGACGCGGCGCAGCACCTGCGCGGCCTTCGTCGCCATCTTGGGGTCGGGGTGGCGGTTCGCGCGGTACCCGTTACCGAGCCCGTCGAGCATCTGAATCAGATCTTCGACGATCACCGCCATCTCCTGCGGTTTCTTGCGCGACGCCTTCGACAGCGACGGCGGCTGGTCGATCACGGTGACGTTGAGCGCCTGCTCGCCGCGACGGCCGTCAATAACGCCGAAATCTACCCGCTGGCCGCTGTGCAGCGCGGCAACACCGTCGGCGAGCGCGGTGGAGCGCACGTACACGTCGCCACCACCGTCTTTAGTAATGAATCCGAAGCCCTTCTCCGCGTCGAAGAAGCGCACCTTTCCGGTAGGCACGTCGAACCCCACTTTCCTACGATGTTCGACCTCCCAGTCTACCGAGCACTCAGAGAGACTGGAAATGGTCCCTATACCGCAGCTTCGAGGCGGCCTTTTCGTCCACGACGACGATCGCGTCGGGGTGGAATTGCAGCATTGATGAGGGGCAGACCTGACTGATGGGGCCCTCCACCATCGCGGCAATGGCATCGGCCTTGCCCTCGCCTTGAGCAACCAGCACCGCGCGGCGCGAGCGCATGATTGTGGCGATGCCTTGCGTGACCGCATGGGTGGGCACCTCGTCGATGGAACCGAAGAACCGAGCGTTATCAGCGCGGGTTTGCTGCGTGAGTGGAACGGTGTGGGTCATCGCGGCAAACGAAGTGAACGGCTCGTTGAAGCCGATGTGTCCGTTTGCGCCAATACCGAGCACCTGCACGTCGATGCCGCCGGCCGCTTCGATGTCGGCGTCGTACTGGGCCGCTGATGCGTCCACATCGTCGGCGATACCTTCCGGGACGTGCACATTCTCGGGCCGCATACCCAGCGGTTCGACGACGGTACGTTGGATGACCGCGTGGTAGCTCTCAGGATGGTCGTACGAGATGCCGACGTACTCGTCAAGCGCGAACCCTTGGACAGCGGAGAAGTCGAGGCCTTCTTCGTGGACCATCCGCGCAAGCTCGGCGTATAGCCCGAGCGGCGAACTGCCGGTGGCTAGGCCAATCACCGGATTCTTCGATGCGCGCAGCGACTCCGCGACGAACCTCGCCGATACGTTTCCCACTTGGTGGGCGTCTGGGCAAATGACAACTTGCACGGTACTCCTGACTCTCGGATCAGGTCTTAGATTAGGCCAAAGATCAAGGCGGAGCCCAGGAGGCGTCGACTTGCGGCGCTCGCGCGGTGCGATGTCCCCATAGAATGGGCGCATGGCTAGCTGGAAGGACGGGGCGGCGTACGCCCCCATCGAACGCCCCGACGGTTTTGCCACGCCCAATGCGAACCCGCTCAGCGTGGCCGAGCCGCCCGAGCAGGCGACACCGGGCGCCGTGCCGCGGCCCGCCACCATCCAGCCCGTACCTGCTCCGCCCCTCGACGGCGTCGCGAGGGCCGCGAAAGCCTCCCGCGATCCGCGGCTGCCGTTCGCGGTGCAATCCGCGACGATGACCTCCGTGCCCATGCTCGGTGACGGCAACCGCGATCCGAGGGTGCCCTACGCCATCGCGACGGCTGCCCCGGTGTCGGTGCCCGACGCGCCTCCCCCACCGCCGCCTCATGCTGCCCCGCTGCCCATGGCGCCAGCGCAAGGGGTGCCGTCGGACAGTTCGGCGAGGATCCTGCTGTGGTTGTGCGCGGGGATGTGTTTCGTCGGGATGCTGCTGCCAGCGGGCGCGCCCATTCTCATGGTCTTGGCCGGTGTGCTGAGCGTGTTGCGCGTGGAGACCGCCAACAAACTGGGTGGCGCAGTCGTCGGGTTGGGCGCGACGCTGCTCGTCATTCAGCTATTGCTGCCCCTGGTGGATGAGTCACCGCTGTCGCGCCTCGCGGGGCTCGGCTTCGGCATCGGCTTCGGCGTGCTCGCGATCAGAAACCCTGCCTGATCAGCGACTGGATCCTGGCCGATGGTTGAGCCGCCCGCGGAGCGGGCGTGTCGAAACCATCCTCACCACCACCAACTAACCCAATATCCACACGCGTTTGCTACAGAGTGCGGTTTTGCCTTGTTTTGGGAAACCCGTGTGGATATTGGGTTAGCTCCGCGGCCTCCTCGATGGCCAGGGGGCGGCGCGCCCACCCCAGATGGTTGAGCCGGCCCTAAGGGCCGAGTCGAAACCATCTTCGACCCTATGGTTGAGTAGCGCCCGAAGGGCGCGTATCGAAACCACACCCGTCTGGTATCACATTGGTATCATCAAGTTATGGCGATGACACTTCGACTGACGGAATCCGACGAGCAGGCGCTGACTGCGCTCGCGGAGGCCGACGGGGTCAGCAAGCAGGAAGCCACGGTCCGAGCAATCCGCGAGGCTGCTGCGCGTCGCGGACACCAGGCGCACGTCGCAGAGGCTTCCGCTCGCGTTCGCACTCGATACGCCCAAGTCATCGAGCGCCTCGGGCAGTGATCACCTATCTGACCACCGAGGACCTGCTAGCGCTCACGGCAGACCTCGGCGTCGGCCCGGTCCGAGACCTGGGCTTGATTGAGGCCGCTGCCCACCGACCGGCCGCCTCGCTCTGGGGCGACGACGCCTACGCGTCGCTGGAGCTCAAGGCCGCTGCGCTCTTGGACTCGCTCGTCAACAATCATCCGCTGGTGGACGGCAACAAGCGTCTCGGGTGGCTGGCGGCTCTGGTGTTTCTCGATCTGAACGGAGTCTGGATCGAGGCTCCAGACGACGATGCGTACCTCCTTGTCATTGAGGTCGCGAGCGGTCACGTGGAGCTGGCCCGCATTGCCGACGCGTTCGCCAGCTGGTCTCGGACGTCACCAGCTAGCGAATGAGGAACCATCCACATCAGGCCCGATGACCCGATCTCCCCATAGCGTGGAAAACCCAGAGGGAGGTCCTGATGACTCAACAGCCACCGAACGACCCATACCGCAACTCTGTTCCACCACCGCAGCAACCACACTGGCCACCACAGGCTCCGCCCGGGCAGCCGTTCCCACAGGCGGGGCAACAGCCGCACCCACCCCCAGCAGCCCCCATACCCTCAGCAGCCCGGCCCCTGGCAGGAACTCCGGCAACCCGGCATTGTCTCCGGCGCGGTCAAAGACGGCATGAAGAGCTGGGCAAAGGAGAAACTCATCACCTACGGCATCATGGCGGCGATTGTGCTCCTCGTTGCTGGGCCCGTATTCCTATGGTCGATGTTCGGTCGCAGCAGCGGAGGCCCGGCATCGAGCACTACTCGCGACGACACGCCCGCCGCGACGAGCGCCGCCACCCCCGGCGAATCTAAGAGAGGCGAGGACTCCTCCTCGGATCAACCCGCAGACGCCGGCGTCCTGCAGTTCACACTCCCGGATGGATGGAGGACGGAGAAGAACGAGGCGAGCGAATCCGACATCTTGGAGTATCAGGTCAGCCAGGGCGACACGTGGACCATCCTGTTGGCCGGATGCAAGCCTGTCGAGCAGGACATGACGCTTTCCGAGCGCTGCGAAGACGCTATCGAGTTCGAGGCATCCGGAGAGCAGAGCAACGTCGGGCCTGTTTCAATCAGTCAGTCTGGCGACGATGCGGTCAAGTGTGCAGTCTCCGTGAACGACGCCGTGACGGGCGGGCAGGAGGCCGTTGTCACGTATTACTTCCTGCAGCAGCCGGGTGAGGATCGCTACATCGAGATGCGGCTCAGCGGCCCTACCCCGACGAACGACCTCGACATCAGCCCAGCGGACGTCAGGAAGACCCGCGACGAAGGACTCAAGATCGTCCGCGGCACCGCCTCCGCGGCTGGGTTTGATATCAATCGCTAGCGTCCGATCCCGCACCTCGGTACGCCCACTCCATGGGCTACTCGACGACCGGGAGACCGAACGGATGATCAGCCGCCGCCGAAGGCGGCGAGTCGAAGTCATCCTGCACAAAAACTGCAAAACTCGCCAACAGTCGCAACGCTCTCCGCTCACGCAAGCGTGAGGCACTCAACTAATGGCAAGTTTTGCAGTTTTCTCAGCCGATCCCGCATCTCGATACGGCGACTACGTCGCCTACTCGATGGCCGGTTGTCCGCCGCCCCGGTGGTTGAGTAGCCCGCGTAGCGGGCGTATCGAAACCCACCCTCGTCTCGATACGGCCCTTCGGGCCTACTCGAGGACCCGGCAGCGGGAACTCGATGGTCGAGCCGGCTCAGATGATCGGCACGTCGGTCTAGCTGATCATGCCTCTATCGACGAGCAGCTGCCGGTATTTCGGATCCTCGTCTTCCCAAATCTCGTCACCGTCAAGCATGTAGCCAGAAATCAGCGAGTTCGCAGCCTCGTCCATCAAGCCCTGCTCGAACTGACACTGCCCCAGACGCAACCACACGTACGCGTTCTCCACCCCGCCGATGGGCAAAACGGCCTTCAGGTGTTCCACACCCGACGCCCACTCGCCAGCAAGGAAATACGCATCGCCCAAGGAACCCCGGAGCCAGAATTCCAGCTCGAGGTCCTCCCCGGGGGCCAGCTTCGCAAGGGCCCCTTCCCAGACATCAATGGCCTCGGTAATCTGCCCTGCCTCAAGGAGCTCCTCACCTTGGGCAGCCGCATCGATTAGGGACAAGCCCGACGCGTTCGATCCACCGGTCGCACGTCCCGACCTCGATGCGTAGAACTCCCAATACCTGGGATCCTTATCCTGGAACGCTCTAGGTCCCATCAGTGAAAAGGCCTGATCGAACGCCTCGTAGGCACGGTCTTCGTCACCGCGCGCAAAAGCGATACCGCCATCAATCAGCGAGATCCTTGCTGCAGTTGGCGCAACCGACGTGCCCTCCGCCCAAGGCTTCACCCGTTCATTCCACAGCTCAGCATCGTCGATATAGCCAGCTTGGAGTGCCTTGAAGGCGATGAACATTGGCATCTGCGAGAGCAGATCCACATCATGCTTGGGCTCGGGCATACGGGCCCAGAAATCATCGCCCAGGGCCCGTGCATCATCTATGCGCCCTTCGCGCCACGCGGCAATGGCTGCCTCAGAAACATTCGACAGATCGTCATACAAAGCTTTGTCAGTCTCATCGAGACGCAGACTCATGACTCGCCTTCCCGGTGCAATCACAGTTAGCAGCGCTACAGATGGAGAAATTCTAACGTCGCGCACGGGCTAGCGCCATGTCGCGATCGACCGTCCGGGCCTACCCGACGACTCGGGAGTGGCAGGTCGATGACCGAGCCGCCGCAGGCGGCGAGTCGAAGTCATCCAGCACAAAACTGCAAAACTCGCCAACAGTCGCAACCCTCCCCGCTCACGCAAGCGTGAGGCACTCAACTGATGGCGAGTTTTGCAGTTTCTCCCCACATCTCGATACGGCGACTACATCGCCTACTCGATGGCCGGTTGTCCGCCGCCCCGGTGGTTGAGTAGCGCCCGGAGGGCGCGTATCGAAACCTCGCTGCGTCTCGATACGGCGACTACGTCGCCTACTCGACGGTCGGGGGGAAGGCACGGGCCTACTCGATGGCCGGGTGGAAGAGGACTGGCCTATTCAACGACCGGAACCGTCGATTCCTCGACCTGCCCGAGCTGCAGCGGCCCGCCGCCCTCCCACTCGAGCAACTCGCCGAGGCGCGAGGGCCACACAACCTCAGGGAGCACACCCAGACAAAACCATGTCTGGCGCTGCATGCGCTGACGCTCCGTCGGGGTGAGCCCCGCGGGGTCTGGCTCGAAGCGCTCCACGTCGACACGAAAGAACGTCTCGTGCTGAATGAGAATGCGGTCGGAGTAGCCGTGGTGCACCTCGCGCTCAGCCACCGGGCCGAGCAGCTCCGACGCCGCCACCTCAAGGCCCGTTTCCTCCCACAGCTCACGCACCGCCGCCTCTCGCAGCGACTCCCCATCGTCCACACCACCGCCCGGGGTCACCCACCACCTGGACCCAGGCACGCCGGGATCAGAATCTTCCTGCAGCAGCACCTCGTCGCCCGCCACCACGAGGACGCGGGTGGCACGTCGGCGCTTCACCCTACGCGTCGGCACGCTGCGTCCGCTCCCGCTCGCGAGCAATCTCGTCGTCGATGAGTTCCCGCCACGACGCCACCAGCTCGGCGTCCACGTACGCCTTCCAAGAACCGCCCGGCCTCGCCGGCGACCCGATGTGGAACGCCCGCACGCCAGCGCGCACCAGCCAGGGCACATGCTCGGGCCGCAACCCGCCGCCGGCCATGATGAGCGCCGCCAGTTGCGGGTCGTTCGCCACCGCGACGAGATCGTTCAACCCGTGCTCCACGCCGCGCACCGAACCGGCTGTCAGCACATTCGTCACCTCGCCGGGAAGCTCCTTCACCGCTTGCCAGGCGCGCCGCTGGTCCAGGCAATGGTCGATCGCGCGGTGAAACGTGTACGGTACCCCGCTCTCCCCCATGAGCTCGGCCATGACGCCCAGGTCGATCTGATTGGCGCCATTCAAGAACCCGACGACCACACCGTCGGCCCCGGCATCCATATACGCCGACGCCAACCCCTTCATCCTGGTGATCTCGCCGCCGTCGGTGCTGAACCCCGCACGCAGCCGCAGCATGGGGCGGATTTGAATCGACGTGACCAGTCGCGCTTTCTCGACGAGGTCAGGCTCGGGCGAGAGCCCGTCGTCGTCCATGGTGCCGACGAGCTCGATGCGGTCGGCGCCCCCTTGCTCAGCACCGCGCGCGTCGCCGGCATGCAGTGCAATCACTTCTAGCAATGCCATGCCCTTAGTCTGCCCGAGCGGGCCCGCCCGCGACGGCAACTCGTCGATGAACCCCGAAGACGCGACGAGGGCGGCCCCGCAATCGGGACCGCCCTCGTTACTGTTCAGGGGTGAACAGGCGTCACATCATGCCGCCCATGCCGCCCATCTCATCCATGCCGGGTGCGCCAGCCGGGGCCTTCTCAGGCTTGTCGGCGATCACGGCCTCGGTGGTGAGGAACAGGCCGGCGATCGACGCGGCGTTCTGCAGCGCCGAGCGGGTGACCTTAGCCGGGTCGATGATGCCGGAGGCAACCATGTCGACGTACTCGCCGGTGGCTGCGTTCAGGCCCTGTCCGGCGTCGAGACCGGCAACCTTCTCAGCGATCACGCCGCCCTCGAGGCCGGCGTTGTGCGCGATCTGACGCAGCGGAGCCTTCGCGGCGGCGAAGACGATCTGCGCGCCGGTGAGCTCGTCGCCGGAGAGCCCGTCGATGGAAGCCTTCGCGGAAGCCTGCAGCAGCGCGACGCCACCACCAGGCACGATGCCCTCCTCGACGGCAGCCTTCGCGTTGCGGACGGCATCCTCAATACGGTGCTTGCGCTCCTTCAGCTCCACCTCGGTAGCGGCGCCAACCTTCACGACGGCGACACCGCCGGCCAGCTTGGCAAGACGCTCCTGCAGCTTCTCGCGGTCGTACTCGGAGTCGGAGTTCTCGATCTCCTTGCGGATCTGAGCGACGCGACCCTCGAGCTGCGCCTGGTCGCCAGCACCGTCGACGATGGTGCACTCGTCCTTGGTGACCAGCACGGAGCGGGCCTTGCCGAGGAGATCAAGCGTGGTGGCTTCGAGCGAGAGGCCGACCTCTTCGGAGATGACCTGGCCGCCGGTGAGGATGGCGATGTCGGTGAGCATGGCCTTGCGGCGATCACCGAAGCCGGGAGCCTTCACGGCCACCGACTTGAAGGTGCCACGGATCTTGTTGACGATCAGACCGGCGAGCGCCTCGCCCTCCACGTCCTCAGCGATGACCAGCAGCGGCTTGCCCGACTGCATGACCTTCTCAAGCACGGGGAGGAGATCCTTCAGCGAGGAGATCTTGGAGTTCGCGATGAGGATGTACGGATCCTCAAGGGTGGCCTCCATGCGCTCGGTGTCGGTGACGAAGTACGGCGAGATGTAGCCCTTGTCGAAGCGCATACCCTCAGTGAGCTCGAGGTCGAGGCCGAAGGTGTTGGACTCCTCGACGGTGATCACGCCTTCCTTGCCGACCTTGTCCATCGCCTCGGCGATGATCTCGCCGACGGAGGTGTCACCAGCCGAGATCGACGCGGTGGCAGCAATCTGCTCCTTGGTCTCGATGTCGGTGGACATCTCCCCGAGCTGCTCGACGATAGCCGCGACGGCTGCATCGATGCCCTTGCGCAGCGCCAAGGGGTTGGCCCCGGCGTTCACGTTGCGCAGACCCTCGCGCACCATCGCCTGAGCCAGCACGGTGGCGGTGGTGGTGCCGTCGCCTGCGACATCGTCAGTCTTCTTGGCGACTTCCTTGACGAGCTCAGCGCCGATCTTCTCGTACGGATCCTCGAGCTCGATCTCCTTGGCGATGGAAACGCCGTCGTTGGTGATGGTGGGGGCTCCCCACTGCTTCTCGAGCACGACGTTGCGGCCCTTGGGGCCGAGTGTCACACGGACGGCGTCGGCAAGGGTATTCATGCCGCGCTCGAGGCCGCGGCGGGCCTCGTCATCAAATTGAATAAGTTTTGCCATGGTGGAACGAAAATCCTCCCATATGTGGGGCCTTCGCCCCTGATGTTCAGGTGTCGGATCGGTGCCAGGTGCCCGCGACGGACGGCATGTGCCTCACCCAGACCAGGTAGCACTCGCTCGTGTCGAGTGCCAACTTCATTATTAGCACTCCCACCCAAAGAGTGCAAAGAGATCCGGGGTTTCGACGGGGCTCAACCGCCGGAGCGACGCAAGCATCATGGTTTCGACAAGCTCAACCGCAGGTATGGCTCAACGCCGACGGCGCCCCTCGCGCGGTGCGGGGGACGCCGTCGAATCGTCGGTGGAACGTCAGCAAGCGATCTTGGGCCACTCGTTGGACGGAGCCGCGGCCTCAGCTGCGGAACGCAGCTGCATGGTCTGCTTCCCAATCGCCACCATGGCCTTCACCCACACCTTGACCATCTGCAGAATCGCCTTCACGAGGGCGATGATGTCCTTGACCGCAGCCGCCGTGCCCACCGGCACAGCCCAGAGCTTGACAATGGCCCAGGTGAGCGCGCCGGCGGCCTCGAAGAATTCATTCACGAAGTCGACGGTGGCTTGCACGCCTTCCTCACCCATCTGCTCAACGACTTGCCCGAACTCAGCGGTGTGCTGCTGCAGGGTGGTGGCGAACTCGTACTGGCTTTCAACATTGCCGCGGAAGCGCTCGGCGGCAGGGCCCGACCATGTCGCGTTCGACTGGAACTTGCTGGGGCCGAGGGCTTCGGTGAATGCTTCCGCCTGCGGCACGATCTGCTCGTTGATGCCACGCCCGGCCGAGCGGATCTCCCAGGGAGCGAGAGCATTCTTGCAGAACTGCAAGAGGTCGGCTTCGAAGTTGTAGCAGAACTCCGCCGCGTCACCGGCCTTGTCGCAGGCAGCCCTGATGGCGTCCTTCGCCATCTCGCCGAAGCCTGGAACCCAGGCGAACCAATCGGTGATTCCGCGCAGCGCGGCGAGCACTTCACCGATGATGTCAAACACCTTGTTGACACCTTCACCAACTGTACGGAGGAAGTCCGAGACCTTGTCGATGATGTCGATGATCCACTGCACATCGAGCTCGAATGAGCACGCTTCGACGGCGGGAGGCACACAGACGTAGTCCGATGATGGCGAGTAGTACATTGCAGGCATGGTGTTGCTTTCTCCTTAGCGTGCGATCTGAGCGGCGAGCTTCGAGCCTTGCTCTTCTTGCTTGTCGTAATCATCAGCCGTGCTGGTGAGCGCTTCGGCATTGCGGTTCATCTCTTCTGCACCACTGCGGTAAATGTCCGAGAACTTCTGACACGCGTCCTCAAATGGGCCGCGGGCGCCGAACCACAGGCCCCAGTCCTGCACCAGCCCCCTCATCGCCTCCCAGCACTGCGCCAGGTTCTCCGCCGAAGGAGAGGTACCCTCGAACGAGCGTGCATCGGCGCGAAGGTCGTCGGTAGCCACCTCGTAGTCGGTGCCGCCGCCATTCACGCCGGTGCTGGGCAGGCCGGGGTCGGCACCACCACCGCCACCCGACGGGCCACCGCCGCCACCTGCGAGTGCGTCAGCGCCACCGTCCGACGGGAGGTCACCACCGCCGCCTGCGAGTGCGTCGCTGCCGCCGAAATCAGGCGTCTCGGCCTCCCCTGCGCCATCTCCGGAGGGGATGTTGCCGGCACCGGCGTCGGGAACACTGAGGTCGGGGGCACCGGGGCCGTCGGAACCAATTCCGCCGGACGGCGTATTCAGGCCCTCGCCAACGCCACCGCCGGAGCCATCGCCGGAGGGGAGGCTGCCGCCGCCAGAGGGTGCGCTGCCGGAGCCGCTGTCGAACTCGAGGTTGTCAATGCCGCCGGAACCACTTTCGGGGGTGTTCAGGCCACCCGAAGGCCCAGCGAGACTACCGTCGAAAGCACCGCTACCCAGGCCGCTGTCAGAGCCGCCACCGAGACCATCACCAGAGCCGCCGCCGGAACCACCGTCGCCCAGTCCACCGCCGGAACTGCCGCCCAGACCGCCAGCAGAGCCGCCGCCGAGACCACCGTCGGAATCACCGCCACCCAAGCCGCCGCCCAAGCCACCGCCAGACCCGCCGCCCAGCCCGGCGTCGGCACCCAGCCCGTCGTCGGCACCGGTCTCACCACCGCCAGAACCATCGTCGGCGCCTGCTTCTTCGCCGTCGCCTGAGTCGTCACCGCCGACACCGCCACCAGAGCCATCGCCGATGCCGGCGTCGGGATCCATCTGGTCGTAGTCGCTCGGAACGTCGACATCCACGGTGCCGTCCTCATGCACGGTGAGCACCTGGCCATTCGCCTGCTCGATGGTGACCGAACCGTCCTCATTGCGCGTAATCACGGTGCCCGATTCCGTGGTGAGCGAGGCACCGACGCCTAGCGTGGACGTGTCGGGCACATCGAGTTCATTCTTGAAATCGGCATCCACTTCGACGCTGCCGTCCTCCGCGACGGTGATCTCGATGCCATCGGAGGTGGTGATGAGGCTACCGTCCACCGACGTGTCGACCACGGTGCCGTCGGGGGCAACCGCTACCAGATCGTCGTCGACGGTTACGTCTTCGGTGATCTCGATGGCATCGTCGGGAACGGCCGTGACGGCCTCACCCTCCACGTAGTCCATCGTCGGCTCGAACTCCCCGTCCGCCGTTTGGTCGACAGCACCCTCGGTGGCCGCCGGATCGCCGGACGTGTCAGGGGCAAGGTCGCTTGCCGGAGCAGGCTGGGGGCGCAAAGAGCCAATGTGTTGGGCCGATGCAGCCCAGTCGATTCCTTGCCCTTCGGTCAGGTTCTCAGACACGGCTGATTCCTCCTAGTGGTAGTTGCGCTGGCTGTTACTGGTGTGGCTGAGCTGCAGAAGCGTCCGCGAGCCCCTGGATGGCTTCAGTGAAACATTCTGTAATGACAAGGCCGGACTTGCCAGCTACCCACGACGGACGAATCGTCACGCCGACGGCAACGCCGTTCACGGTTTTGACGCCCACCATCTGGTTCTCGGAATACGAGGCGACAGTTTCTACCTCCACCGGCTCCTCAGAAATATGCGTCCTCGCTTCGTCGGCCTGCGCGACGAGGCTCGCGAACTTCGCGTTCAGATCATCGAAGGCTTTCGACAGCGAGGCTGCGAGATCGGCGGTCTGCTCCGGCGTGCGGTCGGACTGCATGTTACGGGCGATCTCCGCCTCTTCGCGCTGCCTAATCCGCGCAACTTCCTCGTCGGAAAGCTCGACGATCCTGGCGGGCTCACCGTCTCCGTCACGGGCGAGAATGAGGGTTTCGGTGATGACCGGCACCAGCTCTTCAGGCTGAATCTTCTGCTCCCAGGCGGGCGCGACGGAAATCGTCTGCAGATTGCCGCCTTGGCCGAATTCGACGGTGACGGTGCCCGTCGGATCAGTAGCGGCGCCTGAGCCGCTGGCGGCTTCCAGTTCTGCAGTCTTGCGGATGAGGGTGTCGATTTGTGCATCGAGGTGGGCCAGGAACGCTTCTGGATCCTTGGCAAGCTCCGGGTTCGTCATGCCTTGTACTCTTCCAGCAAGGAAGTTCTTTGTGGCTAGGTATCTGGGCTCAGATTGGGAGTAAGCCGGTGATCAATTCACGTGTGGTGCGCAACATCGCGAACCTCTGCAACGGGTCCACGGCGCTGGGAATCGTAGCGGGGCTCATAGGGCGAGGGCGGTTTCGTCGGCACCGGCAGCTTGTCATCGTCGACGGTGTGCGTCTCCCGCTGGTACGGGCGTCAGCGATGACCATCGGCAGCGTGGTACTGGTGCTGGATGGGACGCTTGAGGATGCGGTGAAGCGCATTCCGCTGCTCGTCGAGCACGAGGATGCGCATGCGTGGCAGTACGCCTACTGCATGGGGTTGCCGTTCCTGCCGTGCTACCTCGTCGCGACGTTGTGGAGCTTGCGACGGACCGGGCATCGGGCACAGGCGAATTTCTTCGAGGTGCAAGCGGGGCTCGAAGCCGGCGGCTACAGGTAACGGCGAAGGGTTCAGCGCAGGCGACGTGCCGAGCGATCCGCTTGCCGCTGGGAGCGCATGCGTCGCAGACGCTTCACGAGCAGGGGTTTGTAGGCGAGCGCCTCAGGGCGGTCGAGCAGCGCGTTGAGCTGCTGGTAGTACCGAGCCGACGAACACCCGAAGTGCTCCATGATCGCCTGGTCCTTAGGCACCGACGACGTATACCAGCTGTCCTCGAAGTCGAGGAGCGCAGCATCACGCTCAGCCAGGTCGGCCGTCGTAAACGAGAGTGCTTCGGACATGCAATCCATCGTAATGGAAGAATCACACGCGTGTCATTCCCCTTGTCCGCACTCCACGTGGTGTGGGCGTCGGAGTCATTGACTACGATTGGGCGCGACCAATGGAGAGGGAGACCGAGATCATGCGTGGCTTGACCGGCACCGTGCAGCACTTCGATTGGGGTGACCGCACGGAGATCCCGAGAATTCTCGGGATCGAACCCGACGGGCAGCCCTGGGCCGAGTATTGGTTGGGCTCGCACCACGCCGGGCCTTCCATGTTCGACGACGAGCCTGGGCTGACGCTCGATGCATACCTCGAGCAGCATCCCGACGAGGTTGGTGCCGCTTCACTCGACGCCTACGGCGCTAGGCTCCCGTTCCTCATGAAACTCCTGTCGGCGTCCAGCCCGCTCAGCATCCAGGTGCACCCCAACCGAGAGCAAGCCGTCGAGGGCTACGCCAAGGAATCTCTCATCGGCTTGCCCCTTTCCCACCCCGAGCGGTCGTACAAGGACGACTGGCCGAAACCCGAGACCATCATCGCGCTCACCCCGTTCGAGGGCCTGCTCGGGTTCCGCGACCCACAAGAGACCGCCGAGCTCTTCGAGGGCCTCGGCGTCGCCCACGAGCTGGCCTCCGTGATCGGCCCGCTGCGCGAACGCACAGAATCGCTCGCACTGCAGGAAGTGTTCCTCGACGTGCTCACCATCCGCCGCCGGAGGCCACTGGTCGACCTCGTGCTGGCACGCGCCGTCGAATATCTCGACGCCGGCGGCGCGCTCGGAGAATTTGCCCGCACCGCCGTCGAAATCGATGAGTTTTTCCCCGGCGATCCCGGAATCTTGGCCGCGCTACTCATGAACCGCTTTACCCTCCAGCCTGGGGAGTCCGTCTCGCTCCAGCCGGGCGTCCTGCACGCCTACCTTCGCGGCACCGGCATTGAGGTCATGGCCTCGTCGGACAACGTCATTCGCGGCGGGCTCACGCACAAGCACATCGACGTCGACGGGCTGCTCGGCATGGTGGACTTCTCGTCGCTGATTCCCCAAATCCAACACCCTGAGGGAGCCGACGGCGTCTACCGTTACCCCACGAGCTTCCCCGAGTTCGAAGTGTGGCAGCTCACGCCTGTGACTGACCGGGGCGTCGACATGCCGCGCGAGGAAACCTCGCGTATTGCGCTCGTCACCGACGGTGAGTGCACCCTGATAGGGCGCGACGAGGTGACGCTGGGGAAGGGGCAGGCAGTGTTTGTGCCCGCCAACGAAAACGTGCGGGTGTGTGGGGCCGGGCGGCTCTTCGTCTCCGCAGCAGGCTGCTAACCGGCCCCCTTGGCTGAGCGCGCGTTCGACGGCGCAACCCCTAACCAGATGCCCAATATGCGTTCACACCGCCAGTTGCGGCACAATAGGCGGCACGCCTCCTTAGCTCAGCGGCTAGAGCACCTGTCTTGTAAACAGGGGGTCGTGGGTTCGATTCCCACAGGGGGCTCCATTCTCGTGAAGGCGAAGCGCCAGTCAGCGCCCGGCTCGCGCCGCCCGGAACCGTTTCAGTGCGCCTTGACGAGTCATGCCAAGCACCTCGCCGATAGCCTGCCAACTGTTGCCAGCCTCTCGAGCTGACGCCACTGCGGCATCCAGTGCCTGTTCCGCTGCCGCGACCTGCATCATCGCAACCGCCACCTGCGCCAGTTCACCACTGACGGTAGCCGTAGGCTCAGGCCCTTCATCGCTCTCTATTTCTGCAAGGATCTCTTCGTCCGTTCGCATCACAAGTCACCTCCTCAAAAACTTTTGTCGAGCTTTCATCGCGTGGAAAATCTGCCCTCTGGAATTGACTGCAACCTCCAACAGCAGTCCGTTCCGGCCCGGGCCGACGATCATCCTGTAGTCATCGAAGAAGTGCACAAACATCACCTGCGTCAATCAACGGCGATTCTCAGACTCGAGGATGGTTTCTCCCTAACAGAACTCCAGCCAGCGGCACCCCAGGAGAATCAGCCTTGGCGACACCCCGCGTCGCGCACCGCTTCGTCGAGGGCGTGTCGTCGACGGAGCCACTCCGTGCCCGAAACCCACCCGGAGGCGTAGTCGAGGTCGCCGTTCGGGTCGATGATCGCCAACACCGCCTCCCTGCCCAGCACCGCTTCGGCGCCGCGTGCGGCGGCCAGGTCGTCGAACGCGTCGCGCATGAGGCGGTGGCGCAGCGAGGGCCACGCCTGCCCGTTGGGGCCGGGGTACACGATGAACGCGTCGCCACTTAGAAATCCCCCACCGGAGCTCGTCTCACGGAACGGGTCGACGGGGCCCTGGGAGAGCTGCCGCGAATAGAAGTTGAGCGCCCAGTGGAGGAAACCCTGCGCCTGCGCCTTGTAGAGCTGCCACCCCAGCGCACGCGTGCGCATGGCCGTCTGCGCAATGAATCGGTTCGACACCTTCCACGATTGCCCCACGCAGTAGTACACCCACCGGGGCTCGATACCGGCCTCCCGAAACGCCGGCACGGCATCCGTCGCGACGACGGGTTCCGCCACGAGCTCCACGAAATCGGGGTGAGAGAGCGCGTCGATCACGCGCGCCCCGTCGAGCAGGGGTTTGGCGACGCCTAGCGCCTCCCTGTAGGAATCGAGGTGCTCGCTGCTGGGCTCGTCGGAGATATGGAACAGGGTGTGGCGGAGCCCGACGCGTTCGTCGAAATAGCCTTTGAGGAACGGAACGAGGACGGCGAGGAAGTGCTGATAGGAGGGGTCGGTGGCGGGCACGTCCCACCCGAAGCGCTCCTGCGGGCGCCCGTCGACGGTGATGGTGAAGCGCGGCGTGGCCTTCGCGCCCCATTGCGTGAACAGGTGCGGCACCTCCACCTCGCGCATGCCGACGGCAGCAAGGAGGGTCATCCAGCGGTCGAGCTTGGAGGTGCCGAACGAGTACTCGTCGCCGTCGAGTGTGATGTCGAGCAGCTGCGTGGAGCGTCTGTAAGTTCCGACGGCGGTGTCGAGGGGCGGGGTCCACACCGGGGTGAGCACCGAGGTGACGCCCATGTCTCGGGCCGCGCGAAGCTGCTGTTCGACGATGCGCCAGTGCTCTTCGCTCCAGGGTTCGATGTTGTAGTGGGTGGCGAGGCAGTCGGCGTGGAACCACTGGGTGTATTCCACGCCGTGCTCCGGGAGCGGCCGGTCGACAGTGGCCACGGGGAGGGTGGCTTCGAGTAAAACGGCGTCATCGGTGGTGACCCGCACGCGCACCTCGCTGGCCGGCAGCGTCACGTCCACCCACAGCGCGTGCCACCCGATGTGCGTGGGCCGCACGGTGATGTCCGAGGATTCGGTGGGACGCAGCACGTCGGGCAGCATGCCCGGCTGGGCGAGGATGTACCCGTCGTCGCGCTCCTCCCAACAGGGCACCTGCACCGGCACGAGGTCGACCACCGACACCGCCACCGGCCCATCGCTTTCGACGGCAACCCGCAACGTGTGCGGGGCGGACAGCCTGTCGGTGTCGACGGGGCGCCAAGCGATCTGGAACGACACCGTCTCCCCTTGCCAACCGCTGAGCGACGCCGGGGGCTCCGACGGCTCCCAGCGCGGCGTCACTTTGGTGAGCGCGTCGGCGAGCACGACCTTCGGTGCGGAGCTCAGCATTGAGTGCGTCCTTTCGTGGGATGCGCTGCGGCCGTATCGGTTCGTGTGCTGCGGCTGGCGCGTCGGTTGGGTGTTGGTGCATCTAGTGTTCCAGGCCGGGTGCGGCAATCAAGCGTGTGGCATCGTCGCATTCGCGTTCGGGCGGAATTGTCAAGCGCATGCTCTAGGCTGGCAAGCGTGTTGAACACCCCCGCTTCCACGTACCGTCTCCAGCTCACGCCGTCGTTCACCTTCGACGACGCCGCCGGCCGCATCCCGTATTTGCAGGCGCTCGGCGTCACGCACGTGTTCTGCTCGCCTATTTTGCAGGCCGCACCTGGCTCCATGCACGGCTACGACGTCGTCGACCACTCGCGCGTCTCCGACGATCTGGGCGGCGAAGAGGGTTTCCGCCGGCTGGCTGCGGCTGCGTCGGAGCATGGGCTGGGACTCGTGGTCGACGTGGTGCCCAACCACATGTCAGTGCCCACGCCCATGTGGTTGAACACCGCGTTGTGGGACGTGATGCGCAGCGGCGCCGATTCGCAGTACGCGCGCTGGTTCGACATGGATCTCTCCAGCGACCAGGCCATTTTGATGCCGGTGCTGGGAGAGAAAATCGGCAAGGAGCTGTCGTCGGGCAATATCAAGGTGGAAACCCGCAGCGTGCCGGGGCTCGGCGAGCAGCCCGTCGTGAGCTACTTCGACCACGTATTCCCGGTGCGCCCTGGCACCGAGGAATTGCCCATCGCCGAGCTGCTTGAACACCAGTGGTATCGCCTGGCGCATTGGCGCGTCGGCTCTGAGGAGCTCAACTACCGGCGATTCTTCGACGTCGACACGCTCGCCGCGGTGCGCGTGGAAGATCCGGCGGTGTTCGACGCGACGCACGCGAAGCTGCTGGAGCTCTACCGCGAGGGGCTGTTCCAGGGCTTCCGGCTCGACCACATCGATGGTCTCGCCAATCCGCGAGCCTACGTTGCTAGGCTGCACGAAGTCACCGACGGCGCGTGGATCGTCGCGGAGAAAATTCTCGAAGCCGACGAGGTGCTCCCCCAGGCGTTCGATTGCGCCGGCACCACGGGCTACGATGCGCTGCAGCGCATCACCGGCCTGTTCCACGAATCCGCTGCCCTGCCACGGTTGAACGACATCTGGGAGCGGGCGACGGAGTCGGCCCAGGGCTTCCATGCCGCCCTCATCGAGGCGAAGCACGAGGTCGTCGAAACGATGCTGTTCACCGAGGTGAACCGCCTCACGTCCATCGTCGTCGCCATCTGCGACGCCGACATCCGTCTCCGCGACCACACTCGCCGCCAAATCATGCACGCCATCATCGAGCTGCTCATCGGCATGGATCGCTACCGCGCCTACGTCGAGCCCGGCCTGCCTGCGAGTGACGAGGAGCGTCAGGTGCTCATCGACGCCGCCGATCGCGCGCGCCCCAACCTCACCGACGACGAGCAAGACACCCTCGACCTCGTGCTCGCGCTCGCCATGGGCGAGCCTGGCACCGGCGACGAGGGGTGCGGGGCTGAGACGCTGCCCGCAGTGGATGCGGAGGAAGTCACCACCGAGTTTCCCGATGAGCGCGACGAGGTGGGCGTGCTGCGCGCCGAGTTCATGGTGCGGTTCGCGCAGACGTGCGGGCCGGTGATGGCGAAGTCGAAGGAAGACACGTCGTTCTACCGCTGGAACCGCTTCATCGCGGTGAACGAGGTGGGTACGGAGCCGACGGTGGTGGGCCTGCCGCCTGACGCGTTCCACGAGTTTAGCGAGCAGCAAACCAGGCTGTGGCCGAGCGCGATGACCACCTTGTCCACCCACGACACGAAACGCTCCGAAGACGTCCGCGCTCGACTGGCGGCACTCACCGAGTTCCCACGCGAGTGGGAAACATGTTTGTCGGAGCTGCGCGCGGCGGTTGCCGACGAGCGTTCAGAGCTCGTCGACGGCGCCACCGAGCTGTTCTTGTGGCAGACGTTGGTTGCCGAGTGGCGCCTTCCGGGTACCGCTGCCGGGCAGCACCCCATCACCGCCGAGCGGCTCGCCGCGTACCTCACGAAGGCCATGCGCGAGGCCAAGCGCTACACCGGCTGGACTGAGCCCGACGAGCAGTACGAGGCCGCGGTGCAAGAGCTGGCTGCGTTCGCGCTCGGAAGCGACGATGTTGCCGCGGCGCTCGATGCGTTTACCCAGATCACCGCCGAATCCGTGCGGGCCAACATTCTCGGCCAGAAGCTGCTCCAGCTCACCATGCCGGGTGTGCCCGACGTGTATCAGGGCTGCGAGGTCGTCGACCTCTCGCTCGTCGACCCCGACAACCGCCGCGAAGTGGATTTCTACCGTCGCGCAGGCATCCTCGCGTCGCTGCAAGAGAACCCGCCTACAGATCTCGACACGGAGAAGCTGTTCGTCACCAGCCTGGCGCTGCGCCACCGTCGTGAGCACGCCGACGCGTACCGCGGGCCGAGCGCACAGTATCACCCCATCGCCTCCACCACGGGCCACGCGGTGGCGTTCTCACGTGGCACGGGCGACGAGGTGGCGGCCATCACCGTCGTCACGCGGCTCGCCGCGAAGCTCGCCGAGCGCGACGGCTGGGGCGATCACACGCTCTTCCTGCCCGACGGCACCTTCCGCAACCTGTTCACCGACGAGGTGGTCTCGGGCGGACAGACCCCCGTCGCCGATGTTCTCGGCACCTACCCCGTCGCGCTGCTCGTGCCTGAGCAGTCCAGGGAGTAATCTGGCCCAATTATCTACCCAGTTCTACCTAACTCGTCGATGAAGATAGAACTATGGCGATCAATGTCAAAGACCCAGCCACTGACGCACTCGCACGGGAGCTCGCGGCACTCACCGGCGAGTCGCTCACGACGGCCGTGCGCCGCTCTATCGAGGAGCGCCATGCGCGCGTGCAGCGAGCACGCAGCCGCAGCATGTCCAACGCCTACATCATGAGCATCATCGAGCGTGCCAAACGTCTCCCTCGCCTCGATGACACCCCATCTGACCAGTACCTCTACGGAGACGATGGGCTGCCCGCGTGATCATCGACTCCTCTGTGATGATGGCGATCGTGCTGGCCGAGCCGGAAGCCTCCGGGTTCCTCCAAGCCATCAGGATTTCTCCGCCACAGACCCTCCCAACGCGCTCGAGCTCTGACGCTTCGCACGCTCGTCGTGGCACTCCCCTCCCTTAGGCTGGGATCATGCGTGATTTCACCCGTCCAGCACTGTGGGCACCCCGAGCCAACCGCGTCGACCTCGTCGTCGATGAAACTTCCCGACCGATGCACCCCGACGCAGAACGCGCCGGCTGGTGGGTAGCCGACGCCGCGCTCGAACCCGGCTCCCGCTACGCCTTTTCCCTCGACGGCGGCTCGCCTCGCCCGGATCCACGCAGCCTCGCCCAGCCTGACGGTCCGCACGGCGCCAGCCGCATCGTCGACCCCGCAGCCATCGACCGCCCACAGTGGGAGGGCGTCGATCTCCGCGGCGGCGTGCTGTACGAGCTGCACGTCGGCACGTTTACTGACGAGGGCACCTTCGATGCGGCTATCGGCAAGCTGGACTACCTTGTCGAGTTGGGCGTCGACGCGGTGGAGGTGATGCCCGTCGCGGATTTTCCTGGGCGCTGGGGCTGGGGGTACGACGGCGTCGGGCAATATGCCGTGCATCAGGCGTACGGCGGGCCGGAGGCGTTCGTGCGGTTCATCGACGCCTGCCACGCGCGCGGGCTGGGCGTGATCCTCGACGTCGTCTACAACCACCTCGGCCCGGAGGGCAACTACCTCGGGGAGTTCGGGCCCTACTTCACGGACAAGCACCAGACGCCGTGGGGTGCGGCACTCAACCTGGATCAGGAGCACGCCGACGAGGTGCGCGCGTTCTTCCTCGGAGCAGCGCATCAGTGGCTCGCGCGGTTCCAGTGCGACGGGTTGCGCCTCGACGCGGTGCACGCGCTCGCGGACGATTCGGAGCAGCATTTCCTCGCGGAGATCGCCGACGCATCCCTCGCTTGGGAGCAGGAGCTCGGCCGCCCGTTGTTCATCACCGCTGAGTCGGATTTGAACCAGCCATCCATGGTGAGCCCGACGAACTCCGTCGCCTTCGCACGCGGCATGGACGCCCAGTGGGCCGATGACGTGCACCACGCGCTGCACGCATTCTTTACCGGCGAGACGCAGGGATACTACGTCGACTTCGGCACCGCCGAGGTGCTCGACAAGGCACTCACTAGGGTATTCATCCACGACGGCACATATTCGACGTTCCGCGGCGAAGACTGGGGCGCACCCGTAGAGCCCACCACTCCGCTGTACGACGGGCACTCATTCATCACGTTCATCCAGAACCATGACCAGGTGGGTAACCGCGCCGCCGGCGACCGCCTGCGCGACGCCGACCGCCAGGCCGCAGCCGCCGCGCTTCTCCTGCTGGCCCCGTTCACGCCGATGATCTTCATGGGCGAGGAGTGGGCGGCCTCGACACCGTTCCCGTTCTTCGCCGACCTCGGAGACGAGCTGGCCCCACTCGTCTCCGAGGGTCGCGCGCGCGAGTTCGCCGAGATGGGGTGGAGCGACGAGGTCCCCGATCCTCAGGCCGAGGCGACGTTCACGTCAGCCAAACTGCGCTGGGACGAGCGCGAGCGCGAGGGGCATCGTCGGATGCTCGAGTGGTACCGCGCGCTGCTGGCGCTCCGCGAGGTCCTCCCCGGCGCGACGGACCCCTCCCTCAGCGCCACGCGCGTCGAGGTCGTCGACGACGACACCCTGCTCATGCGTCGCCCCGGCTTCGTGGTGGCCGCCACTCGGGCCCAGGGCGAGAAGCCCCTCCCCGTGACGGGGCCGCTGCTGGCGAGCTGGGCTGCGCCCCGTCGTGACGAGGACGGTAGCTGGGTACTCGTGGGGCCGGGCGCTGTCGTCGTGGGTGTGGAGGAGAAACGCACCGCGCAGCCGGAGTGAGCAGGTCCCGTCGCCTACGGCGGGCCAGTTGGGCTCGGCTGCGGGGCATGCGCCACACTTGCGGAATGGCGTTTTCCAATTCGGCAGATCGGGCTCGCGCGTGGGCGGTGCATGCACTCACGCTGAGCGGCTTCGTGTTTGCGATGCTCGCCACCGTCGCGCTCATCGAGGGGCGGATCGCGTGGATGTGGTTGTGGCTCGCGATCGCGATGATGATCGACGGGGTCGACGGCACGCTCGCCCGCCGCGCGCGGGTGAAGGAGGTGCTGCCGTGGTTTGACGGCGGGGTGGTCGACATCGTCGTGGACTACCTCACGTGGACGTTCATCCCTGCGGTGTTCATGGCGATCCACCTGCCGATGGGCCCCAAACCGGTGCCGGAGCTGCTGGCGATCGTCGTGCTGATCTCGTCGATGTTCTGCTACGCCAACGCCAACTGGAAGTCCACCGACCACTACTTCGTCGGCTTCCCCGCCGCGTGGAACGTCGTCGCGGTGGCGATGTACGTCCTTGCCACGCCCGGTTGGGCAAACATCGTCATCACGCTGGTGCTCGCGGTGCTGACCCTGGTGCCCACCCACTACACGCACCCGTTCCGGGTGAGGAAGTTCATGGCGATCAACATCGCCGCGATCCTCACGTGGGTCGTCGCCACGGGCGCCCTCGTCGCGCTGCACCCGGTGCGGCCGACGTGGCTGTTGGTGCTGTTCTGGCTGGGCGGCGGCTGGTTCCTCGTCAGCGGGATGCTACGCGATGTCCGGGGCCGCACGAAGGCTGCGGGCGACCACGTGGTCTCGTAGCCAACGCCACCCCTCGAGCACGATCGCAGCGACGATCATCCCTATGACGATGACCGTCACAAACCACGGGTAACCCCGGCCGTGGGTCCAGAAGTAGATGTAGGGCGCGACGAAGGTGGTCAGCGCGACGACCATCCCCAGTATCCGTGTGCTCGTCTTGCGGGCGGCGACCATCGCGATGATGCCCCACGTGTACGGGATGGCGGTGATGAGGTCGATCGCCCAGATGATCCACACCTTGCCGTGAAACTGCTTCACGAACATCACTGGCAGCGCGCGCAGTGAGGAGTAGATGAGCACGACGAGGTAGGCGATCACCTTCGGGGAGCGCAGGAACCGCAGCAGCGGGTGCCGGTGGAGGATCGGTACGCCGGCGTCGCGCAGCGCGGCGAGGTCCTGGCGGGAGATGCGCATGGAGTCGGTGCCTTCCACCGCCCACCGCATGAAGCGCTGTTGATCGTCGGTGCCGTGGAGCCAGTGGCGCACGAAGGCGCAGGGATTCATCGCGACGGGGATCAGGCCGTCGCGCGCTGGGCCTGCCTGACGCAGCAGCCCGTAGCCGACCCGCTCCTGGGCCGCAGCCAGATCGTCGGCGGAGATCTCACCCAGCCAGAGCCACTGCCGGCGTTCGAGCGCGCCGCGCAGGTCGTGGGCGAGGCCGATGTCCCGGGCGTCTCCCTGACGGAGGCTGTCAAACCAGGCGGAGCTCACGTGCCCGAATGAGGAGACGTTGCCGGGGCTGAGGTCGCCGATGCGGTCGGCGCCGGAGACCTCGAGGAGCACGTCGGGGTCGAGCGCGTAGCGGGCAGCGAGCTGCACGTCGTCGACGCTGTACGTCGCGACGAGTCTCTCCCACGCCTCGGCTGCCATCCTCGCCATTTTGGCACGGCAGGCAAGGAGGCCGCATCTGCCGGCCCGGCGAAATTCGTCCGAGTCCGGTGTCAACCGGGCGCTGGGGTCACCGCGTTCAGATGGGTGAAGGGACACACACCCGCAACCGGCTTGAAAGGACCTGCCATGCGCACCACCATTACCCGCGTCACCACCGCAGTCGCTGCACTCGTGCTCGTGCTGACGGCCTTCGCCTCCACGCTCACCGCCAACGCCGAAGAGCGCTACGGCCTCTCCATCGACCACGGCTCCGTCACGTTCCACAACTACTTCGAGAAGCCGCTGACCATCTCCTGGACCGACGGGGAGGACCTCTCGGGCGAAGTCGTCATCGACCCCGGCCACTCGGAGGACATCGAGGCGATGACCAAGCACTTCATGTACTCCGCGTTCATCAAGGAGGGCATCGTCGGCCAGGCCGAGTGGCCGGGGCTGGACCTGCGCGTGAAGAAGGACACGAAGCCCACCAAGCCGGCCAAGCCCAGCCTCCCGAACACGGGCGTCTGAGGCGTCCGCCGCTCACCGCCGCAGCCTGAGGGCCTTGGGTGTCGAATAGGCACCCAGGGCCCTCAGCGCCTCCGCAAACTCCCTCGCCAGCCCCGACTGCGAACCCGCCGCCTCGCCGGCGATCAGCTCGAGCGACAGGTCCGGCAGGGCGCCGCGCCCCACGGCGTCGGACAGCGCCCCCGCTACGGCGGCGAGGAGGTCGAGGGTGGCGTCGAAGGCGTCGCGCGGCAGGTCCGCGAACGGGGCCGAGCGGCGCAGGGTGTGCCACCAGTCGTCGACGGCGAGCGACCCGAGCGCGCAGGCGGAGACGGTGTGCTGGGCGAGGATGTCGAGGGGGTTGGCGACGGTGCGGGTGGACTCGACGGCGCCGGCGAGCATGCGGTCCGCCACGACCGTGGCCGCGACGAGGTCCGCGCGGTGCGTCGGGAAGATGATGCCCTCCGACGCGGCGCCGACGTGGTGGCCCGCGCGGCCGATGCGCTGGAGGCCGGACGCGACGGAGAACGGCGCGGCGAGCTGGATGACGAGGTCGATGTCGCCCATGTCGATGCCGAGCTCGAGCGAACTGGTGGCGACGACGCACCGCAGTTCCCCGCGTTTCAAAGCGTCCTCGATCTGGGCGCGCTGCTCCTTGGAGATGGAGCCGTGGTGGGCTCTGGCGAGGGGGTTTGCGGGCGGGGCCTCGCCTGCCTCCTCCGCGCGGGCGGCGTGGAGCGCGTTGAGGCGGTCGGTGACCTGCTCGGCGGTGCGCCGGGAGTTGGCGAAGACGAGCGTCGAGCGATGGGCGAGGATTTCGTCGAGGACACGCTCGTCGATGTGCGGCCAGATGGAGTGCTGGCGGCGGGGGTCGTCGGAGGGCTGGTCGCGGGTGAGGTCGGCCATGTCCCGGACGGGGACCTCCACCGACAGGTCCCAGCGCTTGTGGGAGGCTGGTCTGACGATCGTGACCGGCCGCGCGCCGCCCAGGAAGCGGGCCACCTCCTCGGGCGGCTCGACCGTCGCGGAGAGGCCGACGCGCTGCGCCGGGGAGGCAAGGAGGTCGTCGAGGCGCTCGAGCGAGACGGCGAGGTGCGCCCCGCGCTTGGTGCCCGCGACGGCGTGGACCTCGTCGACGATCACCGTGCCGACTTCGGTGAGCGTCTCGCGCGCCGACGACGTGAGCATGAGGAACAGCGACTCCGGCGTGGTGATCAGGATGTCGGGCGGGGTGGTGAGGAGGGCGCGACGCCCGGCGGGCGTCGTGTCGCCCGAACGCACGCCGACGCGGACCTCGGCCGGAGCCCCGCCCGAGGCGAGGGTCTCGTCGGAGATGCCGCGGAGTGGGGCGCGGAGGTTGCGCTCGACGTCGACGCCGAGGGCCTTGAGCGGTGAGATGTAGAGGACGCGGGTGGCGGGGGCTGCGGGGCGCGGCTCCGCGATCAGGCGGTCGATCGCCCAGAGGAACGCCGCGAGCGTCTTTCCCGACCCCGTCGGAGCGATGACAAGGGCGTTCTCCCCGCGCGAGATGGCGTCCCAGGCTTCGCGCTGCACCTTGGTCGGCTCCCCCAGCGCGCGCTCGAACCACGCGCGCGTCGGGCCCGAGAACTGCTCCATGCGCCCAGTATCGCAGCGCCCACCGACGGCGGTTCCGCCCTCCCTGATGGTCGAGCCCGCCCGCCAGATGGTCGAGTAGGCGCGCAGCGCCGTATCGAGACCCCCATCCACACAGCCCCCAAGTTCCTTTGACAAGCCACGCCGCGCAAACCGTCATACGGCCCCGATAGGATCCCGGACATGGCGCAATTGGCCGCGACGCTAGAAGTCGCTCCCGGATCTGTGGTGGTGGTACGCGACGAGGTGTGGCTGGTCACGCAGGCCCGCTCGACGTCGGACGGGCTGCTCATCCAGGCGCAGGGGCTGAGCGAGTTGGTCAAGGGCCAGTCGGCGCAGTTCTATGAGTCGCTCGATCACATCGAGGTCCTCGATCCGCGCAAGGCCACGGTGCGGGGCGACGACTCCCCCGGCTACCGAGACGCCCGCCTCTGGCTCGAGGCGACGGTCCGCAAGACCCCGCTACCACTCACCGACGACCATCTCACCGTCTCCACGGACGCGCTGGCGGACCAACTCAGTTACCAGCACACCGCCGTGCGGCGCGCGTTGAGCCCGGAAGCCCTGCGCCCACGGCTGCTGATCGCCGACGCGGTGGGCCTCGGCAAGACGCTGGAGATCGGCATGATCCTCTCCGAGCTGATCCGTCGCGGGCGCGGAGACCGCATCCTGATCGTCTGCCCCCGGCACGTGCTCGAGCAGATGCAGCACGAGATGTGGACGCGATTCGCGATCCCGTTCGTCCGCCTGGATTCCATCGGCGTGCAACGCGTGAAGCAGAAGCTGCCCGCCACCCGCAATCCGTTCACCTACTTCAACCGCGTCATCATCTCGATGGACACCCTGAAGCAGGACCGCTTCTCGCACGATCTGCGCAAGCACAAGTGGGACGCCGTCGTGATCGACGAGTCGCACAACGTCACCAACTCCGCGACGCAGAACAATCGCCTCGCCCGCATCCTTGCGCCCACCACGGACGCCCTGCTCCTCGCCTCCGCGACGCCCCACAACGGCAACGCCGAGTCGTTCGCCGAGCTGATCCGGCTGCTGGAGCCGACGGCGGTCTCGCCTCAGGGCCAGCTCGACAAGGACGACGTGGCCCGGCTGGTCATCCGCCGTCACCGCCACAGCGACGAGGTGGCCAAGGTCGTCGGCGCCGACTGGGCCGAGCGCAAGCCCATCCAGCACCGTCTGATCGACGCCTCCCCCGATGAGGACGCCGTCGCGCACGAGCTCGCCGAGGTCTGGCTCTACCCGCGTCACGGCTCGTCGCCCTATTCCGGCAAGGGCAAGCTCTTCCAGTGGGTGCTCGCGAAGGCGTTTCTGTCGTCGCCGGCAGCGTTCGCAGCGACGGTGCGGGAGCGCCTCAGCCGGGTCGACGGCTTCTCCCCCGCCGAGCAACGGGAGCGGGACGCGCTGCGTCGCCTCCTCGCCCTGAACGAGCCGACGCATCAGCGCAGCTCCAAGTACGACGCGCTCGTTGAGTATCTGAAGGGCATCGGCGTCGGCAAGGCCAGCCCGATGCGCGCGGTCGTCTTCTCCGAACGAGTCCAGACGCTCCACTACCTGCGCGATCGACTGCGCAAGAGCTTCGGGTTCAAGCCCGAGCAGGTGCAGCTCCTGCACGGCGGCCTCAGCGACGTCGAGCAGCAGGACATCGTCGAGAGCTTCAAGCAGGCGCACTCTCCCATTCGCGTGTTGGTGACGGGCGACGTCGCCTCCGAGGGCGTCAACCTCCACAAGCAGTGCCACGAAATGATCCACTACGACATCCCGTGGAGCCTGATCCGCATTGAGCAGCGCAACGGCCGCATCGACCGCTACGGCCAGCTCACCCCGCCGCAGATCACCACGCTGCTGCTGAGCCCGAGCACGCCGCGCTTCTCGGGCGACATCCGCGTGCTGACGCGGCTCGTCGACAAGGAGGCGGAGGCGCACCGCGCGCTCGGCGACGCCGCCATGCTCATGGGCTGCCATTCGGTGCGGGCCGAGGAGGACGCGATCGCGGCGGTGCTCGCGGGCGAGTCGGAGTTCGACGACGTCGTCCGCTCGCCGATACAGCTCAGCGACGACCTCGACTTCGTCGACGCATTCTTCGCGGACCTCGCGGCCCTCCCGGCTCCGGAGGAGTCTCCGGTCGTCGAGGCGGGGGCGTCGTCCTCGGGGCTGTACGCCGCCGACGTGGACTTCCTGCGCGAGGCGCTCCTGGTCGCCTTCCCGACGCCACACGCCCCGGTCGAGAAGGGCGGCGTCGAGTGGCGCGAGCACCCTCAGGACCAGACGGTGGAGTTCAGGCCCCCCGCAGACCTGCGGCAGCGGCTCGAGGTGCTCCCGCAGGCCTACCTCAAGGACCGCGGCGTCACCGAGGTGCTTCGGCTGGCGGTGACGAAGCAGAAGGGCAAGCAGTTGCTTGCCGACGCGCTCACCGACACGTCGGACTCGACGTGGCCGACGGCGCACTACCTGAGCCCGTTGCACCCGGTCCTCGACTGGGCCGCCGATCGCGCTCTCGCCAGCTTGGCCCGCAACGAGGTGTTCGCGGTGCGGGGCGACGTCGACGAGCCGCATGTGCTGCTCGTCGGCACCCTCACCAACCGGCACGGCCAGACGGTGGCGGTGTCGTGGGTGGACGTGCAGTTCCCAAATTCCGACAACCCCACGTTCGCGCTGCCCGAGGTGCGCGCGTCCGCCAGGGAGCTGTTCGAGCAGATCGGATTCGGCTCGGAGATGATCAACCCCGGCGCGCTCGACACCGATCGGCTGCAGGCATTCATCGAGCCAGCCGTCGCGCACGCCGAGGTGGCCCTCGAAGCGACGATGGCCTACGCGAAGGATGCCGCCGAGCAGCGCATCGAGCGCTGGAGCGCCCGCACGAGCGACTGGCAGGAGCGAGCGGCGGAGGTCGCCCAGCGCGAGCTCGTGCGCAATCGGCGCATGACCGTCGCGCAGGAGCAGCAGGTGATCGAGGACATGCGCCCGACGCGGCGCCTCGTCAGGCCGCTGCTGGTCGTGGTCCCGGACTCGTTCGGACAGGATCGGTAGGTGTGACGGTGTTGTTCGCGCGCAAGCAGGCTGGTACCGTGGAATCAACCGTTCAGCCCGCCCAGATCCCTCTGGTGTGGGCTGGATCTCTTTCGGGACGTCGACGATGATGCAGCCGATCAAGCCTGCGACGACGATCGCCCAGCAGATCCGGTTGCTGACGGACCGCGGGATGACCGTCGACGAGCGACAGGCGAGCCAGTGGCTCTCCCAGGTTCACTACTACCGGCTCTCCGGCTACTGGTACCCCTATCGACGCCCAATTGACGCCGTCACTCGAGCGGACGAGTTCCTGCCGAACACCGACTTCGCCAGCGTCGCGGCCCTCTACGAGTTCGACCGCAAGCTGCGCTCGTTGGTGCTCGACGGGCTCGAACGGGTGGAGGTGGCGCTCCGGTCCCAGATCAGCCAGATCCTCGGGCTCCGAGGGCCGCTCGCCCATCGTTCGCCGCAGGAATCCAGGCCGACCTTCCAGCACGGTGCCTGGGTCCAGAAGGCCGGGCAGCGGGTCCAGCGGGCCTCCAGGAACAGCAGCTTCGTCCAACACCATCTGGCCAAGTACGGCCCCTCGCTGCCCATCTGGGTCCTCGTGGAGGTGCTGGACTTCAGCGATCTCTCCATCCTCTTCGAAGGTCTGCGCACCCGGGACCAGTACACGGTCGCCGCAGGTATGGGACTCGATGTCGATCTGACGCGGCTCAGCAAACGACAAGCGCGATCGGCCAAGAAGGAGCATCCCCTGGTGCGCTGGCTGCAGCAACTCTCGATCGTCCGGAACGTGTGCGCACACCACGCCCGGCTCTGGAACATGTCCTTCGTCCCAGCGTCCGGCACCGCCTTGCGGAGCGTCCCCGGGCTCGGCTCGCTCCCGCAGCAGAGCGAGCGGGTCTATGGCGCGCTGCTCTTGACGGGATTCCTGTTGCAGACCATCTCCCCGGGCACGTCGTGGCCACACAAGCTGCGGGGCCTCGTCGATGAGTCGTTCCTCCCCATCGAACACCGGACGGTCGGCGAGATGGGGTTCCCCGACGACTGGCGACGAGAGGCCCTCTGGGAAGCGCCCGCCCCAGCCTCCCCGATAACCATCCGATCGCACCCACGAAGGAACAGCCATGAGTGATGCACTCGTCGTCGGCGAGGACTTCCTCTCCGAGCACTTCTTCACCACCGAGGCGAAGAACGAGTCGTTCCTGAAACTGGTGCTGGAGCGCCGCAAGTCGTGGGACGACGCCGAGACGGAGACGAGCCGATCGCGCTTCACAGCGGCGCGCGGGCAGCTCGCCGTCGACCTCGCCAACCTCCACGCCGACGACGCCCCGAGCCCCGAGGAGGTGGGCGAGCTCTACGATCGCCTCCGCTCGGTCCTCGGCTACGACTCCGACGAGTACGAGGTCGAGGTGGACGGGCCGATCCGCCGGTACAACACCCGCGGGGTCGAGTCGGCCGCGCCCTTCGCCATGCTCGATGCCGAGCCGGCGGACGCCGTCGAGGAGATCTTCAGCCGCGACGGCGACACTCCCTTCCCGCTGCTGGAGCCCTGGCAGCGCGACGAGAAGACCGTGGAGACCTCCGTGACGCGCGCCGCATCGGCGCTGTTGCAGGAGGAGGACGGGCCGGAGTTTGCGCTCATCCTCGCGGGACGCTGGCTGCTCGTCACGGAGCAGGCGCGATGGGCTGAGGGGCGCTACCTCGCCGTCGACCTGCAGACCGTCGCCGATCGCAACGACGGCCGTCGCGGCGGGGAGATCGACAAGGCCCTGACGATCCTCGAGGCCGCGTCGCTGGCGCCCACCGCCGACGGCCAGATCTGGTGGCAGGCGACGCTCGAGGAGTCCGTGAAGCACACGGTGGGCGTCAGCAAGGACCTGCGCGAGGGCGTCCGTCGGAGCATCGAGATCATCGCCAACGAAGTGGTGGCCAGGCGTCAATCGCTCGGGCTCGACCCGCTGCCCGCCGGGCAGGCGCAGCCATTGGCCCGGCAGTCGCTCAGGTTTCTCTACCGCATCCTCTTCCTCCTCTACGCGGAGGCATCGCCGGAGCTCGGCGTGCTGCCCGTCGGCGCGACCGAGTACGACGCCGGCTACAGCCTCGACCGCCTGCGGGAGCTCACCTTGGTCGAGCTCTCGACGCCGACCAGCCGCTCCGGCACCCACTTCTACGAGTCGTTGGACATCCTGTTCCGCCTCATCGACGGCGGCCACGCCCCGGGCGAGAGCGCCGACGGGCAGACGGACGGGCTCGAGTTCCACTCGCTGCGCGCCGATCTGTTCAAGCCGGAGGCGATCGCGCTGATCTCGGAGGTGAAGCTCGGCAATGGCGCGCTGCAGGACGTGCTCCGGCGGCTCCTGCTGAGCAAGGAGTCGAAGGGCCGCGACCGTGGCTTCATCAGCTACGTCGACCTCGGCATCAACCAGCTCGGCGCGGTGTACGAGGGCCTGATGAGCTACACGGGCTTCTTCGCGGAGACCGATCTCTACGAGGTGGCGAAGGACGGCCACCCGGAGAAGGGCTCGTGGGTCGTGCCCACCGAGCGCGCCGAGGGCATCGCGGAGAAGGACTTCGTCCGCGAGGTCGACGAGCTCACGGGCGAGCCGCGCCCCGTCATCCATAGGCAGGGGCAGTTCGTGTTCCGCCTCTCGGGCCGCGAGCGGCAGCAGTCGGCGTCCTATTACACGCCGGAGGTGCTGACGAAGTTCGTCGTCTCCCAGGCGCTCGAAGAGCTGCTCGATCAGGACAGCGCCACGACCACCGCCGACGAGATCCTCGCCCTCAGCGTCTGCGAGCCGGCCATGGGCTCTGGCGCGTTCGCCATCGAGGCGGTCCGTCAGCTCGCCGAGCAGTACCTCCGTCGCCGGCAGGCCGAGCTCGGCAAGGAGATCCCGCCGGAGGACTACCCCGAGGAGCTGCAGCGGGTGAAGGCCTACCTCGCCCTGCACAACGTCCACGGCGTCGATCTCAACGCCACCGCCGTCGAGTTCGCCGAGATCACCCTCTGGCTCGACACGATGAGCAAGGGCCTCGAAGCCCCGTGGTTTGGCCTCAGGCTTCGTCGGGGCAACTCGCTGATCGGCGCCAGACGCGAGGTCTATTCCCGCAGCGACGTCAACTCGAAGGCGTGGCTGACGACGCCGGCCAAGGCAGTCCCGCTCACCGACCTCGCCGAGCGCATCGCGCAGGACTCCCTCGCACCCACCGACACTGACGGCCGCATCCACCATTTCCTGCTGCCGGCTGAGGGGTGGGGGTCGACGTCGCAGAGCAAGGAGGCGAAGGCACTCATCCCCGACCGGGTGCGGCGCGTCAACGCCTGGCGCAAACAACTCCGCACCAAGCCCTCCAAGAAGCAGCTCGACGCGCTCGTCGAGATCGCCTACCAGGTGGAGGAGCTCTGGACCATGGCGCTCCGGCGCCTGATGGTCGCCGAGGAGCAGTCGCGGCGGCCGATCAGGCTCTGGGGCCGTGACGTGACCCCCAATGTGGGAGTCGTGACGCGGGAGCAGATCGAGGCGTCCCTCGCGGACCCCAACGGCGCCTACCGCCGCCTGCGACGCGTCATGGACGCGTGGTGCGCGCTCTGGTTCTGGCCGCTCACCGGCGAGGAGATCGAGCCCCCGACGTGGGACCAGTGGATCGACGCCCTCACCGGACTGCTGGGATCCAACCGCAGCGGCCGCCGCGCCGCCAGCCAGGGCGCCGCAGCGCTCCAGTCCGACGACATCTGGAGCACGCTTGCCGACAACGAGGCCTTCGCACTCGCCGCCGGACTGGCGAAGCCCGTCGACGACGTCCTCGCCGCCCACCCGTGGTTGCGGGTCTGTGAGCGCGTGGCCGCCGATCAGGGCTTCTTCCACTGGGAGCTCGACTTCGCCCCCGTCTTCGGCCGGGGCGGATTCGACCTTCAGGTCGGGAATCCTCCATGGGTCCGTCCGATGCAGGACAGCGACGCGATGCTTGCCGAGGGCGACCCTTGGTGGCAGCTCGAGAACAAGCCATCCGAGGAGATGCGGGCTGTGCGCCGGGCTGCGACGCTGTCGCTGCCCGGCATGACCGACGTGCTGCTCGACGGCGTGGCTCCAGTCGCAGCCGTCTCGGCCTACACGGGCTCGGAGATCAATTTTCCGGTGTTGATGGGGCTTCAACCGGACTTGTATCGCTGTTTCATGTTGAGCACCTGGGCTCATGGATCGCCGCACGGAATTGTCAGCCTGCTCCATCCCGAGAGTCACCTCACGGACGAGAAGGCTGGCACCGTGAGGTCGGCCACCTACTCTCGCCTGCGACGCCACTGGCAGTTCGTCAACGAACTCCAGCTCTTCGCAGAGGTGCATCACCTCGTCTCCTACGGGGTCCACGTCTCGGGCCGGGCACGCGATGTGGGATTCCTCAACGCTTCCGCGTTGTACCACCCGGACACCGTTGAGCGCTCGTTCCGCCACGACGGCTCGGGTGAGCAGCCGGGGTTCAAACACATGGGCCGCTGGGACCAGCGGCCCCATGCCAGCCGCATCGAGCGCGTCGACGAAGTGACGCTCCGCGAGTGGCGTGACATCCTTGATCCCGACTTGCAGGACGCCCGCCAGACCCGGATGCTCTACACCGTCAACCGGGAGGTCGCCGAGACCCTGCGAGTGCTCTCCGCGGGAGCACGCATGGCATCACTGGGGCTCAAGTTCTCAGCGGGCTGGCACGAGAAGATGGACCGCCAGAAGGGCTACTTCGTCCAACGCTGGGGTGCCCCCGAGAGCTGGGACGACGCCATCTTGCAGGGGCCGCACCTGCACGTCGCGACGCCGCTCTACAAGCAGCCCAACCCGACCATGAAGCACAACCAGGACTGGTCGGAGACCGACTTCGAGACTCTCGCCCCCGACGCCATCCCGGCGACCAGCTACAAGCCCGCCGGGCCGCGCGCGAAGTACGACGCCGACTACACCCACTGGGACGGCAAGCCTGCCCGCGACGAGTACCGCCTCGCTTGGCGCAGGATGGCCGCGAACGCGGGCGAGCGCACCCTGATCGCGGCGATAGTTCCGCCCGGGACTGCCCACGTAAATCCGGTATACACCGCTAGTGCACCAACCACCCACGAGCTGATCATGGCGGCTGCGGGGACGTCTTCGTTGCTCTTGGACTTCTCCATCCGGTCCTCCCCCAAGAGTGACATCCACTTCGCAACGCTGAATCGCTTGCCTCGGCTCCGCTTGGACCACCCATTGTCTGCCGGACTGCGGTTGCGATCCCTGCGATTGAACTGCATCACTCACGCCTACTCGGATCTCTGGCGGGAGTGCTGGAACGCACAGTTCGCAGAGGATTCCTGGATCACAGACGAGCACGTGTTCTCCACACTCGGCGACGTCGGCCCCGAGTGGACGCCCGACACGCCGCTGCGACGCGCGGCAGACCGTCGGCAGGCGCTGGTCGAGATCGACGCCTTGGTCGCACTGATGCTGGGAGTCTCGGCAGACCAGCTCTGCACGGTGTACCGCACGCAGTTCGCGGTCCTCTACGGCTACGACCACAACGCCTACCTCTACGACGCCAACGGCCGCCTCGTCCCCACCCCTGTCCGCAAGGTCTGGAACAAGAAAGGCGCGGCGATCACGGTGGAGGAACGGACGCACACCAACGCGTCGGGCAACACCTACGTCTACGAGCTGCCGTTCGAGCACTACGACCGCGAGCACGACATGCGCGTCGCCTACGCGGAGTTCGAG
>NZ_CAMYFI010000004.1 GCF_947255005.1 uncultured Tessaracoccus sp. | reverse complement strand
GGGATGGCGAGCGTGAAGAACTTCCATCATCCGGGAGACCTCGACCCCTACCCGGCCACCGACGCGCTCACCCGACTACACCCTCGTTCGCGAAGAGCCGATCTGGTTCTTTGAAATCCGTCATGACCTTCGCCGACAGCACTATGGGGCTGAGTTTGCAAGGCATCTGATCAGCCACTACGCAGGTTACCCCTTGATCGCTTTCTCCGAAGGCGCTGACGAGTTTTGGGTAGGAATTGGCTGGCACTATTACCCGCGTAAAGACGGGGATCCCCATTACCGCAAGCTCTTCGTTTCCCGGAAGATCGGCCCATGACCCTCGCTCGCTGGAAGTGAACCAGTCAAGCGGCTAAATCGTAGTTGGCGCGTGTTTGTATCCGTTGTGGCATGAGAGTTTCGCAGATTGCCACGGCTTGGTCTGAGGTGCTCGACGCGAACGGCAAACAGCTCGCCATCGGACGCGGCACGTTCTTAGCTTCGGCAGCAGGGGTGGCGCCGTGATCGACGGGTACCCCTTCACCAATCTGGGCGACGCCATCGCACTCGAGCTCCCCGATGCGGAAGCCATCACGTTTCGCGACGGCGACATGACGCAGCGCATCACTTTCGGGGAGTTCAACGATCAGGCAGACGCGGTGGCCAGCCAACTGCTTGCGCGAGGGCTCACGTCGGGGGAGCGCATCGCCATCGTCGGGCGAAACTCGATCGAGTGGCTGACCGCCTTCTACGGCGTACTGCGGGCGGGGCTGGTGGCCGTGCCGCTCAGCTTCAAATTTCCTCCCGAAGTGCTGCGCTATGCGCTCGAGAATTCGCAGAGCACGCTGGCCCTCGTCGACGACGCATCCCGGCTCGAGGCAGTGGGCGCGGAGACGCCGTCGCTGACCTTCGCTGAGGCCAGCGCAGCGCCTGGCGTGACCCCGCAACGGCACCGTCGCGATGGCTCGGATGCGGCGATGATCCTGTACACCTCCGGGTCAACGGGGAAGCCGAAGGGCGTGGTGCTTTCGCACGATTCGCACCTGTGGGTGCTGTCGCTGGGGCAGCACACCTTCGGAGATGCGACGGACGTTACCGCTATCGTCGCGGCTCCGCTCTACCACATGAATGCCCTAGCCAACGTGCAAGGAGCGCTGGCTGCAGGGCGGCGCGTGGTCATCGCCGGCGGCTTTGATGCCCAAGAGTTTCTGCGCGTGGTCGCCGCAGAATCCGTGACGCGGCTCACCGGTGTTCCGCCCATGTTCGCGCTGCTCGTGCAGCAGCGTGCCCTCATCGAGGAGCTCGACCTCAGCTCGGTGCAAGAGGTGTACATGGGCTCCTCGCCCGCGTCGAACTCGCTGTTTACCCAGCTGCGCGAGGCCTTCCCCGGCGCTGCCATCATTTTCGGCTATGGCACGACGGAGTCTGGCCCCGTCGCGTTCACCCGGCATCCGCAACTTCCCACCCCCGACGGGTCCGTCGGCGTTGTGAATCCTGCCGTCGATGTGCGCCTTGTCGATCGGCAGGGACGGGAAGCCAGCCAGGGCGAGCTCGAGATCCGCACCGGGGCGCTGTTCACGGAGTATTTCCGCCGCCCCGACGTCGCTTCGCCCTTCACGCCTGACGGTTACTACCGCACGGGTGACGAGTTTCGTCGCGACGAGCATGGCTTCTACTTCTTCACAGGACGAGCGGACGACATGTTCACCTCCGGCGGTGAGAACGTGTATCCGCGCGCGGTGGAAGCAGCGCTCGAAGCGCACGACGCCGTCGCGGAAGCCGTCGTGGTTCCGGTGCCCGACGAGGTGAAGGGCAGCAAGCCCGTCGCGTTTGTTGTCGCGGCGCCGGGACATGTCGTCGATGAGGCGGCGTTGAAGGCTTGGTCGTTGACGAAGCTCGAACCCTACGCGCACCCGCGCCAGGTGTTCACGCTGGATGCGATGCCGCTGTCGCAGACCAATAAGGTCGACCGCAGCCTGCTCGCGCAGCGTGCCCGCGAGGAGGTGAGCAAGCCATGACCGCCGTCGCAATATCTCGTCGTCCGGCGCTTCGAAGCCTCCGCCTGTGGCTGCCCGTTGCCACCGTGGTCGCGCTCGTCGGCCTGTGGGAGCTGGTGGTACGCGTCGACTTGGTGTCACGACGGTATTCACCACCGCCGACGGTCATCGTCGCTGAACTGGCACGGATGCTCGGAGAGGCCGATCTGTGGATCGCCCTCGGCAATACCCTCACCGGGTGGGGGATCAGCCTGCTGATCTCCGTGGTGGCAGGCACCGCGCTGGGCCTGCTTCTCGGACGCGTTGCCGCGTTGTCGGCGCTGTTCAGCCTGATCATCGAGTTCCTGCGCCCGATCCCGTCGATTGCCATGATTCCGCTCGCCATCCTCATTCTGGGCACGGCTCGCCCCACCGAGGTCTTCCTCGCCACCTACGCCGGGTTCTTCCAGATGCTCGTCGCCGCCATCGGCGCGGCCGGGGTGGTAGATCCGGTCAGCGTGCAGACGGCCCGCAGCTTCGGACTCTCACCATGGCAGCAAGTGCGGCACGTGCTGATCCCATCCATGCTGCCGCGCTTAGTGACCGGCATCCGCATCGCGAGCTCCACGGTGCTGATCTTCTGCATCACCGCTGAACTCGTCGCCGGGGTACCTGGGCTCGGCGCACAGCTCGGTGCCGCCCGAAGCGTCGGGAACACCGCCCGCATGTACGCCTACGTCGTGGTGATTGGCCTCGTCGGCTATCTGCTTGCCGAGGCGCTGAAAGCGATCGAGAAGAAAGCGCTGTTCTGGGACCCGTCGGTGAGGAGCGCACAGCGATGAAACCAATCACCCGCAATGTCCTCGCCGTGCTCGGCGCCGTCGTCGCACTCACCGTGTGGTTCCTGGCTACGGACAACGCCGGCTCCATCTACTTCCCACCGCTCAGCGAGGTGTTGGAGAGCGTGTGGGAATACTGGTTCACCGGCGCCGGCCAGAAGCACCTTGTCTCGAGCCTCGCGAACCTCTTCGCAGGGCTCGGCATCGGTATCGCGCTCGGGTTCCTGCTCGGCATCGTCATCGGGCAGCAGCGCCTGGTGCGTATTGCGCTGACACCCGCACTCGAGTTCGTCCGGGCAATTCCCGCCACGGCGCTGATCCCATTCGCGATGGTGATCTTCGGGTTGGGGCCCAGCATGAAGATCTTCATCATCGCGCTGGGCACGTTCTTCCCGGTCCTGCTGAACGTCATCGACGGGGTACGTGAGCTCCCAGAACAGTCGCGCGACACCGCCCGCAGCTTCGGCATCCGCGGGTGGCAGTACCAACGTCGAATCGTGATTCCGGCCGTCGTTCCGCGGCTCGTGGCAGGCATCCAGATCGCCATCCCACTGTCGTTGGTGCTGGTGGTCACCAGCGAGATGACCGGCACGAACATCGGCATTGGTTTCGTGCTGATCGGGGCGCAACAATCCTTCAACCAGGTGTCGGTGTGGGGCGCGATCGTGCTCCTCGGCATCCTCGGCATCCTTCTGAGCGGCGCATTCACCCTGGTCCAGCGCCGCATCCTCGCCTGGGACCGGGCACGCAACGCATTAGGAGATCACTGATATGGCGCTGCTGGAAATCCGCAATCTCTCGAAAACCTACGCACCCAGAAACCGACGAGGCACGGCGACGCCGGTGCTCGACGGCATGGAGTTCGCCGTCGACGAAGGGGAGTTCTTCACCATTGTCGGTCCCTCCGGCGCGGGAAAGACGACGCTGCTGCGCTGTATCTCCGGGTTGTCGGAGCCGACGTCGGGAGAGGTGTTGCTCGCTGGCAAGGCCATTGAGGGGCCGCCCCGGCAGCTCGCACCGGTCTTTCAGGACTATTCCCGCTCGCTGTATCCGTGGCTGACGGTGGCGAAGAACGTCGCCCTGCCGCTGGAGGCCTCGGGAGAATCGTCGACGGAGGTGGCGCGTCGGGTGGACCAGGCGCTCACCCAAGTAGGCCTTGCCGGCGAAGACGACAAGTACCCCTGGCAGCTGTCCGGCGGCATGCAACAACGCGTTGCCATCGCGCGGGCGCTGGCCTACGAAGCGGAGCTCCTCGTCCTCGACGAGCCGTTCGCTGCCGTCGACGCCCAGACTCGCGCCGACTTGGAAGATCTGCTGCTGCGCGTGCGCGACGAGACGGGCGCGACATTCCTATTCGTCACCCACGACGTCGACGAGGCGGTGTATCTATCCGACCGGGTTGCCGTCGTCTCGAAGTCACCCAGCCGAGTAGAGAAGATCGTCACCATCGACCTGCCGCGTGAACGCTCGCAGCTCGATACGAAGGCCATTCCCAGATTTGGAGAACTCCGTGCGGAGGTCTTCGCGACGATCCGCCACCTGGTCGTCGAACCCCAACCCGAACCCGAATACATCATCTGATCGGAGTAACCATGCACAAGATTCGTCACGTCGCCGCTGCTGCGCTCGCCGCAGCTTTACTGATGGCTTCCGGTTGCTCCGGCGGCCCGGAAGCGAAGAAGGATGCCGACGGCAACGTCGAGCTCACTATCCAGCACATCACCACCTCCGACTCCGTGCCGCTCTACCTGGGCATCGAGCAGGGCTTTTTCGCTGACGAGGGGCTGAACGTGAAGGTGGAGATCGCGGAGAGTGGTTCCGCCATCATCCCGAGTGTCATCAACGGTGAATCGCCCATTGGCTACGCCAACGTGATTTCCGACCTCGCCGCGATCGACGAGGGCCTCGACGTCCGGTTCGTCGTCAACTGCTGCGGCACCGGAACTGATGTGGAGCAGGACACGTCGAACATCTTCGTGCTCGAGGATTCCAAGATCCAGGGCCCGGAGGATCTTCCTGGCAAGCGCATCGCCGTGAACTCGCTGAAGAATCTCGGCGACGTCACCATCCCCGTCGCGTTGCAGAAGAAGGGGATAGATCCGAAGGGCATCGAGTGGGTTCCCATGAACTACTCCGACATGGGCGCAGCGCTGGAACGCGGCGACGTGGATGCCATCTGGCAGGTTGACCCGTTCCGCACACTCGCTGTGGATGCCGGATATCGGCCAATTCTCTCGAACTTCGTCGAGGCCATTCCGGACACTACGCTCGGCTACTACATCACCAGCGGGAAATTCGCTGAGGCGAATCCGGAGGTGCTGCAGAAATTCCAACGGGCGATGAGCAAAGCAAACGAGTACGCCACCGAGCATCCCGACGAGTTCCGCAAGCTCGCCGTGGAGAAGATCAAACTCGACCCCGCGGTGGCCGACAAGATCAACATCGCCGCCTTCAAACCCGGCCTCGACGTCGAATCGCTCAAGACGATGGGCGCACATGCCAAGGAATTCGGCATCATCAAAGAGGAGCCCAACTACGACGAGCACGTGATCCAGCCCGAAGGCTGATCGCGGCGGTTAGCGGCCGAAGAGATGGCCCTGGATCGACGCGATGAGAGCATCCAGCGACTGCGGCAGCTGCTGCAGGTGCCAATCCTCGGGGGCGTGGAACCAGCTGATCGCATCCGGATCTGGAGTGGTATCGCGATCGGCGGCCACCATCGCGTTGACCCAGCGCTCCTTGCCGCCCAGCACCACCGCATACGGCAGGAACTTGGAGATCTCTCGAAGCTCCTTGCCTGGTGGCATGACTTCGGTGCTCTGTTGGGCGAGCACGGCTGAGAACCCGTGCAGCCCGGCCAACAGCGCCGCGCCCTTGGCCGAACGACGGGGCATCTCGCCGGCGATGAAGAGCGCACCCACCCCGACGGTGACCACCGCGAGCCCGACGAGCCCCCATGTGGTCAGCCAGGCAAGCAACCCAGTGGCGATCAGGCCCACGATGAGCAACGCGGCGCCGATGGTGCGCGAATCGGTGCGCGACGCGTCGGGGCGCTTTGCGAACCAACCGCTCTCCACGACGTCGTCGTAGAGCGCATGCTGCAAGTCAGATACGCATGGGCCGACGGCCTGCTGAATCTGGGAGACGAGCACGGGAGTTCCGTCGACGGGAGCGACCGCATCCAGCAAGATGCGCTCGTACTTACGCAGGCTGCTCGTGTCATCGTTGAGGCGCGTGAACGTCCAATCCATACCGCCTGGCACATGCAGCTGTTCGATGCGAAGGAAACCACGCACGGCGAGATCGAGGATGGTCGCCGTGACGTCGATCGGATCGACAGATTCGTCCGCGACGGTGCCGATCTGGCCTGGTCGGATGTTCTCGCGCAACCGAAACTCGCTGACTCCCTCAGCCACCGGATGGAACTCGCCAATGACCGTGGGTGCGGCGGTGGCCACCTCGTCGCGGCCCACACGGCGGTGCCACTGCCATAGTGCGACGGCGCCCACCAGCAGCACACCGAGGGATACCAAGCCGGTGACGAAGGTGAGGGAGAACGCGCGATCAAGCGTCCAGCGGGTGTGCACCGTCGCGGTGGAGGCTACCTGGTTTGCGGGCTGACTACCCGAGATTTGGATGGTCTGCCCTGGCTCAATCGGCCCGTCCTCGAAGCTGATCGGCACCGGCTTGTCGCGATCGATGTTCCAGGAGAAGCAGTTGTGCGGGGTGCTCGGATTGCCCGCGGCGCACTCAAAATCCGGTGGGATGGCAAGTAGCGCCACGCTGCCCTTCACGTTCTGAACGCTCATGTTCAGCCCGCCGACCACTGGCCAGGAGAAATGACGCACATCCTCTTGCCCGGCGGGCGTCGACGTGGTTCCTGTGACGGTGTACGCAATCGTGATGGGCTTGCCGCCCGACTTGCTCGGATCCACCTTCACAGTGACAGCGTCGGAGTTTTCGTCGACGGTGTGCTCGAGCTGACTACCTTCTGCAGTGACAGCGACGTCTGAGACGTCGTAGAGGAACCTCCTCAAGTCGCCGAGGGGAGAGTGCTTGGGGATGCGCATCTGCAAGTCGCTGCCCATGGCATCACCGGTGAGTGTGCTCGTCACGGTGAGGGTGCCGTCGGCCTTCAACTCGGCGGAGACATCGAGTGCATCGACGCTGTTGTCAGCGCGTGCGGGCATGGCCAGCATTGCGAGGGTCAAGAGGCCCAGGGAGATGCTGAGCAGCAGGCGATGGATCTTCGACACGGTCACTCTTTCGTCGGGACTTGCACACTATTGCACACGGGCGTGTCATGCGCACCGGCGCCTGCGTGAGCGAGGGGTGGCCCTCTCGTGGGTTACGGTTGTGGCGTGACTATGCCCCCCAATGCCCCCCGTAACGGGTTCGGTGCGTCGCCGTTCCACAGCCCTCCCGGGCGCCAGGCGCCATCGTGGGCCAACCCCTACGCCCGCCAACCCAGCTCACACGGTCAGCGGTGGGGTGCGCCGTCGAATCAACAGGGGGGTGCGCCGATGCCGGGGTGGCAAGGGCCGCAGACGCAGCCGCTGCCACAGCAGCAGTTTGGGTACCCCCAACAATTCCGGCCAGGTGGTTTCGATCCGCGGTATCGGCCCGGTCTGAATCCCGGTGGGCCTCCCTTCGCGCCCGGTCAGTATCCGCCCGCCTATCCGTGGCCGCCGCCCCAGCAGAAGTCCGGCAGTCTGTGGTGGCTACTGCTGCCGGTCGTCGTGCTTGGCATGATGATGGGATACTTCGTTTTGACCCAGTCGGCGAAGGGGCCAGGCTCCACCGGTGGTGGAACTCCGGGCAGCAACGACGAGGTTGTCTACGTCAATGAGGAGTACCAGGTTCCTGGCGCGGGGCAAGGGCCTTCCGAGGTGGTGGATTCGTACAACGACCCCAGCTTGCTTGATAGCAATAAGTTCTACCAGCAGAAGGTGCCAGAGCCAGTGCGCTGTGAAGCGCCCGACGTGTCTAACATCCGCGATGCTGATGAGCTGGAACAACGGCTCCAAGCACTGTCTGAATGTCTCACCCGCACCTTTGGCCCGCCGCTCGAAGCCGCAGGGTACAAGCAGTATCAGCCGCGCGTTAAGGTCTACGAAGGTAACGGTGGCAACAGCCCATGCGGTGAGCTGGAGCCCCGGAACGCATTCTTCTGCGCAGCCAACCAGGGTATCTACTTCTCCGCCGAGCTGGTGGACGTGATCGGCGACGATCAGACCGTCTGGGACTACGTGATGGCGCACGAGTATGGGCACAACGTGCAGGGTCGCAACGGCATCCTGGTACAGCGGCATTACTCGATGCGCGATGCGAAGAGCAAGCCGCAGGCGTTCGAGTTGAACCGTCGTCTCGAGGTGCAGGCTGATTGCCTTGCCGCGTCGTTCATTCAGTCGGTCACCGTCTCGCTGGGGTATGACTCAGGCGATTACCGCTCCGTGGTGAAGGCTGCGGAGTTCGTGGGCGATCCGCCGGATGCCGAGGAACCGCTCCACGGGGTGAGCGCGTCGCGAGGGCTCTGGACGGAGCGAGGGCTGAAGGCTTCGACGTACCAGGAGTGCAACTCCTTCGTCGCGCCTTCCCGCGAAGTGAAATAGCGCCGACGAGGCGCGTCACTGGGGCGCGCGGCTGGTGTGGTCGAGCTTGAGCGGTTTACTGCGCGACGAGCGACTTCTTGTAGATAGCGTAGTACTCGGCGGGCTTCGTGGCATCGTCCACCTGGGGCACTTCGGGGTCGTCGACGATCAAATGCTCGCCGATGGGGGAGTAGCCGAGCGAGACATACAGCGGGATCGCCTTTTCGTTGTTGGGGTCAACGGCGAGGAACACGGCCTCGTGCCCGCGCCTACGAGCTTCCTCTTCGAGCCACTGAGAAAGCGCTCGCCCAGCGCCGCGGCGGCGCGCCTGCGGGTACACCCACATGTTGCGCAGCTCGGGTGTCCACTGGTAGTCGTCGGTGATGTCCAGCAGCGCGGTGCCGAGCGGCGTGTCCTCGTCGAATGCGGCAGCAAAGAGCAAGGTTCCGTCGGCGGAGGCCTCGAAGTGAACATCGACGAGGTTCAGGTCTGGGCGCGCCTGATGCTCGCGTAGGGCGGGAAGGTCGCGTTCCTCAACAAGGCGTACGACGATAGGCATGGCCTCTCCTCACGGTTGCTCGAACGATTATGGTGTGAGCCTACCCGCCAAGGGTGCAGTTGGGGGAAGGTGCGTCCAAGTGGTAGCATCGCCGGGTTGCCGTTTGATCGGCCACGGCCCAAAAAGAGCTCCGACAGCACCCGCGACCGGAGCGCCGTGCAGCGAGCTGGAAGGAGCACCTACTATGGACGCTGCGGAAAAGAAGAAGATTATTGAAGAGTACGCCACCAAGCCTGGTGACACCGGCTCGCCCGACGTGCAGATCGCGCTACTCAGCAAGCGCATCGCGCACCTCACCGAGCACCTCAAGAGCCACAAAGGTGACCACCACTCCCGTCGTGGTTTGATGCTGATGGTTGGTCAACGTCGTCGCTTGCTGAACTACGTCGCGAAGCAGGACATCGAGCACTACCGTGAGTTGATCGCCCGCCTCGGCCTGCGTCGCTGAACCTTCGTAGGCGGATCGCTTCGAGGGAGCCGGAATAAGGAATGTGGGATTCCACCGTTTTCGGTGGAATCCCACATTCCTTATTGGGAGGAACGTCACGGGGGGCAAGGCAGAGACGTCGTTGGGGCGCGCCGTCGGTGGCTGCATGGGGCGTTGAAATCGGGGCATTTCGCGTCGCGTCCGCTAGCATGGTAGGCGACAACCGCATAGATAGTCTCATCGCCGCCCAACCGGAGTGGCTCTGGTCCTCGGTAGTGACCTTCGGGTGTGATTCCCCGCGGGCCTCGATCGAAGACCGGGTACTCCACGGCGGTTCGTCATGTTTGGGCGGCACTAGCGAAAGGAACCCTGCACCAATGGCAGGACTTGAGTACACCGAAGCCGTGATTGACAACGGCTCGTACGGCAAACACGTCGTGCGCTTCGAAGCGGGCCAACTCGCGCAGCAGGCCGACGGCTCCGCAGCCGTTTACATCGACGACGACACCATGTTGCTCGCAGCCACGTGTGCGCAGAAGACGCCACGTGACGCGATCGATTTCTTCCCGCTCACCGTCGACATTGAAGAACGTATGTACGCAGCCGGCAAGATCCCCGGCTCTTTCTTCCGACGCGAAGGGCGCCCCGGCGAGGCCGCCATCTTGGCCGCTCGCCTGATCGACCGGCCGCTGCGTCCCGCATTCGTCAAGGGCTTGCGCAATGAGGTGCAGGTGATCGTCACCGTCATGGCGCTGAACCCCGACGTGTACTACGACGTGGTCGCCATCAATGCCGCGTCCATGTCTACCCAGCTCGCTGGGCTGCCGTTCTCGGGTCCCATCGGCGGTGTTCGCGTCGCCCTCATCGACGACACTTGGGTGTGTTTCCCCACCGTCGAGCAGGTACACAAGTCGACCTTCCAGATGGTGGTTGCGGGTCGCGTCCTCGACGACGGCGACGTCGCCATCATGATGGTGGAGGCCGGCGGCACCGACGCCACCTGGGAGCTCGTGCGTGGCGGCAAGACCGCCCCGACCGAGGAGGTCGTCGGGCAAGGTCTCGAAGCCGCGAAGCCGTTCATCAAGACGCTGTGCGACGCTCAAGCTGAGCTCGCCGCCAAATTGCCGAAGGAAACGTACGACTTCCCCGTCTTCCTCGATTACCAGGACGACGTGTACGCCGCCGTCGAGGAGCTAGCGAAGGACCGTATCGCTGAGGCGATGACCATCCCCGGCAAACAGGATCGCGACGACGCCACGCACGCCATCCGCCAGGATGTGCAGGAGCAGCTCGCGGAGAAGTTCGAAGACCGCGAGAACGAGATTGCTGCTGCGCTGAAGGCCATTACGAAAAAGATTGTGCGTCACCGCACGCTTACCGAGGGCGTGCGTATCGACGGGCGCGGCGTCACCGATATTCGTGCGCTGTCCGCCGAGGTTGCTGTGGTGCCGCGCGTGCACGGCTCAGCGCTGTTCCAGCGCGGCGAAACCCAAATTCTTGGCGTGTCTACGCTGAACATGCTGGACATGGAGCAGAAGATCGACACGCTCTCGCCCGAGCACACTAAGCGCTACATGCACAACTACAACTTCCCCCCGTACTCCACGGGTGAGACGGGCCGCGTCGGTTCGCCGAAGCGTCGCGAGGTTGGTCACGGTGCGCTCGCCGAACGTGCGCTTGTGCCGGTGCTGCCCACGCGCGAGGAGTTCCCCTACGCCATCCGTCAGGTTTCCGAGGCACTGGGCTCGAATGGCTCCACGTCGATGGGTTCGGTGTGTGCCTCGACGATGTCGCTGCTGAACGCCGGTGTGCCGCTGCGCGCCGCCGTTGCGGGTATCGCCATGGGTCTCATGAGCGAGGAACTCGACGGCGAGACGCACTATGTCGCGCTCACCGACATCCTCGGCGCGGAAGACGCCCTGGGCGACATGGACTTCAAGGTGGCCGGCACCCGCGACTTCGTCACCGCCCTCCAGCTGGACACCAAGCTCAACGGCATTCCCGCCAGCGAGCTGCAGAAGGCGCTGCTGCAGGCCCGCGACGCGCGTCACACGCTGCTCGACGTGATGGGCGAAGCCATCGATGTACCGGACGAGATGAGCCCCTACGCGCCACGTATCGTCGCGATCAAGGTACCCGTCGACAAGATCGGTGAGGTCATCGGCCCCAAGGGCAAGATGATCAACCAGATCCAGGACGAGACCGGCGCCAACATTTCTATCGAGGACGATGGCACCGTCTACGTGGGCGCTGAGGACGGCGCGGCTGCCGACGCGGCCATCGCTCAGATCAACGCTATCGCCAACCCGCACATGCCGGAGAAGGGCGAGCGGTTCCTCGGCACCGTCGTGAAGACCACCACCTTCGGCGCGTTCGTCTCGTTGCTGCCTGGCAAGGACGGTCTGCTGCACATCTCGAAGCTGCGCGCGCTCGCCGGTGGCAAGCGCGTCGAGAACGTCGACGATGTGGTCAGCGTCGGCCAGAAGCTCCAGGTTGAGATCTCCGACATTGATGACCGCGGCAAGCTCTCGCTCGTGCCCGTCATCGAGGAAGAAGAGCGCCAGGAGGAGCGCTCCGAGGAGGAGTGAGTTCCGTTCATCCAGGTGATCGCGGCCGGCCATTGCTCATTGGGGCAGGGCCGGCCGTGGCACGTCCGTGGGAGGTCGCATCCTTGGTGCGGACCCTGCTGGTAGAACTGAAGTAGTACGAAGCGATGGACTCGCCCGAACCATGCAGGAGGTAACCAGCATGAATGCAACCAAGGTTGGCGTTTTTGGCGTCAGCGGCAAGATGGGTAGCCAGGTAGTGACAGCCGTCGAGGAAGCCGACAGCATGGTGTTTACGGGCGGCTCCGATCTTGAGGCGCCCCGAGAAGCCATCAAGGACGCTCAAGTGGTCGTCGACTTCACCCATCCCGATGCGGTGATGGACAACATTGAATGGGCACTTGAACGCGGCCTGGACATGGTGATCGGCACCACCGGATTCGACGAAGCCCGGCTGCAGCGGGTGCGCACATTGTGCGACGAACACCCCGGCGTGGGCGTCCTCATCGCGTCGAACTTCTCCATCGGGGCGAATCTGCTGATGCGGTTCTCAGAACTCGCGGCGAAGTACTACCCGTCGGTGGAAATTGTGGAGCTGCACCACCCCCACAAGGCCGATGCCCCGTCAGGTACGGCGACGACGACCGCGCAGCGGATTGCCGCGGTGCGCGAGGAGGAGCGCATGGATCCGGTGCCAGATGCGACGGTGCACGACGAGCTGGGTGCCCGGGGTGCGCAGGTCGAGGGCATTCACGTGCACGCGGTGCGCTTGCAGGGGCTCGTTGCTCATCAGGAGGTGCTTTTTGGTGCGGCAGGTGAGAGTCTCACGCTCCGTCACGACTCCTTTGACCGGGCTTCGTTCATGCCCGGCGTCATTGCCGCAATCGAGCACGTGCGCACTCACAAGGGCCTCACCCTCGGGCTCTCCGACGTGCTGGGAATCTGACGCCTCTGAGCCCGCCACCCAGCCTCACTCACATAAGGAATGCTGGAACCCACCAAAATAGGTGGGTTCCAGCATTCTTTATCGACGACGTCCGAGCGCGCCGCAGATGATTTCGACACGCCGCTTTCAGCGGCGGCTCAATCATCGGGTGGAAGGATGCCTGATGATTGAGTAGCGCCCGAAGGGCGCGTATCGAAATCATCCCAGCAGGTTTCGATACGCCCACTGCGTGGGCTACTCAACCACCGGCAACAACCTGCCGCCCCACCTCACGCAATCCCGGTGTGGAACCGGGTGAGCTTCAGCGAATGCTCGCCGTCTTCGGTGGCTGCTTCCTGGTGGGCGCCGTCGGCACCCCAGCCGCCGGACAGTAGGAACTCGTGCATGACGTCGTCGGTGGTGGGAACCCACATGGTGGCGACGGTGAACCCGTCGGTGCGCAGCGTGTCCACGGCGGCCTGCATGAGGCGCGAGCCGTGGCCCTGTCCGCGCGCGGCCGGGTCGACGACCAGCTCCGCGAGTTCCCCGTCGGTGGGGCCGGCGTCGGGGTCGTCGGACGGCTTGGTGACCGCGAACCCGACGATTCCCGCCTCGCCCAGCGCGACGAGCACCCGCATCGTGGCGAGCGGGGGACGGGCGATGGCCCCATGCCACAGCTGGGTGGCTTGCTCGGCGCTCACCTCGTCGAGCATCACAGCGAGGCTGGGCTGTGTGTTCCAGACGCGACGTTGGATGCGCGCGACGTCGACAGCTTCGGCGGGCATAGCGAGACGGACCGTGTTGATCATGCGCACAGTCTATTGTCCGCTAGCGTTGGGGGTATGACCGAACTGCGTACGCCACCGAAGCTGAAGCCAGGCACTTTGCGTGTCATTCCCCTTGGCGGGTTGGGTGATGTGGGCCGCAACATGACGGCCTTCGAAATCGACGGTGAGATCGCGCTCGTCGATTGCGGCGTGCTATTCCCGGAGGACACGCACCCAGGCGTCGACCTCATCCTACCCGGCCTTGACTACCTGAAAGATCGCCTCGACGATGTGGTGGCGCTCGTGCTTACCCACGGCCATGAGGACCACATTGGTGCTGTGCCGTATCTGCTGAAGATGCGCCCCGACATCCCCGTCTATGGGTCGCGCCTCACGCTGGCGTTCGTCGCGGCCAAGCTGCGCGAGCATCGGTTGCGCAACTTCGAGCTCATCGATGTGAAGGAAGGCGACGAGGTCCGCGTCGGCGGTTACGAGTTCGAGTTCCTCGCGGTGAACCACTCCATCCCCGATGCTCTCGCTGTCGCCATTCGCACGAAGGCCGGCGTCGTGTTGCACACGGGCGACTTCAAGATGGACCAACTTCCACTCGACGGTCGCATCACGGATCTGCGAGGGTTCGCACGTCTTGGTACGAAGGGCGTCGATCTGTTCCTCGTCGACTCTACGAACGCAGAAACCCCAGGCTTTACCACGCACGAGGTCGACATCGAACCGGCTATGACCAGGGTGTTCGATCAATCCAAGGGCAAGCTCATCGTTGCGTGCTTCGCCAGCCACGTGCACCGCGTGCAGCAGGTGCTCGACCAGGCGGTGTTGCACGGCCGCAAGGTGTGTTATGTGGGGCGCTCGATGGTGCGCAACATGTCCACCGCCCGCGATCTGGGCTACCTCAAGGTGCCACCGGGCATCATGATCGAGCTCAAGGATCTCTCCAATTACCGCGACGACGAAGTGGTGGTCATCTCGACGGGGTCGCAGGGCGAGCCGCTCGCCGCGCTCAGCCGAATCGCAAACCGAGAGCATCCACATATCGAGGTGGGGGAGGGCGACACCGTCCTACTCGCCAGCTCCCTGATTCCGGGCAACGAGAACTCTGTGTATCGCGTGATCAACGGACTGACGAAACTCGGGGCCAACGTCGTGCACAAGGGCAATGCGCTCGTGCACGTCTCCGGGCATGCGTCGGCGGGCGAGCTGCTGTATTGCTACAACATTCTCCGGCCTAAGAACGTGATGCCGGTGCACGGTGAGGTGCGGCATCTCGTGGCGAACGGCAATCTTGCGAAGAAGACCGGCATCCGGGAAGAGAACGTCGTCATCGTGGAGGACGGCGGTGTGGTCGACCTGGTGAAGGGGCAAGCCAAGGTGGTCGGTAAAGTCGACGCAAGTTACATCTTCGTTGATGGCTCCACCGTGGGTGACGTGTCCGACGCCGTGAGCGACCGCCTCATTCTGGGTGAGGAGGGCTTCATCTCGATCATCACCGTTGTGAGCCTGCATAACAAGGAAGTGATCTCCGGGCCCATCATCAACGCCCGCGGATTTGCAGAGGAAGACACCGTGTTCGACGAGGTGCATCTGCAGATCTATGACGCCCTGCAGGAAGCGATGCGCGACGGCGTGGAGGACACGCATCGACTCCAGCAGGTGGTGCGTCGCACGATTGGGCAGTGGGTATCGAAGAAGCTTCGGCGTCGACCCATGATCGTGCCCGTGGTGATTACGACCTGAGCGGACGGCGTTGTAGGGAATCGTGAGGGAACTGGGCGTCCAGGCAACTGCGCAGTTGATCTTCACCGCCAATGTCAGCGGAGAACGAAACACTTCGGTGATCGGGTCAGTGCACGCCGGCCCGATCACCGAAGTGAGAGGGAACGACCAAGTGTGACCTGACCGTCCCTCGCTTGCGCTTTATTCCATTCGCATGCTGACTGCGGTTTGGGCGTCGGCGTTAGCCTCTCGGATGCGGTCAGTGAGATCGGAGTAGAACTCATCATAGGGATCCTTAATGCCCCAGCCTCGGCCCAGGTTCTCAATGTATCCGCACCAGTGCCAGCCGATGATCCAAGGTTCGGCCATGACTCTGGCGATTCCTTGTGCGTAGTCCTCGCCACGCTCAGCATGAGTGTGCATGTCGCTGGTACGGTGCGGGTTCATTTCAGTGGGAACCCAGTTTCCGATGTCGGCGATTACCACGGGTTTGCCCGTGACGTCATGCCACTGACGGAGGTCGGAGATCATCGTCGTGTATTCGGTCTCCGTCTTGCCGGTGAAGTACTGAACCGAGAGTACATCGACGAATGGCACCATGGCGCGCAGCACGGTCTCGGGAATTCCTTTGTTTCCGTTGTAGCGGTCGCCGAGGATAAGGTGATTTGGATCGTATCGGCGAATCGCTTCGGTCACGGTCTTGTAGTACTGCGTGGCTACCTCGAAGAGCTTCGCGTCGTGTTCCTCGGGCGACAGGCCTTCAAAGCCTGGCCAGAAACGACCAGAAGCATGGGGCAGCCAGGCGGGAATATCAACCAAGAAATACCCGATCAGGTTCCGACTGTTCTTATGGTCGGATGTCATACGCCGTGCGATCCAGTCTGCATACTTTTGGAAATCTTCGCTGTATACATCACGGAATGCTGGGTGACCGTTCCAATCTTCGATTTCCTGCACCCGGATCTGTACCACGTAGGGCATGCCGGCGTCGAGCAGAAGCTCATCGGGCCAGGGAGAGGAGTGGCCGAGATCGATGGGATCCCCGAACCAGTCCAACGCCTTGCCCCAGTCTCCGCTGATGTACTGGCCAGTCCACCCGATGGTGTTGAAGTTGAGATCTTCAAGATCCCGAACAACACCCTTCGTCCATTCCCTACGAGTGCCATATTTCCGGTCAAACACGTCTACGTTATGCGGATAGCGCAGATCGCTGTCATCGAGGTGGTTCAAAGCGAGAGATACGAAGGGCTTGCCCAACGGATCTATGAATGCCCATCCACCCGACTTGTTCTGTTGCACTCGAAAGTAGCCCGCATCCTCGGAAGCGTGGTTCTTTCCCATGACTCTTCTCCTTGTAGAGGGTTAGTTATTTGCTTGCCATGCGAAACATCGGCGCGAATCATGTGACGCTGTCAGTCGCCGCGCCCGAGGAAATTGAGGTAGGCAGCCGCGAGCCCTTCTGGGTCTTCTTCCGCCAGCTGGTGCCCCCATGGAAGGATTACGGCGCTCACATCTTCGGCGAGCTCGCGCATCTGCCGTTCGTTGTCTTCACCGATGAAGTACTCGCTGCCTACCGCAAGTACCGGCATCTTGAGCTTGGTCTTGGCTGCTTCCCGGTTCTGATCAGCGTCGTCGAGTGTTGCGCGATAGATCTCGCACATGCTTCGAATGCCACCAGGTGCAGAGTAGCAACGCACGTATTCGTCGAGAGCATCTGGGGTGATGGCCTGCGGATTGTGTGTCTCGTGCTTCATGAAGTAATTGAAGTACTCCCTCTCTCTGCCTGTAATGAGCATTTCAGGGAAATTCGGAACGCTGTAGAAGTTAATGTGCCAAAGCCAGACGTAGGTACTCACATTCTCACGCGTGAGGAAAGAGTAGTCCTCAAGGCCGAACCCGGGAAGAATCATTTCCTGAAAAATCAGTTTCTTGACTCGTTCCGGGTGCTGCGCAGCAACCTGATAGGCAGTGGCGGCGCCCCAGTCTTCTCCGGCAATGAGGAATTGGTCGTATCCCAATTGGGTGGCCAGTTGAGCAATGTCTTCGGCCATGTTCTTCGTATCGTAGCCATCTGCAGGACGTTCCGAATCGCCGAGACCGCGAAGATCGGGCGCGATAACCGTGTAGTAGGGCGTGAGGAGGGGGATCACGCGACGCCAGTGGTACGAAGTCTTCGGCACGCCGTGAAGCAGGAACAGCGGTTCACCCGCTCCTGCTACGGAATAGTGGAGTCGTACTCCATTGACGAGTGCCCGGCCGTGCTTAGCAGGTACTCCTCCATGGTCAGCAATAATCTCCATAGTATATCTCCTTTGATCTATATCAGTTTTACAACTAATGGTCTTATTTAAAGTAATGCCGAGGGCGGGTAATTCCCCTCGGCATTACTATCCTCATTATTTTCGTGCGAAGGCTGCGTCAAAGGCTGCCTGCGGTGGGTCGAAGTTAAGGCCACGGACGAACTCCAACGCATCCAGTGCACCGACGAGTCGATCCATGCCAGCGTCTTCCCACTCGATCGAGAGCGGGCCGTCATAGCCAATGTGATTCAGGGCCCGGATTGCATCGCTCCACGGCACATCGCCATGTCCGACGGAAATGAAATCCCAGCCGCGACGAGGGTCTGCCCAAGGCAGATGCGACGACAGCCGACCGTTGCGGCCACCGTTCAGGCGCAGCTTCGTATCCTTGCAGTGCACGTGATAAATCCGGTCGGCAAAATCCAACAGGTATCCTACGCAGTCAATCTGCTGCCAGACCATGTGGCTCGGGTCCCAGTTGATCCCAAACGCCTCGCGGTGGCCGATGGCCTCGAGCGTGGCCTTCGTAGTCCAGTAGTCGTAGGCGATCTCACTTGGGTGTGTCTCGTGGGCAAACCGAACGCCCACCTCGTCAAAGACGTCAAGGATTGGGTTCCAACGATCAGCGAACTCCTGGTACCCGGCCTTAATTACCGATTCTGCTACTGGCGGGAACATCGCCACGTACTTCCAGATGGGAGAGCCAGCGAATCCGGTGACGATCTTGACACCCATTTTGGCTGCTGCACGTGCCGTGTCAGCCATGCGTTCTGCAGCGCGCCCGCGGACACCTTCGGGATCACCATCTCCCCAGATATCTGCCGGGATCATATCGCGATGGCGATGGTCAATCGGATCGTCGCAGACAGCTTGACCCACGAGATGGTTTGAGAGCGCCCATACGCTCAGCCCATTTCGTTCCAAGATCTCCAATCGACCAGGTATGTAGCTGTCATCGCTCAAGGCCTTGTCTACTTCGAAGTGATCACCCGAGCAGGCGATCTCGAGGCCGTCATAGCCCCATTCTCCGGCGAGGCGGCAAACTTCTTCGAACGGCAGATCTGCCCATTGACCAGTGAAGAGGGTGATTGGTCGCGTCATGATAGCTCCTAATGCAAAAAATGGTTAGGGGGAGTACAAGTACGGGCCCCGAAGGGCCCGCACTCACTTATGGATTCTTATGAATCGACTTTCTGGACATTGGTCCATGCTTCAGCAGCAGCAGATTTAACGATTGCGTCAGCGATCAGCTCAATCTGGTAGCCGTCACGGAAGCTTGGGTCAGCTTCCTGCCCATTAACGATTGCATTGATGAAATCGTATGTCTCGACGATCTTCGTCTCGCCGTAGCCGATGCCCAGCGCAGGGATAGGCCACAGGTTGGCGCCGTACGGATGGTTCGGCCCGGTGTACACCGTGCGGAAGCCACGCCGGTCAGCAGGATCGTCGGAGAAGCAAACCTGCAGCTCGTCGCGACGCTCGTAGTTGAAGTAGATGGAACCCTTCGTGCCGTGGATTTCAAGGGTGATGAAGTTGTTCCGGCCCCACGCATTACGCGTTGCCTCAAGCGAACCAATGGCACCATTCTCAAACTTCAGCAGCGTCACGAGTTCGTCGTCGACATCCACCGCAGCCTTGGGACCGCCGCCCTTCGCGTTGCCCAGCGAGTCCACACCACCGTCCTGTTTGGGGCGCTCTGGAATCCAGGTAGCCAGCATGGAGTTGACTGCCGAAATCTCGCCGACGAGGTAGCGCGCCATGTCAACCACATGCGTGCCGATGTCGCCGAGCGTGCCGGAACCGGCGATGCTCTTCTGGAATCGCCAGGACAACGGTGATTCCGGATCCGCGCTCCAGTCCTGCAGGTAGGTGCCGCGGAAGTTCAAGATGTCGCCGATAGCACCTTCCTCGATGTACTTCTTGGCTAGCGCAACGGCGGGGGTGCGGCGGTAATTGAATGCCACCATGTTCACTACGCCGGCCTTCTTAGCCGCCTCGTACATGCGGCGCGCATCTTCTACTGTGTTCGACAGCGGCTTTTCACAGATGACGTGCTTGCCTGCTTCAGCCGCTGCGATTGCGGCTTCGGCGTGCATGTTGTTCGGTGTGGCGATATCGATGATGTGGATATCGGGATCTTCGATCAAGTCACGCCAGTTCGACGTTGAATGCTCAAATCCATACTGAGCTGCGACGTCCTTCGCGCGCTCGTCGGTAGCTTCAGCGAGCGTCTTGCGGACCGGAATTGCGGGTGCAGGCCAGAAGAACATCGGCATCGCCGCGTAGGCGAGGGAGTGGGCCTTGCCCATGAATCCGCCGCCAATGAGTCCAACGTTGAGCTTTTCCATGGTTATGTTCCTTACTTTCCTTCGTAGCTAAGACCGAACTCTTCGAATAGAGCGTCGATCCGGGTCTTGTTGAGGGCAGCAGCCCCCTTGGGGTCCTCGTGGGCGTCCAATTCGATAACAACCCAACCGTCGAACTTGGCGTCCGCCAGTTCCTTCACGATGGCGCGCATGTCCATGACTCCGTCGCCGAGGGGCTTGAAGTCGAACGGTTCCGGCTGAAAATCCTTGAGGTGAACGATCGGCATCCGGTGGATCCACTTCTTCACGACGGCGGCAGCGTCAGAGCCTGCTGCGGCAATGTGACCAGTGTCGGGGCAGAATGCGATCTTGGAACGCTCGAGCAAGGTGTCAATCTGCTCTGCGGTTTCGCAGATGGTGGTTAGGTGGGGGTGGTAGACGGCCACGAGTCCCTTTTCGGCCGCCATGTCATGAATGGTGTCGAGAGCCTTGGCAAGGAGCGTGTAGTCCTCGTCAGTGGTGCCAGTTGCGCGCTTCGCGCCTCCGCCAACGACGAGGAAGGTCGCCCCGGCAGCGGCAGCAACATCGATCGACTGCTGGACCTTGTGCAGCTCTTCGGGCAGCACCTCGGGATAGATGAAGTTACCGCCGGTGTAGACGCCTGCTAGCTCAACGCAGGCATCCGTGAGTGCCTGCTTGAAGGTAGCCATATCGTCGGCGAAATCCATGACGTTGCCGTCAAAGATTTCGATGCCCTGGTAGCCGCATTCACCGACCTCACGGATGGACTTCAGGGTGTCACCTTCTGAGCGGTAGAAGAGGTCCTTGATGCTGGTGATCCCAGTGGCATCACCACAAATCGGACCCCACGTGTTTGATTCGTATCCAAGTTTCACTTCGATGTTCCTTTCTTGGGTTACTTGTTGTTGAGGTGGTCGGACTGGACGGACTCCCAGGTCCGGGAGCGTGATGAGGCTATGACGGCGTCCGTCAGCTGGGCTGCTCGGAGCCCGTCATCGAAGGTGGGGAGCCCATCTACGTCTTCGCCGCCAAGCTTGCGATAGACATCGTTGATGAGGAATGTGAAAGCTTCCCGGTACCCCTGCGGGTGGCCCGCAGGGGAGTGTGAGTAGGTGCTGGCGGACGGCTGGGCCGTGGTCGGGTCACGCATAACCAGGACATTCTGATCCCGTCCACCAACCCATAGTTGCTCAGGGTTTTCCTGATCGAAGGCAAAGGAAGCATCCGTGCCGTCGAACGAGAACGCGAGCCGGTTCTTACGGCCAGGGGACACCTGACTAGTAACGACGCTACCCGTCGCGCCCTGATCTGTCTCGAAAAGGACGACGCAGCCGTCTTCGGTGCCTTGACGTTCCTGGAAAGCGTTGGCCATGTGGGCGCTCAATTTGACAATGCGATGGCCAGTGACGAATTCCATGAGATCGCACCAATGAACGCCAATATCGGCGAAGGCGCGAGATGCACCACCTACTCGAGGATCCACCCGCCAGTTAGTGTCGCTGGCGCGCGAAAGCCAGTCTTGAAGGTAGGAACCGTGCAACATCCATAGCTTCCCGGCATCACCGCGAGCGATTCGCGCGCGGGCCTCTCGGACATTAGCGTGGAAGCGGTACACGAAGGGCACAGCCGTTACTGCACCCAGATGGTCGGCCTTACGCTGCAGAGCGAGTGCATCGGCCACCGTGGTAGCCAGCGGCTTTTCGCAGATCACTGCCTTGCCGGCATCGAGTGCGGCCATGGCGAGCTCGGCATGAGTGGCGTTGGGTGTGCAGATGTGGACTACGTCAATGCCTGGATCATTGATGAGCTCGAGCGGTTCGCGACTGCTTCGATCGGCACCGAGCTGAGCGGCTGCTGCCTGAGCATTGTCGCCGAAGGTATCGGCCACCATTGCGAGGTGACCTCCTGAGGCCCTCACTGCGTAGGCGTGGATTTTGCCGATCATGCCGGCGCCAACGATGCCGGAGGAGAATTGTGTGCGAGTCATGTTACTTCTTCCTTGCAAGTGCGACGGCGAGGATGATGATGATGCCGCGAACCACTTGCTGTTGACTAGAATCGAGGCCAGCGAGAATTAGACCGTTGTTGATCAGGCTCATGAGCAAGGCGCCAAAGAGCGTGCCAATCACAAATCCGGCACCGCCAAAGAGGCTGGTTCCACCAAGAATTACGGCGGCAATCGCTGACATTTCATCGCCCTGACCCCACTGGAACCGGCCTGAATGTAGCCGGCCTGCATAGAGCATTCCTGCAAGAGCGGCTGCCACGCCTGAGATGAGCAATACGGAGAACTTCATTCGCTTCGTTTTGACGCCGGCGTATTCTGCAGCTTGGCGATTGCCTCCGGTAGCAAGCACCTGTCGACCAAATTTCGTACGGTTCAGTACTATCACGCCTACGATGACAGCGATTGCCATCCAAATGAGCAGACCTGGAATTGGTCCAATATCGCCGCCTCCAAAAATCTGAATGTAGGTTTCATCCATGATCGGCTGAGGTGCAGACGCGGTGATCCATTGAGCAAGTCCGAATGCAATTCCCAACATTCCGAGCGTTACGAGGAACGAGGGGATCCCCAATGTGCTGACCAACGCGCCGTTGATGCCGCCGATGATCACACCTACCGCAAGACCAGCGAGGATTCCAGGGATCAGTCCATAGGTCGCGATAGTCATTGCTGTGACAACACTAGAAAGCCCTGCGACGGAACCGACGCTGAGGTCGATCTCGGCACATGCGATCACAAATGTCATTGCGACGGCCATCACCGTGATCGTTGCAGCTTGTCGGAAAATGTTGACGAGGTTATTTCCGGAAAGGAAACCTTCCTGCCCTAAGAGAATGGCGAAGAAGATAAAAATTAGGACGAATGCAATGTAGATTATGTAGCGTCGCCAGTCGATTTGAGTAACACGTTGTGACAATGTCGACGGCACGGCAGTTTCGGCAGTGGAACTGGCCATGGTTATCCTCCTAGAACCATAAGCTGGAGAGCTTCCTCATCCGGGATATCTTCCCGGTTGAGATTCTTAACAATCGCGCCCCGGCGCATAATGATAATCCGGTCGCTAACAGCGAGAAGCTCGGGGTACTCGGATGAGATCACGATGACGCCGACGCCTTCATCAGCAAGCTCACGAATCATCTCAACGATCTCTGTTTTGGTGCCAATATCAACACCAGCGGTGGGCTCGTCCAGAATCAACACATCGGGTGAGGTGCCGAGCCACTTGGCAATGACGACTTTCTGCTGGTTTCCGCCTGAAAGGCGGTTTACAGGCTTGCTGGGGTCTTGAACCTTCACCCCAAACTGCTCGATGAGCTGTTGAGCCTTCTTACGGCCGCGCTTCGGATCGACCAGTGCTCCTCGCTTCACATCGTCCAAGAGTGGGAGCAGCAGATTCTCGCGGACGGAGTGTTCCAAGACGAGGCCTTGCTCTCGTCGGTCTTCAGGAACCAGCACAATGCCAGCGTCAATGGCATCCTTGGGGCTTCTGACGGTGATCTGTTTGCCCTTGAGCAGGAGTTCACCGGAGTCGATTCGATCGACGCCGAACAGAGCCTGCGCGAGCTCCGTGCGACCACTGCCCATCAGGCCGGCGAGTCCGACAATCTCCCCTCTGCGTACAGTGAATGACACATCTCGGAGCTGCGGGCCCACGGTGACGCCACGGGCTTCAAGGAGCACTTCGTCGCTGATTGTGTCGCGAGCCTGATACACCAGTTGACCGTCAACCTGCTTTCCGACGATGCCCTCCACGATTTGCTCTGGGGTTACCTCATCGAGACGTTTGGTTAGTAGGCGCTGTCCATCGCGGAGGATCGTGATGCGATCCGCAATTCGGTACACCTCATCCATGCGGTGCGAGATGTAGATGATGGCGATGCCTTGCGATTTCAGACGCTCGATCAGTTCAAACAGAGCCTCCACCTCGTGCTTAGCGAGGCTGGCGCTCGGCTCGTCCATGATCAGCACGCGCGCATCCTGCACCAGCGCTTTAGCGATCTCGGTGAGTTGCCAGTATGCCGTTGAGAGAGTACGGACCTCTGCCTTTGGGTTGATCTCGACGCCCATACCGCTCAAGATCACGTGTGCCTTCTCTCGTGCAGCACGATCGTCGATTAATCCCAGTTTGGTTTGTGGTTCGACGGTGAGCGAAATGTTTTGGGCGACGGTCAGTGTCGGAACCAGGCTGAACTCCTGGAAGACCATGCCGATTCCTGCGGCTTTCGCCGATTGTAGGGAATCGATCGCGGTGGCCTTTCCGTCGACGAAGATCTCGCCGGAGTCTTTCGAATAGACGCCTTGGAGGATCTTCATCAAGGTGGATTTACCTGCACCGTTGCCGCCCGCCAGAGCGTGCACTTCGCCGGCCTTCACCTCGAAATCGACGTCACGGAGGACGGGAACACCGCCAAAGCTCTTGTGGATGCCTTGCATCTTGATGATCGCGCGGTCAGTCTCGACGGCGCCATCATTCGTAGCTGTGTTGGCTGCCATGACAGTTACTTCCCCGCGGCTTCTAGGAGATTGGCTGGAGCCTCTTCACCGAAGACGAGTTTCCACGAGTCGACGACATTCTTCTGCTCGACTGCGACGGCACCCAGTGCGACGTAGGGTGGGGCCTGCTTGCCGATCAGGGAGCCCACGGCGAGACGCGCCTCTGTGATGCCCTGGTCGTAGGGTCGTTGTGCACCAAGTCCGATGACGAGGTCATTCTTGGCCATAGCGAGCGCCACGTTGGTGCCTAGATCTTGGGTAGCGATCTTGAGGTCCAAGCGGCCAGATTCGCGAGCCGCTGCCATGACGCCTTCTGCGGGTACATCCCACACTGCCCAGATGCCAGCTAGATCGGCGTGGCGCGTTAGCATCGCATTCGCGGCGCCCTGCGCGTCACCGGCGAAGTCTGGACCAGCGATGCCTTGCTCCGCGACCATTTCGATGTCTGGGTACTGCTCACTGATCGTGCGTTTGAAGCCTTCGTAACGCTGTCGTGTGACGAAGAAGTCTGCTTCATGGAAGATCAGCCCAATCTTGCCTTTGCCGCCCAATCCCTTCGCCATGAGATGAGCTGCTGCGACACCGTTGCCTTCGTTATCAGCGGAGACCATGGACACGTAGTCCTTGCCCGGTTGGAGTCCCTCAGGAACGTTGTCCATGAACACGAGTTTGATACCCGCGTCGGCAGCCTTCTTGTAGGCGGAACTGGTTGCCACCGGGTCCGTCGGGATCGACACGATGATGTCGGGATTCATGGCCATGACGGTCTCGATGTCTGAAACCTGCTTATCGGGTTTGAAGTTGGCGTCGGTGATCGCCAAAATCTTGACGCCCAGCCGACCGAATTCATCCTTCAGCCCCTTGATCTGGGCGTTGGCCCAGTCGTTGCCGCCGTAGTGCATGACGAGGGCAGCCGACAGCCCCATGCTCTTCACCTTGGCCACTTCTTCGTCGGTGAGGTCAGCCTCGCTAGCCAATGCAGCTTCCTCGCCATGGGGGCCCTTGCTGAGCACCTTTTCGGCCATCTCCGTGAGGGCCTTATCCACTTTTGCGTCGATCTCAGGATTGCTTGCTGTTGCGCTGCCTCCTGCCGTGGTGCAGCCGCCGACGAAGAGCAGCGTCGCAATCGCAACCGGGGCCAAGAGCTTCCGAAGTGATCGGTTCATATCGAACTCCTTATGTTGTGCACCATCGCACTTCCGCATTACGTGTACGAACTTATGTTCTTAACGGGCAGAAGTCAAGTCCTCGTCTACACTCGTTCTCGAAACTTCAAATGAAGGAGGTGGACGCCGTGAGTCCTGCGTATAGCTGGGAGTCCCCTCATGGGGGGCTTCAGAGCATGGTCTCGGTACTAGACCTCATCCGTAGTGGCGAAGCGCAAACTCGACCGGAGTTAGTGCGGCAAACGCAATTGGCGCGCAATGTGGTCGCGGACCGCGTGGAGCGTCTCCAGGCATTAGGGCTCGTGCGCGACGGAGGTCTGCGGCGCTCGACAGGAGGGAGGGCGCCGAGGTCGCTCGAGTTGGTTCTCGATGCTGGTCTCGTCTACGCTGCGGAGCTCGGCGCCACGAGGCTGGAGGTGGGTGTCGCCAACCTTTCTGGGCAGATTCTCGTGTCGGAAGAGATGCCGATCGATGTCAAGGAGGGGCCAGTCCAAACACTCGAGACAGTCTTGCGTGCACTCAGCAGTCTCAGCGTGGACATGGAGCCACGAGTATGGGGAATGGGCATCGGGCTGCCGGGGCCAGTTGAATGGGAATCAGGGAAGCCGTATGCGCCACCAATCATGCCGGGCTGGGATGGGTTTGACGTGCGAGGATTCTTCGCGGATCGACTGGGCTGCCCAGTGTGGGTAGATAACGACGTCAACATGATGGCCGTCGGGGAACTGCGGGCCGGCGTTGCCCAACAGTATGAAGATGTCGTCTATCTGAAGGTTGGCACTGGCGTTGGTGCAGGCATCGTGTCGTCTGGCAAACTCCATCGTGGCGCGCAGGGGGCAGCCGGTGATATTGGGCATATCTCGGTGGCATCAGGTGACGCCGAACTGTGTCGCTGTGGTAACTATGGCTGCCTGGAAGCGGTGGCTGGCGGGACAAAGCTCGTCAGTGCTCTTGAGGATGCGCTGAATGAGCCGAACGCGTCACAGCTTGTGCAATGTTGCGCCTCCGGAGGACGCACGGTTGAGGCCATCGTGCGTGCTGCGCACTTCGGTGATCCCGTTGCAATTCGACTGCTTGTGGAATCCGCGCGCACAGTCGGCGGCGTTCTCGCGCAACTGGTCAACCTGCTCAACCCAGCGATGATCGTCATAGGTGGGCGGGTCGGGCGTTCGCTTGATCTCTATCTCGCCACACTCCGCCAGGCTGTGCTGCGTCGTTCGCTGCCGCTGGCCACGAGGTCCCTGGAAGTAGTGGTTTCGCCGCTGGGGGAGCGCGCTGGGCTTGTAGGTGCAGCGTTCACGGCCGTTGACCAGTTGCTTTCTGTTGAGGGTATCGCACGGCTCCTGCGGCGCCAGTCGCCTGTAGAAGTGGTGTGACGCGCGCATTGAGTGTCAGGACCGTGTACATCGGAAATGCGCCTGCGCCTTCGGACACGCTCTGGCGAGGTGCTTTCTGCATCGCCGCCGTGGTTCCGTCTCCAAGAAGTAAGGCGTTGCCTGTCTAACACTCGAGCTGGATGTCGGCGAGTCACGAACTGTCGCGCTGCCTGCATCGTCGCTGGCGAGTTCCAAGTTCCCACCCTTGCTCGCCCGAGAACGCCGCAGGAGAGTGTCTTTCCCGTGATCGAACGCGTATTCGAAGTCTGCGAGGTTTGCCACCTTGATCCGGTAGGCCGTCTTCGTCACGCCTTCGCAAGCGGCCTGAATCGTGTAGGAGCTACCCACTGTTGCCTGGCAGACGTGAGACAGTACAGTCTCGTCGTTGGCTTCGGCAGCGGCGATGGCCGTCGGATTTAACATTGGAATCTCCCGGTACGGAATCTCCCACTACGGAGCCGAGGTTGGTACACGGCCGCCTGTGGCAAAGGGCATAGCGGCAGGCCGCTGGAGACAGGGCGTCGGGTTGACGTTTGACCAGGTGCCGCTGAAGTCGTAGAGTAGTCCCTCGGTGCATTGCCGGGTGTCGCTGTTGTGATGCCGGCGCACTGGTTAACGTGAAGTAGAGTTTCCAAGAAGGTAGGTCAGGCGTGTACGCAATCGTGCGCAACGGCGGACGCCAGCACAAGGTTGCTGTTGGCGACATCCTCGACATCGATCTGGTGTCCGAAGAGGTCGGCGGTACCGTCAACCTGCAGCCCCTGCTGCTCGTCGACGGTGACAAGATCACCTCCGACGCCAAGGGCCTTGACAAGGTTTCCGTCACTGCAGAGGTGCTCGGCGAAACCAAGGGCCCGAAGATCCGGATCATGAAGTACAAGAACAAGACCGGCTACAAGAAGCGCCTTGGCCACCGCCAGCGCTACACCCAGGTGAAGATCACCGGCATCGAGAGCTGAGGGAGTAAGAACCATGGCATCCAAGAAGGGCGTTTCCTCCACCCGTAACGGCCGCGACTCCAACGCGCAGCGCCTTGGCGTCAAGCGCTTCGGCGGCGAGGTCGTTGGCGCAGGTGAAATCATCGTGCGTCAGCGCGGCACCCAGTTCCACCCCGGCGACAATGTCGGCCGCGGTGGCGACGACACCCTCTTCGCACTCGCTGAGGGCAGCGTGCAGTTCGGCGTGAAGCGCGGCCGTCGCGTCGTGAGCGTCGTCTCTGCCTGACGAATCTGTTTTCAGCGAAAAGCGGCCTTTCGGGGCCGCTTTTCGCATTCCTCCAAACGATAGGCTTGCCCCTATGGCCATTCCCTCCTTCGTAGACCGCGTGCGGTTCACCGTCGCTGCCGGCAACGGTGGGCACGGCTGCGCGTCCGTAAAACGCGAGAAGTTCAAGCCGCTCGGCGGCCCAGACGGAGGTAACGGCGGCGACGGGGGGTCCGTCGTTCTGCGCGTCGATGGCGGCCTCCACACGCTGCTCGAATTTCACAGGCAATCGATCCGTCGTGCGAGCAACGGCAACCCCGGACAGGGCGACTTCAAGCACGGCGCTGCGGGGGAGAGCATCGTGCTCAATGTGCCGAGCGGCACCGTCGTTACCGACATTGTCACTGGTGAACAACTGGCCGACCTCACCGAGGATGGCCAGGAGTTCATCGTCGCAGAAGGTGGCCGTGGTGGTCTCGGTAACGCCGCGCTGGCCTCGTCGACACGGAAAGCCCCCGGTTTCGCGTTGTTGGGTGAGGAAGGCGAGTCGCGGGAGATCCGACTCGAGCTCAAAGTGGTGGCCGATGTCGGCCTCGTCGGGTTCCCGTCGGCAGGAAAGTCATCGCTCATCGCCGCCATCTCGAAGGCGAGGCCGAAGATCGCCGACTATCCGTTCACCACGCTCGTGCCCAACCTTGGGGTGGTGAGTGCGGGCGACGTGACGTACACCGTCGCTGATGTGCCAGGCCTCATCGAGGGAGCGTCGCTTGGCAAAGGCCTCGGCTTCGATTTCTTGCGTCACATCGAGCGTTGTCAGGCGATCGTGCACGTCATTGATCTCGCCACCTATGAACCCGGGCGCGATCCGCTGACCGACCTGGAAATCATCGAAGGCGAGCTCACCGCGCACGGTGGGCTTGAAGACCGCCCGCGCCTCGTGGCGTTGAACAAAGTGGATCTGCCGGATGCTTCCGAGATGGCAGACATGGTTCGCCCGGAGCTGGAAGCGGCCGGTCATCAGGTGTTCACCATCTCCACGAAGACCAGCGAGGGGCTCAACGAGTTGAAGTTCGCGATGGCCGCTATCGTTGAAGAACGACGCGCGGCGTTGCCGAAACCGGCGCCCAGGCCAGTTATCCGGCCCAAGGCGGTCGGACGAAAGCGGGGTAGCGTCGAGGAATTCACCATCGAGAAGAAGGGCGACGGGGAAGGCGGCTTCCTGTGGCGCGTGCGTGGTGATAAGCCAGAACGCTGGATCCGGCAGACCGATTTCAATAATGCTGAGGCCGTCGGGTACCTCGCAGACCGTCTCAATCGTCTGGGAATCGAAGACAAGCTCCTGCAGCTCGGAGCCATCGCCGGCGATGCTGTGGCCATCGGCGGGGAGGACGCCGTCGTGTTTGATTTCGCCCCGCAGATCGAATCTGGTGCAGAAAATTTGAGCCGACGCGGTGAGGATCAGCGCTTCGACACCGAACGTCCCGCCGCAACGCGTCGCCGCGAGCGCAACGCGGAGTATCACGCGGCGAAGGCCGCCGGCGTGGACTACGCGCTGGAGGGGATTGCTGACGACGATGCGGAGTGAGATCACCAATGCGCAGCGCATTGTCGTCAAGATTGGCTCCTCATCGCTGACGCACCCCGACGGCTCCCTCGACGAGGCACGCATCCAGACGCTCGCGACGGTGCTGGCCGGGCTGCACAACGACGGCCGACGTGTCGTCGTGGTCACGTCAGGGGCCATCGCCGCAGCGCTGAAGCCGCTGGGGCTTCGCCGTCGCCCGCGTGACTTGGAAACACAGCAGGCCGCCGCAGCAGTCGGGCAGGGGCTACTTATTCGTTCCTACAGCGACGCATTTGCGGCGCACGGGCTGACCGTCGCGCAGCTGCTGCTCACCGTCGAGGATGTGCTGAGCCCCACCACCTACCGCAACGCGCTCAATACGTTTTCCAGGCTGTTTCGCCTCGGAGTCGTGCCGATCGTCAACGAGAACGATACGACGGCAACCCACGAGGTCCGCTTCGGCGATAATGATCGGCTTGCTGCGCTCATCGCCCATCTGGTGCGCGCCGACGCACTGGTGCTGCTGAGTGACGTCGACGGGCTCTACACGGCCCACCCTGAGACGCCGGGCGCGACGATGCTGAGCCGCGTCGACGACGTGGCAGCCCTCGACGTCGACACCTCCCGTATTGGTTCGCGCGTCGGAACCGGGGGCATGCGCACGAAGCTGCAGTCTGCTGAGATCGCGACCTCGGCCGGCATCGGCGTCACACTCACTAGCGCCGACAACCTGGCGCCCGCACTGCGAGGGGAGGACGTCGGTACCTGGTTCGTCCCCGCGGGCAAGCGACGCCCTCGCCGCCTGCTGTGGCTTGCTCACGCGGCCCAACCGCGAGGACGAGTGCACGTCGACGCAGGCGCCGTCACCGCCATCACGAGCCAGCACGCCTCGCTGCTGCCGGTTGGAGTCACGCACATTGACGGCGCCTTCGAGGAGGGCGATCCGATCGAGGTGCTGGGCCCTGACGAGCGTGTGGTTGCCCGGGGGTTCGCCGGTCACGGTTCGCACGAGCTGCGCGAGGCGCTGGCCGAAGGCGAGATCGACGACGCCCTCGGCATGCACGGGCCCGTTGTACACAGGGACCTGCTCATCCTATTGTGATCTGGACCCGGGCGCCCGAGCCGCTACGGAAACGTTACCGAAGTGAGACCCCCGGCTCTGGTGCCGCTGCATTACAAGTTGTAGTATCAGAGGCAACGGAAACGTTTTAGTGAACCACTTCCGTGCGCCCCTACTTGCAGGGGTGGGACAACGTCGTCGAGAAAGGCACATACGAATGCACAATCTGAAGCGTGCGGTGGCGCTGCTGGCCGTCACCACCCTGGCCGTCGGCTCCCTGGCCGCATGTGGCGGCGATGCGGGAGGCTCCGACGGCGATGGCAAGGGCAAGGTCTATTTCCTCAACTGGAAGCCCGAGTCCGAGGAGACCTACAAGGCCATCGCCAAGGCATACACCGAGGCCACCGGTGTCGAGGTCAAGGTCCAGACCGCGGCGTCGGGCACCTACGAACAGACCCTCAAGTCCGAGGTCACCAAGTCCAGTGCGCCGACGCTGTTCAACATCAACGGTCCCGTCGGCCTGAAGAGCTGGCAGTCCTATGCGGCAGACCTCACCGATACCGCGTTCGCGAAGGACCTCACGGATCCCGGCCTGGCGCTGAAGGGTGAGGACGGCAAGATCTACGGCGTGCCGCTGGCCGTCGAGGGCTACGGCATCATCTACAACAACACCATCATGGACAAATACTTCGCGCTGCCTGATGCCAAGGCCAAGTCCGTGGACGAGATCAAGGGCTTCGACAAGCTCAAGGAAGTCGCCGATGACATGCAGGCGAAGAAGGCCGATCTCGGCATCGACGGCGTGTTCGCGTCCACCTCGTTGTCCACCGGCGAGGGCTGGCGCTGGTACACCCACCTCATGAACCTCCCGGTGCACTTCGAGTATGCCGACGATCAGGTCACCGACAAGGACGAGTTGGCCTTCAAGTATTCCGACCAGTACAAGAACCTCTTCGACCTCTACCTCACCGACTCCACGGTGGAGAAGACTCTCTCCCCGTCAAAGACGGTGACCGACTCGATGGCGGAGTTTGCCACCGGCAAGGCCGCGATGGTCCAGAACGGCAACTGGGCCTGGAGCCAGATCAAGGACGTGCAGGGCACCACCGTCAAGGAGGATGACATTAAGTTCCTCCCGATGTACGGCGGATACCCGGGCGAGGACAAGATGGGCATTGCCATCGGCACCGAGGCCTTTATGGCGATCAACGCCAAGGCGCCCGAGGCTGATCAGAAGGCCACCATCGACTTCGTTAACTGGTTGTTCTCCGACGAGAAGGGCAAGAAGCACGTCACGGAGGAACTCGGCTTCATCGCGCCGTTCAAGTCCTTCGGCGATGCCGCCCCGAACGACCCGCTGGCCAAGGAGATCGCCCGCTACCTGGGTTCGGACATGACGCCGGTGCCGTGGGACTTCACCACCTTCCCGTCGCAGGCGTTCAAGGACAACTACGAGCAGCTTCTTGCGCAGTACGCATCCGGCAACATCCAGTGGGATGAGGTAGTGACCAAGGTCAAGGAAAGCTGGGCTGCCGAGAAGGCGGCAGTGAACGGCTGATCCGGTTCACCTCGATGCCAGGGGCGGAGCGGCTGGCCCGTTCCGCCCCTGGCAGGGCAGGCAATCATGGAACGATCCCTCAAGAAGTATTTCCCGCTGTTCGTGTTACCGACGTCGGTGGCGTTCCTCATCGCGTTTCTCGCGCCATTCGCCATCGGCCTGTATCTCTCGTTCGCAGAGTTCACGACGATCAACGACGCCCAGTTCGTCGGTCTGAAGAACTACCAGCGAGCACTGGCTGAGAAGGACGGCTTCGTCGCGTCCTTCGGATTCACGGTGCTCGTGGTCATCGTCTCGGTCCTCACCGTGAACCTCTTCGCGTTCGCCATCGCCAAGCTCCTGACCCAGAAGCTGGCGTGCACCAACGTCTTCCGCACCATCTTCTTCATGCCGAACCTCATCGGTGGCATCGTGCTCGGTTACACCTGGCAGTCGATCATCAACGCGTTCCTCGCGCAGTACGGCACCACGATCATCTCCAAGTGGGAGTATGGGTTCGTCGGCCTGATCGTGCTGATCAACTGGCAGCAGGTGGGCTACATGATGGTCATCTACATCGCCGGTTTGCAGAACGTCCCGCCCGAGCTGACCGAGGCCGCGGCCATCGACGGCGCCGGCCGCTGGCAGGTGCTGCGCAACGTGACGATCCCCATGATCATGCCCACGATCACGATCTGTCTGTTCCTCACGCTGTCCAACTCGTTCAAGCTGTTCGACCAGAACCTGGCGCTCACCAACGGCGCCCCGTTGCGGCAGACCGAGATGGTGGCGCTCAACATCTTCCAGACCATGTTCGGTCGTGTCGGCACTGAGGGTGTGGGTCAGGCGAAGGCGGTCCTGTTCGTGATCGTCGTCGTGATCATCGCTTTGTTCCAGCTCAACATCACCCGCAGCCGGGAGGTCGAGGCATGAGCCAGCACACCATCAAGCGCAACCCGGTGGCCGTCGCCACGATATACGTGCTGCTCATCGCGCTCACCGTGGTGTTCCTCGGCCCGATCGTGTTCATCCTGCTCAACTCGTTCAAGCAGAAGTTCGCGATCAGTGCCAACCCGTTCGCAATCCCCCTTGGGGAGATGTGGGCCGGCCTCGAAAACTACGTCACAGGGCTCACGAGGCAGGGCTTCCTGGGCGCGATCGGGTGGTCGTTCTTCATCACGATCACCTCGGTGGCGGTCATTGTGTTCCTCTGTGCGATGCTCGCCTACTACATCACCCGAGTGAAGCGGTGGTGGACGTCACTGATCTACTACCTGCTCGTGTTCTCAATGGTCATCCCCTTCCAGATGGTGATGTTCCCGACGGTGAAGCTCGCCGACATGCTGGGGCTGGCCAACCCACTGGGCATGGTGGTCCTCTACCTGGGCTTCGGCGCAGGTCTGTCGACGTTCATCTTCTCCGGTTTCGTGAAGTCGATCCCCGTCGAGATCGAGGAGGCCGCCTACATGGACGGTTGTTCCCCTGTGCAGAGCTATTTCCAGATCGTCTGGCCGATCCTGAAGCCGGTGAGCATCACCGTCGCGATCCTCAATGCCATGTGGATCTGGAACGACTACCTGCTGCCGTACCTCGTGATCGGCCTGTCGACCGAGTACAAGACGATCCCGGTGGTGGTGCAGCAGTTCGTCGGCTCCAACGGCAACCGTGACATGGGGGCAATGATGGCCATGCTGGTGCTCGCGATCATCCCGATCATCGTCTTCTACATGTTTGCTCAGAAGCACATCATCGAAGGCGTTGTCGCGGGATCGGTGAAGGGGTGAGCTCTTGACCTCCCGGGCCACCATCAAGGACATCGCCAGGGAGGCCGGCGTCGGATTGACCTCGGTCTCCCGGGCGCTCAACGATCAACCGGGCCTGTCCGACGAGACTCGCGCACGCATCCTCGAGGTCGCGAAACGTCTGGACTTCACCCCGAACCCCCATGCCAGGTCGTTGAAGGTCAAGCAGAATCCGCGGGCCATCTCAGCGCTGATGAAGGGCCCCACCAATCCGATGTTCCAGGCATTGGGAGACCATCTGGAGACGCTCATCCGTCAGCACGGATTCACCTTCGAGACGGTTCGTGTGCCCCACACCGCAGATGAGTACGCGAGCGCCGGACGTGTCGTCGAGATCGACAAACCGGCCGGGCTGCTTCTACTGGGCGGGACGGTCAACCCGTCACCGGCACAGGTCAACTCGATCACGCTGCCGTTCGTGCTGCTCACCACGCCCCGGCTCGAAGGGGTTGACGAGGCCACCTACAGCTCTGTGCGTGTCGACGACGAGGCCGCAGTGGCACTGCAAGTGCAGTCGTTGGTTGATCTGGGACACCGGCGCATCGCCTACGTCGGTATGCCGCCGGAGGAACACTCCGCCGGAGCCGTGCGGCTGCAGGCCTTCGTGCGTGCAATGGAGCGGGTGGGGCTGCCCTGCGGACCGGAGCTGCAGCTGTATGAGGAGACCGACCGTTCGCAGTACTACACCTTTGACTACGGACATCGGCTCACATCTGAGCTGCTCGAGCGTGGTACCGACGCCACCGCCATCTGTGCTGCCTCGGACACGATCGCGCTCGGGGCGCACAAGGCGATCATGGAGCGGGGGCTCAAGATCCCCGAGGACTTCGCCGTCGTCGGATTCGATGGGATCGAGCAGTCCTGCTGGGTTCACCCGGAGCTGGCGACGATTGCGCAACCGCTGCAGGACATGGCCGCCACGGCGTGCGATCTGCTGTTCGCGCAGATCGACCACGGCCAGTCGCATCGCCATGTCGTCGTACCGGCACCGCTGGTGCACAACGCATCACTCGGCCCGGTCAGATGAGATCCAGGCTCGGCCCCGATTCGCCACTGGCGCAGGCTATCTCCCAGTTCGCCGATGCTGTGGTGCTGAACCTGCTCTTCCTCGCGTGCTGCCTTCCGGTGGTCACGGCAGGTGCGGCGTGGACGGCCATGCAAGCCACGATGGTGGAGGTGGCGCGCGAGCAGGGGCCGAGGGTGTCGCGTCGTTTCTGGCAGCATCTGCGCACTAGCTGGCGGGGCGCGACACTGGCCTGGCTCCTTGTGCTGGCACTCACCGTGCTGCTCGTGTGGGAGTATGGGGTCCTCGGGGCCTTTCCGCAGTCACCCGCGGTCATCGTCGTCCAGGCGCTCGTGGTTACAGGGCTGCTCGTCGTGGCGCTGTGGGCGTGGTGGTTGTTTCCGCTTATCGGGGAGGGCATGCCACTTGGGCGCGCGGTCCGGTTGGCGTTGGTGCTGGCCTTCGTTCGACTGCCGAGGGGTGTCGTCGGGCTGGCAGCAGCCGGGGTGCCGCTGTTGCTACTGTGGCTCGTCGACGGCGGGTGGCGCTTCGTGCTGCCCCTGATGTTCGTGGTGGGGTTTGCTTTGCTCGCGTTCGTCAACGCGGTGCTGCTTGCCCGAGCGCTTCCATCGGCAGCTGCGTGATCGGTTGCGTCGCCAGTGCCCACACGGCCCCTCCCACCGCGAGCCCGCCGATCGCTGTCATCGCCATCACGAGACAGCACGCGTCCTTGCTACAGGTGGGCGTCACGCACGTTGAGGGGGCCTTTGAGGAAGGCGACCCCATCGAGATCATCGGCCCCGACGACGGCGTCTTCGCCCGCGAATTCGCCGGCCACGGCTCGCACGAGCTGCTCGACGCGCTCAGCAACGGCGCCGCAGACGGGGCTCTGGGCATGCACGGGCCGGTGGTGCACCGCGCTCTGCTCATCTTGCTCTGAGGGGTGGCGTAGGTCGTTGAGCCGTCTGTTCTGACGTGCGTCACCACCCGATCATCGAGTAGCGCCGTAGGCGCGTCTCGAGATGCGTGGTGTGGTTTCGATACGCGCCCTGCGGGCGTTACTCAACCGCCGAGGCGAGCGGTTGCTCAACCGCCGAGAAGGGCGCAGACAGCACGTCGAATCGACGCCCTTCAGTGCCCTTCTGGCTAGGCCTTTTGCCAGGTGTTGTCGCCGATTTTACAAACCGCGAAAACAGGTCTAGTTTCCTCTCGGAATCAAGCGTTTCTTCGTCCCTTTGGAAGCGTGGAACATGAATCTCGTTGTAGCCCTTTCTTGGCTCGCAGCACTGCTCGGCACAGCCACTGCCCTTCCGCAGTTTCTCAAGATTTTGCGTACCCGAATCACGACGGGTGTGTCCACACATCTGTGGCAGCTGAGCCTGCTCGGATCGATCGCATGGACCTTCCACGGCTTCTGGACAGGCCAGATGGCCATCGCGTGGCCGACGCTCATTCTTGGTGTGATGCAAGTCGGCATTCTCGTGCTGATCCGTCACAACGAGCGCCTCCCGATTGCACCTGTGTTCGTCATGCCGATGCTGGCGGGTGTGGGTTTCTGCCTCATTGACTCCTACGCCGGCGCGGCCGCATTCGGCACGGTTGCCGCGATCTCTCCGGTGCTCGGTCAGCTCGCGCAGTTGCGCACCATGCGTCGCGCGTCCGACTTGGCGGGCGTGTCTGTCGAGTATCTCCTGCTGAATCTCGGGGCGCAGGCCATGTGGATGAGCTACGGCTGGCTGGGTGTGGAGTGGGCCATGCGCGTTAATGCCTCCGCTCAGACGCTTGTTTGTGGGCTCGTGGTCGCGTATTTCATGCATCGCAAGGTGTCGCTGCGGCGCGCCGCGCAGCCGGTGCCCATGCAAGTGGCTGCCTGACCCTGCTGCGCTGCCCCTAGAATGCGGGCATGACGTTCCAAGACCAGGGGCTGGCGGCCCGTCGCGCATCGTTCTCGCTTGCCACGCTCGATCGCGCATCGAAGGATGCCGCGCTGCACGAGATGGCCGACGCCCTCCTCGACGCCAAGCAGGAACTGCTCGACGCCAACGCTCGCGACGTGGACCGCGCCAGGCAACAGGGCACAGCCCAAGCGATGCTGGACCGACTCTCGTTGTCAGATGCCCGCATCGACGCGATGGCCGCCGGGCTGCGGCAACTCGCCGCACTTCCAGATCCAGTGGGCGACGTGGTCCGCGGCTGGAAGCTGCCCAATGGTGTGAGCGTCAGCCAAGTGCGCGTACCGCTCGGGGTGCTCGGCATCATTTATGAGGCGCGCCCGAACGTCACCGCCGACGCCGCCGGCATCGCGCTGAAGTCCGGCAACGCGGTGTTGCTGCGCGGTTCCAGCTCGGCGCTCGAATCGAACCGTGTCACTGTCGCGGCACTCCGACGAGGTCTCGAGGCCGCGGGGATCACACCGGACGCGGTGCACCTCGTCGAAGGCGGCCGTGAGATCACGTCGGAGATGATGACGGCGCGAGGCATCGTCGACGTGCTAATCCCGCGCGGGGGAGCGAGCCTCATTGATGCTGTGGTCGAGGGTGCGACGGTGCCCGTCATCGCAACCGGCACGGGCAACTGCCACCTCTACGTTGATGCCGCAGCCGATCAGCGCATGGCGCTCGAGATCCTCCTCAACGCCAAGACCCAACGCCCCAGCGTCTGCAATGCCGCCGAGACGCTCCTCGTCCACGCGGATATCGCCGATGAATTCCTCCCCGCCGCGCTCGCGGCTCTGGCCGACGCCGGCGTGACGGTGCACGGCGGTGACGAGGTGCGTCGGTATGCTTCCGACGTCGTCCCCGCCACCGACGAGGACTTCGACACCGAGTACCTCGCGCTCGACATCGCGGTGAAAGTGGTAGGCAGCGTCGACGCGGCCGTCGAGCACATCCGCCAGCACACCACGGGCCATTCCGAGACGATCGTTTCTGAATCTCGACGCGCAATCGCGGCTTTCGTCGCTGGAGTCGATGCGGCTGCGGTGTTGGTGAATGCGTCGAGCCGCTTCGTCGACGGTGGCGAGTTCGGCTTCGGCGCCGAGATCGGCATCTCGACGCAGAAACTGCACGCACGCGGGCCGATGGCGCTGCCGGAGATGACCTCGACGAAGTACATCGTCGAAGGATCAGGGCAAATCCGCTCGTGATTCGATAATGTGCTGCCCATGAATCTTGTGCTGCTCGAAGCTTCGACCGAAGGCCTGCCCCCCGTGCTCGCAGGCGTGGTTGCATTTGTTGCGTTGCTGAGCGCCCTCATCTGGGTGATCGGCATGGGTTCTGGGCGCCCGAACTCGAAGTGACGTCAACCGAACTTGGCATCGCTCGTAGTGAGCGGTCCCGCCGCTATCGCCTCGGCGTGATGGGTGGAACGTTCGATCCGATCCACCACGGCCACCTCGTGGCCGCATCCGAGGTCGCCGCGCGCTTCAGCCTCGACGAGGTGGTTTTTGTTCCCACTGGTATTCCCTGGCAGAAGGCGGACCGCGACGTCTCGCTGGCGGAAGACCGTTACCTCATGACGGTGATCGCGACGGCATCCAATCCGCAGTTCTCCGTCTCACGGGTTGATATCGACCGCGAGGGCAACACCTACACCGTCGACACGCTGAAAGACCTCCGCGCCGAACGCGGCGACGACGTCGACTACTTCTTCATCACCGGTGCCGATGCGGTGCGTCAGATCCTCACCTGGCGCGGCGCCGACGAGCTCTTCGATCTCGCGCACTTCGTGGGCGTGACAAGGCCTGGCGTTCCGCTCACGAAGAAGGACCTCAGCCACCTTCCCCTCAATTCCGTCACGCTGCTGGAGGTGCCCGCGCTGGCGATCTCGTCGACGGATTGCCGCGAGCGCACGCAGCAGGGAATGCCCATTTGGTATCTCGTGCCTGACGGTATCGTGCAGTACATCGCCAAGCGCGGTTTGTACCCCGCCCCCGATTCTGGAGTTCCCCGTGACAGCCACTGATGAAGCATTGGCACTCACCCGCGCTGCGGCGCTGGCCGCGTCGAAGAAATCCGGCGAGAATGTCGTCGCGTTTGATGTGAGCGAGCAACTCAGCATCACCGACGTGTTCCTCATTATCTCGGCGGGCAACGAGCGCCTCGTCGGCGCGCTGGTAGATGCGGTGGAAGAAGCGCTGCTGAAGGATGGGCGCAAGCCGGTGCGGCGCGAAGGCGACAGGGAGAACCGTTGGGTGTTGCTCGACTACGTCGACGTCGTCATTCACGTCCAGCACGACGAGGAACGCACCCTCTACAACCTTGAACGGCTGTGGAAGGACTGCCCGACGATCGACCTGGAACTGCCGCAACTGTGACCCGCATCATCATGCTGCGCCACGGCGAGACGCTGTGGAACCGCGAAGGAAAGATGCAAGGCCAGGCCGACGTCGAGTTGAGCGAGCATGGCCGCGAACAGGCTCGGGAGGTTGCCGCCGAGCTCACCCAGTATGCGTTTGACGTGGTGTGGTCGTCGCCGCTGTCACGGGCGCGCGAAACCGCTCGCACGGTTGCCTCCGTGCGGGGCTTGGAGGTTCACGTCGACGCCAGGCTCGGCGAGATCGACATGGGCGATTGGGCAGGCAAAACCTGGGCGGAAGTGTCAAAGACGCACCCAGAGAGGGTTGAGCGGTTGCGCGCGGGAGAGGATTTCCGTCGCTCGGAATCAGGGGAGACCGCCGAAGAGATGGCCCGACGGGGCACCCGCGCGCTGCACGACATCGCGGCCAAGCACTCCGACCAGACGGTGCTCGTCGCCACGCACGGGTTCTTTACGCGCGTGACGGTGGCATCGCTGCTGGAGCTGCCAGGCCTTGGCCGGGGGCTCGGCACCATGAGCAACGCGCATTGGGCCGAGCTGCGTCACGACGATGTGGGCTGGACGCTGTTGGGGTATAACCTCGGTGGCGCGCAACCGCACGACATGTAAGTGAGTACTGCGCGAGCGAGAGCGAAACGTGAAAGAGTGGGACAAACAGCTCCAGAGGAGGAGTCGGCGGTGAAGCTGAAGCTAGGTACGCGAGGTACAGACCTCGCGATGGCGCGTACCAATCAGGTTGCGGAGAGTTTGCGCGAGCTCGGGCACGACGTCGAGGTGGTGCCGGTCACAAGCGCGGAACCCGACGCCAACCACATGCACGACGGACGGTCGTTCCAGGGCGGCTTTGCGGCAGAACTGCGCACGGCCTTACGCGAGGGGCAAGTAGATGCCGTCGTGCACTCCACGAAGGACATCCCCATCGGCGAGCAGCGCCAGTCTGACCTCGTGATTGCCGCCGTGCCCGCGCGCGACGATTGGCGCGATGCACTGATTTCTCAGAACCGTATGCCCCTGGCTGCTTTGCCCTCGCGTGCCCGCATCGGTGTGACCTCTCTGCGACGCATCGCACAGATCCGCCGGCTGTGCCCCGACCTCACCTTCGTTGACGTCGGCGGCACCATGGAGGAACGCATCTCCCGCGTGCAGCCGGGAGACCTCGACGCGCTGGTGTTGTCCGCGTCGGCCCTCGAGCGCACGGGCAAAACCGAGATGGTGACGGAGTATCTGCCCATCCTTCCCGCACCGGGCCAGGGCGCGAAGTCCATCGAGTGCCGCGTCGGCGACACTGAGGTCATTCAGGCGCTCGAAGGCATTGAAGACCTCGAGACGCGCATCTGCGTGGCTGCCGAGCGTGACCTCATGTACCGCTTGGGTGCCAACTATCGGATGCCGGTGGCGGCGCTGGTTTCGCGCAAGTCGATTCTCAACTTCAAAGCGTGCGTGACGAACGTCGATGGCTCCGAGCACATACAGCTCGAGATCGGCATGCCGACGTCGTTGTTGCACGCGAAGCGAGCCGGCACGCGGCTGGCAGATGCGTTCTTGGAACGCGACGTTATGCGCTTCATCAACGAGGAAGCGCTCGCGAATGTGAAGTTCACGAAGGAACACGACGACGAGACCGGCACACTCGACGAGAAGGGGCCCGACGCGCCCCACCTGCTGCTGCCTCGCCAGGAGGGGCTCATGTCTCGCTCCATCCGCGAGCAGGGCGTCAACGTCGATACGGCCCCGCTGCAGATTGCCGAGCTGCTCCCGAACGCAGAGAACCGTTTCGATGGAGCGGATTGGCTGGTATTCCCGACGGCGCACACCATCTGGGCGCTGCGCGAACTGGGTTGGAAACTGCCTGAGGGAGCCAAGGTGGCGGCGCTCGGCACCACCACCAGAGAGATGCTCGAAGACTACGGCGTGCACGTCACGCTGTCCCCGGAGGGTACCGCCAGCACCCCGAATCTCATCGCCATGTTCCCGGAGGGTTCAGGCCGCGTAGTGGTGCCCTGTGCCGACGACCTCAGCAACCGGATAGCCGAAGGCTTGGGGGAGCGAGGCTACGAGGTCACGCGCATGCCGGTGTACCGCATGCGCGACATCGATGAGGTGGCTGACTGGGTGCTGGAGGGCTGGAACAACGGCCGCTACGATGCGATCCTGCTCACGTCGCCCGTGGTGGCGCAGAGTTTCCTGAACTTGCTGCCACGCAACGAGCAGGTGGCCGTCGTCGCCTGGGATGACGATTCCGCTAAGGTGCTTCGCGACGGTGGTGTCGAGCCGGTGATGGTGGCGCCGTCGAAGGATGACCAGGGTGTGCTTGCAGTGGTGGAGAGGCTCAAGGAGATTACTGGCAAGTAGTCAGGCCGTGATGAACACCCGTTCGTCTGGGGAAGGGAACTGCACTGCTTCGTCCCCGAGCGGCGCTGTTTCCAGATAGCTCGGCACGTCGCTGTCGATAAACAGCAAGACGAGCGCGTCGTCGCGCTTGGTGCCCGCACCCAGTACCACGCGGGACTGAGTGTCCGCGCATGAGTTTGTCTGCTCGAGGTCGGCCAATTCCACCGAGCCACAGAGTGTGCAGTCGCACGTGTGGGTCACCGTCGTGCGTCGCAGGGCTTCGATCCAGCGTCGGCGCTGTTCCGCGCTTGGCGGTGGCTCGTCGGCATCCGTGGGGTTCGCGTGGGCGATCATGGCTTTCGCCAACGCGCGGTCACGATCAGAAAGCTCTCGGAGTATCAATACGGTGTCCATCTCTTGCACAGCGCTGGAGGAGTGGTATGAGAGTTAGCTTACGCGCGCATCTGCGCATCATTACTGGGCAGGGGGGCTTGGTTCGGGTGCAAGCACCAGTGTATTCGCCGCCAGCAGTGGGGTTGAATACTGCGAGCTCCGTCGATGGGGTCGGTGTCGGCTCGAATTGTGGAGCTAAGGGGATTCGAACCCCTGACCTCTTCCATGCCATGGAAGCGCGCTACCAACTGCGCCATAGCCCCGAGATCGCACTTGCGACTCGCAGAACATTAGCGCACTCATCCAGGAAAGGGAAATCGCTCGCAGTGAGGGGCTCGTCGCGAAATCTTTACCTCCCCCAGGCAGGTGCAACCTGTGCGGCAACTGAGCGGATCATGTGTCATCTGCTTCCCGACGGTGCCTCGTCGCGCGGGAGCAAGTGACAGTTGATCCGGAACTGAGCCGCACAGGTTGCCTGTGCCTGGGGAGGGGACGGGGCTCTAGGCTGGTGGTATGTCGTCGCATGGTCACCGTCTGCTTCACGTGGACGATCTCACTGTGGAGGTGGCGCGTCGCAGCGTCAAGCGCGCTCGCCTGATGGTTCGCCCCGACGGCAGCGTCAGGCTGAGCGCTCCGCAGCGCATGTCCGAACGTGAGCTCAGGGCATTCGTCCTTGACAATCGGGATTGGCTGCTGCGCACCATGCAACGCCAGCGCAACCGGCAGATGCCCGTCGACGACCTCACCGACGGCGGCTCCATGACGCTGTGGGGGAGCAGCGTCGCAGTGGAACGACTCGCAGGCCGCACCCGAGCGACATTTCAAGACGGCCGCGTGTTCATCACCGCACCCGACGATGCCGCGGCCGCTCGTGCCGCCCACAGCCTACGTCAGCGGCTGCTGGCACAAGCCGTCGAGCGGCTTGCTCCGCCGTTGCGAGATCGCGTCGGGCGGACCCCGTCGGCCTTCCGATATCGCGCCATGACCTCGCGCTGGGGAAGCTGCAACGTGCGCACCCATGTGATCACCTTGAACACTTGGCTCGTGCAGCGGCCCGAAGCGGAGCTCGAGTACGTACTCGCGCACGAGCTGGCGCACCTCGTCGAGGCGGGGCACGGACCCCGCTTCTACGCCATGCTCGATCGCGCGCTGCCAGACTGGAAGCGACGCCGGTCGGAGTTGCGCAACCACGTTCCGCCGCGCGGCTAGGGTGAGTGTCATGTTGACGCGCGAGCAATGGCAATCACGGGCGGCTCAGCACCGTGACGGGGTCCAGCGTGAGCTCGCCGACGTCGTCTGGCGCCGAGACCGCGGCATGAAAGAGCCCGTCGACGACTTCCTCTTCCACTACTACAACCTGCGCCCCTCACACCTCATGCAGTGGCACCCCGGGGTGGGCGTCGAGCTCGAAGACGACGGATCGTGGCAGCCACCGCACTACCGCGTGCAGAACGGCATCGCGCAATTCGACGCGGACGCATTCCTTGCCAAGCGTCGGGGCACAGTTGAGACTGCCCGACGCCTACTCGCCGCCGCGGCCGCGATGCAGCCAAGGTTCGGATGCTTCGGCATGCACGAGTGGGCCATGGTGCACGGCCTCGAGCAACACGAGACCAGGCACTCCTACCTTCCGCTGCGCTACAGCGTCGACGAACGCGCGCAGATCTTGCGAGATGTGGGCTGTCGCTGCTCCCATTTCGATGCGTTCCGGTTTTTTACACCGCAAGCGAAGCCGCTCAACCTGGTGACTCCGACGCGAGAACTGCAAACAGAGTTCGATCAGCCAGGCTGCCTGCACGTGAACATGGATCTCTACCGATGGGCGGGCAAGCTCTGGCCGGCCGTGTCATCGTCGCTGCTGTTCGCAACCTTCACACTTGCGCGCGAGATTCGCGTCGTCGACATGCGAGCCTCCGCCTACGACCTCACCGAGTGGGGACACGAGCCCATCCGCGTAGAGACCTCCGAAGGGCGTCATGAGTACGCCCGGTTACAGCGCGGGTTTGCCGAGCGGGCGGAGCCGCTTCGCAACGATCTCATCAAGGTGATCGCGCAACTCGGCGTGGCAACCTAGAAAATCCCCACCCATCTGCAATTCTAACCCCGCCGCAGGCATGTGGCGTCTTCCCCTTAGGCCAGTCGGAGGGTCTCATGCGTAACCGACATGCGTTGTTTGGTGTGATCACCACGCTGGCGACGGTGTTCTCTGTGTCAGCCTGTGCGCCGGCCCCCTCCGCGATCCCCGCGCCCCGCGACGCACGGGTGGCATCGTCAACGACGACGCCCGCCACCCAGAGCTTTCCCAGCGCGACAGTCACCCCAACGCCGACCACAGTGTCGATCAAACCCACTCCGACGCCCACCGAAGCACCGTCTTCACCTTCCGCGATGCCCAGCCCGACGCCAACTATCGAACCATCCCTCTACCACGCAGGAGACGAGGGTGAAGAGATCCGCGAGCTCCAGCACCGCCTTCTCCAGCTTCACTGGTTCGAAGGCGAGATCACGGGTTCGTATGGCCCGACGACGCAGGCAGCCGTCGAAGGGTTCCAGGCCAAGCGGCAGCTCCCCGTGACGGGTACCGTCGATGCGACGACGTGGAAGCGTCTCGTGGAGATGACGAAGACACCCACGCACGATGAGAAACACAACGTGGTACAGCCTGGCCCGGCGCTGATGAAGCCAGGGGACAAGGGCGATGAAGTCCGCGAACTGCAGTCCCGCCTCCGGCAGATCGGCTGGTATGGGCCCACCGTCGACGGCGTGTACGGCAAGGCAACCGTCGAGGGCGTTCGCGGATTCCAACAGAAGCGTGATATTCCCGTCACCGGCGAGGTCGACCAGCGAACCCTCGACCGCCTGCGCGCCATGACGCACAAACCCACGCCCGACGAGCTCGCGAACAAGATTCCGAAGAAGACGGAAGCCACCACTGGCGGCATGAAACTTGATCCTCGCTGCCTGAGCGGGCGAGCAATCTGCATCTCGAAGCAGGCACGTCAGCTCGCGTGGGTGGTCGACGGGAAGGTCAGTCTCACGATGGATGTCCGTTTCGGCTCCAAACGCACTCCGACGAGGGAAGGTGCGTTTAGGGTGGAGTTTAAGTCGCGTCACCACGTCTCGAAGCTGTATAACTCGAAGATGCCCTACGCTATGTTTTTCAGCGGAGGGCAAGCCGTCCACTACTCGAGCGATTTCAGAGCCCGCGGCTACAACGGCGCCTCGCACGGTTGCGTCAACGTACGAGACGAGGGTGCCGTCGCCGCGCTCTTCGCAGCGGTGAACGTGGGCGACAAGGTCATTGTCTACTGACGTAGCAACAATTTTGGAAGGTGCAGCACGTTGATCGGTTTCGCGATCCTCCTTCAGGTCCTGGGGTCCTTCCTGTTTGCCGGGGGAGCCGCACTTCAGAGCCTTGGCGTTCGTTCTACGTTCGACGAGGACACCCCCGCCTCAGATAACCGGCTTTCCATCCGTGGGTTGTTGGAGCTCGTGTTGATCCCGAAGTGGTCGCTCGGTTTGCTGTGCGTGTTGCTCGGTGCGGGAATTAATTTCGCGGCGCTCACGTTCGCGCCCATCGCCGTGGTGCAGCCGATCGGCATCGTCGCCGTCATCTGGTCTGTGTTGCTGGCAGCTCGAATCCACAAGCATCGGATTTCGGGGCATGTGTGGATCGCGGTGGCTGTCACCTTCGTTGGGCTGGTGGGGTTCACCATCATCTCGACGCGGAACGCCACCGGCAATGAGGAAGCAACCTTGCTGTCGTTGCTGGTGACCTTCGGTGTGGTCGTGACCATTTCTGTTGTGATGTCGGCCATCACACCGCACGTGACGCCATGGTTGAAAGCCATGCTGTGGTCGTCGATCGGGGCCATGCTGTACGGCATGGCGACAGGCATGCTCAAAGCCACTGCTGACATGGTGTTGACGTACCACGAACCATGGCTCGACCCCAAAGTGCTTGTGGCAATCGCGTTGATGCTCGTCGGGTTTCTTGGCGGAGTCTGGATGATCCAGCAGGGCTACGCCTCCGGCCCGGCCGAGATCACGGTGGCCACCATGACGACGGTGGATCCGGTCGTCGCTGTGCTCTTCGGCCTCATCGTACTCGCTGAAGGCAGGTACATGGGGGTATGGGCTGGCACCGGCATGATCGTGATGGGCGCTGTCGCCATTTACGGCGTCGTGATGCTCAGCCACTACCACCCCGACGCCGTCAAAGAACGGGCCGAGCGCAAGCGCCAAAGCGCTGCCGGTCAGCCGACCTCTCACTAACCGGGAATCGGCAACGCCGTGATGGCGCGGCCATTCGCGGTGGTGAGCACCAAGGTGGCATCGCCGCGCGGCATCCTCACCTCGAGTGTTCCGGTGGTAGGGGCGCCCGGCGACACGGTAATGACGGGCTCCCCCTCTGGTGCGTAACTTTCACGGGTTTCATTCGTGAACACGAAGAAAGAGAACCGTCGACTTTGCTGGTCGGTGGTGATGGAGTAACCAAGCTCCAGCCCGTCTGAGGTCCAGCGATGCGAGGTAATCTCAACGATTCCCGTACCGTTGCCGTCGTACGGGATAGCGTTCCCGGTGACGCTGGGGGACGGAAACGCGGACGCGGGCGGTTGCTCAGACGCCTCAGGTTCGGGCTGCGCCGGCTGCACCACGAGCACGATCAGCAGCACAGCAACCGCACCGATGATGGCCGCCACCCACGGCCACACGGGTTTGCGCGGGGGCTCGAAATCTGGCACAACTGGTGGCGTCGAGGGACGCTGGCCGAACGGTTGCCGGGGATCTCGCTCCACCCGTTCCTCAAAATGCGGAGGACGCCAATTCGGGTCATTGCGCGACCACGGATCGGGCTGCCCAGGCTGCCCGCCGGGCCACTGCTGGTTACTCATGGGTTGAAGCGTAGCCGCCGGAGTTATCCACAGCTTCATGCCCCGATGCAAATTTACCTGTGCTCGCTGCCACAGTGCAGAGCATGACGATTACTGAAACCCGTACTGTCCGCTGCCGCAGCCGTGCCGAACTCCTCGCGCTGCCGCCCGCCCAATTCGGCTTCTTGCCGAAAGAATCTGTCGTCGCCATGCGCATGTCCGGCACGGAAATGCTGTTCATGGGCCGCCTGGATCTCTCCCACGTCGGGGAGAGCTGTCAACACGCGGCAGAGAGCATCACGAGGATGGCGGCGAGCAACCCTGCTCGTGATCCGCACTGGATGCTGCTCGGCTACACAGCCTCCCCGAACTTGGGTGCCGCGTTGATGACAAGCCTCGCCGACGAGTTGGATGCAGTCTCCATCATGGTGCTCACTGACGGGACGAGCACCTGGGAAGTCGTGAACGGTACGCTGATCGATGAAGAAGCAGCGGTCGTCTCCGACGCACTCACCGAGCACATCGCCGAACTGTGGCCGGGGGAGGTGGCAGCATCGCGCGACGAGGCCGTCGCGGGGGTCTATCGCTGGCAGCCTTCGAAAGAACTCACCTCCGCAGCCCGACGCCGCGTCGAAGCGTTGAACGATGCGGCCCGCATGGAGCTCCTCGAGTCGCTGCTGGGCGGCACCCTCACCGACGCCGAGGCTGCCGAACTGGCCGTGCTGCTGGGCTACGAGGAACCATTTGGTGAGGTGGTGGCGCAAATGAACCGCGACGTCGCGCCGTCGCGACGCGCATCGCTACTGGCTGCTCGCGTTCAGGCGCCTGTACGCAGTGTCGCTAACGTGCTGTCACTGCTGGCCCTTGCCTACTGGCTGGAAGGCGCCGGTGCACTCGCCGCCGAGTGCCTCATCCAAATCAATCGCGACGAGGAACGCCACCCGCTCGCTGACACGGTGGGCGTGCTGCTTAAGTTGGGAGTTCCTCCGTCGCGTTGGGATGAACGCTGAACTATCGTAGAGGCCATGCGCTTTGTTGTCTTAGGTGAAGCCCTCATCGACCTCATCCCCGACGGGAACAAGACCTCCGCGAGCAGTTCATGGGTTGCCCGCTCAGGCGGCGGGCCGATGAACACAGCCATCGGGCTCGGACGTCTTGGCTGCGACGTGCAATTTCTCGGCCGATTGAGTGAAGACTCCTTCGGGCAACAGCTCACACAGCACATCGAAACCAACGGTGTCGGCACCGACTACGCCGTCCGCACCTATGATCCAACCACGCTGGCCGTGGTGTCACTCAGCGACGACGGGAAAGCCAGCTACGCCTTCCACACAGTGGGAACCACCAATTTCAACTGGTCAGAGCAAGAATTTCCTGAACTGGACCCGTCGGATTGGTTGCACTTCGGGTCGCTCGTCGCTGTCCTCGAGCCATCTTTTGCACAAGTACATCGTTTCTTGTCGAAAACCCCGAACAAGAAAAGCTTTGACATCAACGTGCGCCCCAATGTGCTGAGGGATCGGGAGGAGTACGTGCACAAGGTGCGCGCCATGGCCTCCCTCGTCGGGCAGTCGGGCGGTTTCGTGAAGGCCTCCGACGAAGATCTCGCCTGGCTCGTCGATTTCAAGGAGGAACCGCTCGACGTTGCTCAACGCTACTGCCGTGACTACTCCGTTGATTTCGTGATTGTCACCCTGGGCAGCGACGGCGCCGTCGCGGTGGGGCGTGGAGGGGAACTCGCCAGGGTTCCGGGCCGGCGCGTCGAGGTGGTGGACACCGTCGGTGCAGGCGACACCTTCAACGCCGGATTCTTGCAGGCCTTCAACGGCGACAACCTCGAGGAAGCCATGCGACGAGGCGTGGCCGCGTCGTCGCTGGTATGCACGAAGGCGGGGGCTCAACCGCCGACGAGCGACGAGGTGGATGCCGTCCTCGCCTGACGGTCAGCCGACACTAACCCCGTGCTGGGCACGATATATTGGCCCAGCACCATGCACAGGAGGATCAACGTGAGTCGCGAGCACTACGACAGGGAAGCAGCCCAGGAGAAGTGGCAGGCTTTCTGGGAACACGACGAGACGTTCAAGGCGAAGGACGACGGCAAGCGTGAACGCCGCTACGTGCTCGACATGTTCCCGTACCCGTCGGGTGATCTGCACATGGGCCACGCCGAAGCCTATGCGATGGGTGACGTGGTGGCGCGCTATCTGCGCCTCAAGGGTTACGACGTGCTGCATCCCATCGGTTGGGACTCGTTCGGGTTGCCCGCCGAAAACGCGGCCATTCAGAACAATGCGCATCCGGCTGAATGGACGTACAACAATATCGAAACGCAGGTTGGTTCCTTCAAGCGGTACGGTCTGAGCCTCGACTGGTCCAGGCGCCTGCACACCTCCGACGAGGAGTATTACCGCTGGACCCAGTGGCTGTTCTTGCGCTTCTATGAGCGTGGTTTGGCGTACCGGAAGGACTCCTACGTCAACTGGTGCCCGAAAGACCAGACGGTGCTCGCGAATGAGCAGGTGGTGGATGGGCGCTGCGAGCGCTGCAAGAGCGAGGTCACTAAGCGCAAGCTCAACCAGTGGTACTTCAAGATCACCGATTACGCCGACCGATTGCTCGACGACATGCAGCAGCTGCAAGACGGCTGGCCCGAGCACGTGCTGGCGATGCAGCGCAACTGGATTGGTCGCTCCGAGGGCGCTCATGTCGATTTCCATGTCGACGGTCGCGACGAGCCCATCACGGTGTTCACGACGCGCCCCGACACCCTCTATGGTGCCACCTACGTCGTGGTCGCGCCCGATTCCGAATTGGCGGCCGAGCTCGTCACCGACGAGCACAAGGCTGAGTTCGAAGCGTACGTTGAGGCAGCGAAGAAGGCCACGGAGATCGAGCGGCAATCTACCGAACGAGAGAAGACGGGCGTCTTCCTCGGCTCCTACGCCGTCAACCCCGTCAACGGTGAACAGATCCCCATCTGGGCGGCTGACTACGTGCTTTCCGACTACGGCACCGGCGCCGTGATGGCCGTCCCAGCACACGATCAGCGAGACCTCGACTTCGCCCGGAAGTTCGGGCTGCCCGTGCGCGTCGTCCTCGATGTCGACGGCGCCGACCCGGCCGAGACGGGTGTGGCCACCGTAGGCGATGGGGCCTACCGCAACTCCGATGTGCTTGATGGACTCACCGACAAGGTCTCGGGCGTTCGTCGCATCATCGACAAACTCGAATCCGACGGCACCGGGCGTGGCACCATCCAGTACCGCCTGCGCGACTGGCTCTTGTCTAGGCAGCGATTCTGGGGCTGCCCCATCCCCATCATCCACTGCCCAGCATGTGGCGAAGTGCCCGTACCCGACGAGCAACTACCCGTCCGGCTTCCCGATCTTCGTGGCGAACAGCTCGCTCCCAAGGGCACCTCGCCCTTGGCCGCAGCCACGGAGTGGGTCAGCGTCGCGTGCCCCAAGTGCGGTGCCAAAGCGAAGCGCGACACCGACACGATGGACACGTTCGTCGACTCCTCGTGGTACTTCTTCCGCTACTGCTCGCCGGGCTACACCGAGGGCCCTTTCAACCCCGACGACGTGAACCGTTGGATGCCCGTTGCGCAGTACGTGGGCGGCATCGAGCACGCCATCTTGCACCTGCTTTACATGCGATTCTTCTCGAAGGTGCTGCACGATCTCGGCCTCATCCAATTCGACGAGCCCATGCTGAAGCTGCTCAACCAGGGCCAGGTTCTCAACGAGGGTAAGGCCATGAGCAAATCGCTTGGTAACGGCGTCGACCTCGGGCAGCAGATCGACGAGTTTGGCGTCGACGCAGTCCGCGTCACCATGGTGTTCGCCGGCCCTCCGGAGGACGCCATCGACTGGGCGAACCTCTCACCGGCGAGCTCGCTGAAGTTCCTGCAGCGCGCGCACCGCGTCGCTGCGGAAGTGGCAAGCGCACCCGGCACCCCGGCAGATGGGGGAGATAAGCAGCTACGGAAGGCGACGCACCAGGCCATCGCTGAAATCTCGACGCTCGTGGAGGACGGGCGCTTCAACGTGGCAGTGGCGAGAATCATGGAACTCGTTAACGCGACGCGTAAGGCCATCGACGGCGACGCCGGCCCGGCAGATCCCGCCGTCCGTGAAGCGGCGGAGTTCACCGCACAGGCGCTTTCCCTGGTGGCACCCTACGTCGCTGAGGAAATGTGGGAGCTGCTCGGTCACGCTCCGTCGGTGGCGAACAGCACGTGGCCGACATCCGATCCGGAGCTGGCTGCAGAAGATCTCGTCACGATGGTGGTGCAGATGCAAGGCAAGATTCGCGCCAAGATAGAGGTGGCGGCGGATATTGACGAGGACGCTGCCCTTGAGCTGGCCATGGCCGATCCGAACGTACAGCGCAACCTCGACGGACGCCCTGTCGTCAAGGTGATCGCCAAGCTGCCCAAGATGCTCAGCTTGGTGGTTGGAAAGTAGCCGAGCGAGCGACTTTTCCACAGATTTCGTCTCGCGTGGGAATCTCGGGCGTGTCGCGCCCATCCTGCTTGTATGAAGAAGCAGACCACGAACCAGGCGGATGAACTCGCCAGAGCCAGGCTGGCGTACGTAAGCATCGGCCAGCCCTCCCTCACCGCACCCAGGCGTGCCGCCGACAAACCCGACGCGCCGCTGGAATCAGACCAGGAACCACCGCCCGACCAGCACGGTGCGCCGGTGCTCCCGGAGCCGCCCGACGCAGAACACAAACAGATGCTTGCATCCTGGCGTGACGCGCTTGCGCTCAAGCGGGCTCACGTTGTTGCCCTGGCCATGGTGCTGGCGGTGGTGGCGGTCACGCTGGGGCTCACGTTCAGCAAATCCAATGCGACGGAGGTGGCGCTCCAGCCCGAGCTCGCCACGTCGGACGTTCCCGGCGAGCAGCCGACCCCGGCGAAATCCCAGCAGGTGTCTTCACCGTCGGTCTCGCCGTCGCCTGCGACCATCAGGGTGCACGTTGCCGGGGCGGTATCGTCCCCGGGCGTGGTGACGCTCCCCGCCGAGGCCATCGTCGTCGATGCCATCCAGGCCGCAGGCGGCCTCACCGATGAAGCCGTTCCCGGAGACCTCAACCTCGCGGCGCCGGTGACGGCAGGAATGCAGGTGAAGGTGGGACGCCGAGGCGATGAGAGCCACATCGTGGCCGCGGAGGGCGCTGCCGCTGCCGGTGACGCCGCGTCGACTGGCAACGATGGCAGCGGGTCCGACAAGCGCGTCAACCTCAACACGGCCACAGCGCAACAGCTTGAGGCGCTCCCCGGTGTGGGTCCGGTGACGGCTGCGGCCATCGTCGCGTGGCGAGAAGAGCACGGGGGGTTCACTGCCCCAACGGAGCTGCAAGAGGTCACAGGCATCGGCCCGAAAACCTTCAGCAAACTCGAGCCCCACATCACGGTGTGAAACGGCACGACTGGCGGCTCCTGCCCATCGCGGTGGGGGTGTGGGTGGGTGCGGTGGTGGGTACGTCGGAGCTGGTTTGGTGCATGCTCACAACTGTGGCGACGGGGACTATCGCCGGCATCGTGGTGTGGCGTCGGTATCCGTGGGCAGCGCTGGGCTGCCTCGCGCTGGTGATCGTCACGGGGCTCATCGGACTGCTGGCCCTGCAACGTGCCGGTTCGACATTGGCTGCACTCGCCGAGCAACGCGCGATCGTCCGGGCAGAAATCCGCATCGTCTCCGAACCGAAGCCGCTGCCGGCCAAGCCGCCGTTGCCTCCCTCAGGTACCGTCCTGGTCACCGTGGTAAACGTGGAAGCCCGGGGCATGGGTACGCGCCAAGCCATGCCGGCGCGATTGCGCGGAAGTGGGGAGCAGCTCGACGATCTGCTCGCCCTGCGTATCGGCGCAACCTACGTTGTACAAGGTCGCTTGCGCGCCACCGACCGCGGCGACAGCGAGGTTGCCGTGTTGGCCTTACGGCAGGTCGAGTCCATGCGTCACCCACCGGACGTAATCGATCGGCTCGCTGCCGGGTTGCGCGACGGGCTTCGTCGCTCGGTAGCTTCGTCTCCCGAGGATCAAAGGGCGTTGGTGCCGTCGCTGGTCGTGGGTGATACCTCCCGTATCTCGCAGGCGATGTCGGATGATTTCAAAGCGACGGGGCTCACCCATTTGCTGGCGGTGTCCGGTGCCAACTTGGCGCTCATGCTCGGTGTGATCCTGGCGCTACTTCGAGGTGTGGGTGTGCGCGGATGGCTGGTGCGCGCCGCCGCGGTGGCGGGCGTCGGCCTGTTCGTTATCGTCTGTGGCCCGGAGCCGTCGGTGCAACGCGCAGCAGTGATGGGGCTGGTGAGTTTGGCCGCGACGGGCGTCGGTACCGGACGGCGCAGCATCCGAGGCATGTGCGTGGCAGTGGTGGTGCTCATGGCGCTCGACCCGTGGCTGTCCAGAGCCCCCGGATTCTGGCTGTCGCTGGCTGCCTGCTTGGGCATCGTGTTGCTCGGCCCGGTCTTTATACAGGCGCTCACCCGCTGGGCGCCCCGCTGGCTCGCGGAGGCGCTCTCCATTCCGCTGGCGGCACAGATCATGACGCAACCCATCGTCACGTGGTTGAGCGACCAGGTCTCCCTCGTGGGAGTTCTCGCCAACGTTGTGGCCGGGCCCTTTGTCGGGCCAACCACGGCACTCGGTTTCGCGGCTGCCTGCACCTGCATGCTGCCGCCGGTCAGCACCATGCTGGGCTGGGCAGCAGGATGGAGTGCGCAGCCCATTGTGTGGATTGCAGAAGCCGGAGCGCGCCTGCCGAACGCCACTATTGCTTGGGTGCCGGGACCTGTGGGGTTGCTGATGGTGATGCTGGCGTGCGGAGCACTCCCAGTGCTCGCCCAACCCGTACTGAGGCGCTGGTGGGCGACGATGATCGTCGGCGCGTTGCTGTGCTCGGGCATGGTGTGGAGGCCAGCGCAGCCAGGCTGGCCAGGCGAAGACTGGCGGGTCGCGTTTTGTGATGTAGGGCAGGGCGATGCCACCGTCTTGCGCGCGAGCCCCACCACCGCCGTGTTGGTTGACGTCGGCCCGGAGCCAGCGCCGGTGCTGGAATGCCTCGAACTTCTGGGAGTGCAGCAGGTTCCTGTGGTGGTGCTCACTCACTTTCATGCCGATCACGTCCGAGCGTTTCCCGCCATCGCACGACGGTTTCAGCTCGAGCTGGTGCTGACGAGCCCGTTGCAGAAGCCCACCTTCGAAGCAGAGCAGGTGCGCCGCACAGCCGGCGAAGCGGAAGTGCGTGCCACCCGTTCCGGCGAGACGTTCGCTATCGGTGACGTGCGGTGGGCGACGATCTCCGCGTGGCAACCGCGTGGGGGCGGAAGCGCCGTTGGGCAAGGGGAGTCTTCGGAGGAGAACGATTCGTCTGTCGTGGGCGTCGCGCATGTGCAGGGACTCTCGGTGATGCTAGCAGGCGACGCCGAGCCAGCTGGGCAGCGCGAGGCTCTGCGGCAGGCACGTCGCCATGGCTTGTCGTTGCGAGCGCAAGTGCTGAAATTACCGCACCATGGTTCGTCGAGGCAGGAGCCTGAATTCTTTGCGGCTACCGGGGCGGTGATCGCGGTCGCCAGTTCGGGAGCCGAGAATTCCTACGGACATCCTGCGGACGCGGCTTTGCGGTTAGCAACGCAGCAGGGCATGGCGGTGGCCCGCACGGACGAGGATGGCTCGGTGGCGCTCGAGCTGGGGGAGCGTATCCAGATTCGGAAGGCTGGCAAGTGAGCACCACGCGCCGCTCAGATGTGCCCCTGTCGAGTTGTCAGCTGCACAGCATAGGCTTAGCTACATGAACGGATTCGGCAGCACGATACTCATCACAGGCACGGCGTCGTTGCTGGCCGAACGTGCCGTCGACGAGCGCAAGCGCGCGGCACTGAGCGTCGAGCCAGGGGCAGATGTGAATCAGATCACGGCCTCCGAGCTGGAAGACACCATGCTCAGCGAGGTCGTCGGAGGGTCACTGTTTTCCAGCCAAATCATCGCCATTATTGACGACGTGGGCGCCTGCCCGGCAGTGGTCGTTGACCAGCTCGTCGACGTGGCGAAACATCCCGGGCCGGATCTGTGCCTCATTCTCGTCCACGGTGGAGGAAACAAGGGCAAGGGGCTCATCGACAAGCTCAAGAAAGCGAAGATTGAGACCATCAAAGTCGAGGCGCCAAAACCGTGGGAGCTGTGGAAATTCGTGGTAGCCGAGGCGCGCAAATATCGGCTGCGCACGACGCAGGAAGCAGCCGAGGCGCTGATCGCTGCGGTAGGTTCCGACCTACGCGCCATCGTCGCGTCGGTCGCGCAGTTGGCTGGCGACAACGATCGCGACGAAATCGACGTTCCCCTGATCCGCCGCTACTTCGCCGGGCGAGCTGAGGTATCGAGCTTTTCTGTGGCCGACGCGGTGCTCGCTGGTAACGCCACGTTGGCGCTCGAACGCCTCAGGTGGGCGGTCGATACAGGAACTGCGGCAGTGCTCATCACGTCCGCGATGGCGAGCAACTTCCGATCGATGGGGAAGTACCTCGACGCCCAGAATCGCCGCATGAACGACGGCGAACTCGCCCGGCACCTCGGGGTGCCGTTCTTCAAAATAAAGGACCTGCGCAATTATGCCCGCCGATGGAATTCCGACGGGGTCAGCTCGGCCATCGAGCGCATCGCCCAGGCGGACGCGGACGTGAAGGGCGCGGCGACGGACCCTGACTACGCCTTAGAATCTATGGCGCTCGACGTGCTCCAGTGCCAGTACCGAGGGAGCTGAACGGTCCTGCGTCGTTACCCGCGAAGATAGATCAACTTCGTGGCTCGTCTACCCGCCACGAAATTGATCTATTTTGGCCATGGACGTGAAGTGGCACGCAAAACAGCGCCTCGGCCACCGAGTCGGGCCGAGGCGCTAAACCTGATTGGCTGGTATCAGGCCTGCAACGCGGCGGTTGTCGACGAGAGCGCCGACTTCCGGTTTGCAGCCTGGTTGGCGTGGATGACGCCCTTCGAAACGGCCTTGTCCAGAGCGCGGTTCGCGACGGCGGTGAGTTCTGCTGCCTTCTCAGCATCGCCCTCGGCGATGGCGGCGCGGGCTTCACGCACGTGCGTGCGCAGCTTCGACTTCACGGCCTTGTTGCGCTGGCGCGCAGCTTCGTTGGTCTTGTTGCGCTTTATTTGGGACTTGATGTTTGCCACGAAAAATCCTTCTGGTGCTCGGTCATGCGTAAACCTGGACGCGACGATCCACAATACAGGGCAAGGCCGCGGCTCACCAAATATGCGGCACAGCAACTCGCCAAGTGCACCGCGAGGTGAGATGATGGGCCGTCAGAAGTCCCGTTTCTATGCAAGGAATGATGCATGGCCATCCCAGGCAAGACCGATCCGTCGATCATCCGCAACTTCTGCATCATTGCACACATCGACCACGGAAAATCGACGCTCGCCGACCGCATGCTGCAACTCACCAAGGTAGTTGATGACCGCAGCATGCGCGCGCAATACCTCGACCGGATGGACATCGAGCGCGAACGCGGCATCACCATCAAGTCCCAGGCCGTGCGGATGCCATGGCCGGTTGACGACACCGTGCACGTGCTCAACATGATCGACACCCCTGGCCACGTCGACTTCAACTACGAGGTGTCCCGCTCCTTGCAGGCGTGCGAAGGGGCGATCCTGCTGGTGGACGCGGCCCAGGGCATCGAGGCGCAAACGCTGGCAAACCTCTACCTGGCACTCGAGGCCGAACTCACCATCATCCCTGTGCTCAACAAGATCGACCTGCCAGGCGCAGACCCGGACAAGTACGCCGCAGAGCTGGCGTCGATCATCGGATGCGACGAGGACGAGGTGCTGCGGGTCTCCGGTAAAACTGGAGTGGGCGTTGCCGAGCTGCTTGACGCCGTTGTCGAGCGAGTCCCAGCGCCCGTGGGGGACGCCGACGGGCCAGCACGCGCGCTCATTTTCGATTCCGTCTACGACACGTTCCGAGGCGTGGTCACGTACGTCCGCGTCGTCGACGGTGCGCTGCGCCACCGCGACCGCATCCAGATGATGTCCACTGGCGCTCAGCACGAACTGCTCGAGGTTGGCGTCATCGCGCCCGACCCGTCCAAGCAGGATGCCATCGGCGTCGGCGAGGTGGGGTATCTCATCACGGGCGTAAAGGATGTGCGGCAGTCCCGCGTCGGTGATACGGTCACCGTCGCCACCGCACCTGCGGCAGAAGATTTGGGCGGCTACGAGCCCCCGGTGCCCATGGTCTACGCCGGCCTCTACCCGATTGATGGTGACGATTTCACCGAGCTTCGCGAAGCGCTCGAGAAGCTCCAGCTCAACGACGCCGCCTTGCTGTACGAGCCAGAGACGTCCAGCGCGCTCGGCTTCGGTTTCCGCATCGGTTTCCTCGGACTGCTCCACATGGAGATCGTGCGCGAGCGGCTCGAGCGTGAGTTCAACCTGGACCTCATCTCCACAGCGCCGAGCGTGGTGTACCGCGTGGTGATGGAGGACCATTCCGAACACATCGTGACGAACCCGTCGGAGTTTCCTGAGGGCAAGGTCGACGAGATCTACGAGCCGGTCGTTGACGCCACCATCCTTGCGCCAGCGGAGTTTATCGGAACCATCCTTGAGCTGTGCCAGACCAGGCGCGGTGTGCAGAAGGGCCTCGACTACCTCTCAGAAGATCGGGTGGAGATCCGCTACCAGTTGCCGCTCGGCGAAATCGTCTTCGACTTCTTCGACGCGTTGAAATCGCGCACGAAGGGGTACGCGTCGCTCGACTACGAACCGGCAGGGGAAGCGCCGGCCGACCTAGTGAAAGTCGATATCTTGCTGCACGGTGACCCCGTCGACGCGTTCTCCGCCATCGTGCACCGCGAATCCGCCTACTCGTACGGTCTCCAGATGGCGTCCAAGCTCAAGGAACTCATCCCGAGGCAGCAGTTCGAAGTGCCCATCCAGGCCGCCATTGGCTCCCGCGTGATCGCGCGCGAAACCATCCGCGCCATCCGCAAGGACGTGCTCTCGAAGTGCTACGGCGGCGACATCTCACGAAAGCGCAAGCTGCTCGAGAAGCAGAAAGAGGGCAAGAAGCGCATGAAGATGGTGGGCCGAGTCGAGGTGCCGCAGGAGGCCTTCGTCGCGGCGCTGTCCACGTCGGAGCCGGCAAAGAAGAACTAGCGGCCGCTGCGCCTAGCGCAGCCCCGACGTGGTGAAGCCCCGCACCAGGTAGCGCTGGAGGAACAGGAACATCACCAGCATGGGCAGAATCGCGATGATCGAGCCCATGAACAGCTCCGGCAACCGCACGCCTTGGCTGGTCATGAACTGCGACAGGGCCACCTGCACGGTGCGCGTGTTGTCACGACCCACCAGGCTGGGCCACAGGAACGCGTTCCAGGCGCCGAGCAGCACGATGGTGCCGACGGCGGCGATGATCTCCTTGGAGTTCGGCACCACGATGCGCCAAAACACTCCCCAGGGCGTGCATCCGTCGACGAAGGCAGCGTCTTCTAACTCCTCGGGGAAATCGAGGAAGAACTGGCGGAACAGGTATGTCGCGAACGCTGAGAAGGCCGCCGGAATCACCAAGCCGCGGTAGGTGTCAATCCACCCGAACTGGGCGGTCATGATGAACGTAGGCACGAAGGTCATCGTCGCGGGAACCATCAGCGTGAACACCGTGAGCCCCAGCAGGAAACTGGCGAGCCTGTGCTTCCAACGCGCCAGCGCGTAGCCTGCCATGAGGCTGACGAGCACGGTGATGATCGTCTGCAGGCTGGCGGTGACGGCCGAGTTCAGCATGGCCGCGCCGATGCCGATCGTGTCGTTGGCAAGTAGCGACTTCAGGTTGGTGAAATCGAGCTGATCTGGGAGCCAGTGCCACTTCGGCGACGCGATGTGTTTCTGCGTCGAGAAGGCGTTGCGGAACATTACGTAGAAGGGCAGCAGGAAGAACAGCGCCAGCATGATGAGCAGCGCGTACCGGGCGATCCTGGCGGCTTTCATGCTTTCGCCTTCTTCGCTGCGCGCCGCTCCTTGCGCTCCTCCCGGCTCATCAGCCAGTTCTGTGCTACAGAAAAGAGCACGATGATGGCGGCGAGAATCATGGTTCCCGCGCCTCCCAAGCCCAGGTTCTGTTGCCCGCCGCCAAACGACAGCAAATACAGGTGCACCAGGGGAGGGCGTCCATAGGGTGGGTAGGAGCCGATGGTACCCAGCATGTTGTAGAACTCGTCGAACGCCTGGAACGCGTTGATGAGGAGCAACATGATGACAGCCACGCTGGTGGCGCGAAGTTGGGGAAGCGTGATGTAGCGAAGCACTCGCCAGCCGGATGCTCCGTCGATGGCCGCCGCCTCGTAGGTATCAACCGGGATGCGCTGTAGTCCGGCGATGATGAGGATCATGTAGAAGCCCACCTGCAGCCACAGCCGAACGCTGATGAGCGCGACCCAGTAGAGGTTGTTGCCGCCTCCGAGCCAGTTGACGGAGTCGCCGCCCCAGGAACGGATGAGTGAGTTCAGCATGCCGAAGCGGGCGTTGTTGAAGAACACGAGCCGCCAGACGATGGCCGCCACAACGTAACTCACCGCCGAGGGGATGAAGAACACCGAACGGAAGAACGCCTGGCCCCACTTGAGGTCGTTGAGAAGGAGCGCCAAGCCTAGTGAGCACACATAGGTGAGTGGCACGATCACGAGCGAAAACACGACGAACACGGCCAGCGAGTTGATGAAGAGTTCGTCGCCCAAAAGGCTGGTGTAGTTGTCCAGCCCGACGAACTTCGTCGGCGTGATCGTGTTCTTGGCCTCGAAAAAGGACAGGTAGGCGCTCCATAGCACCGGCACGTAGACGAAGACCGTCAGCCCGAGGAAAAACGGTGCGACGAATACCAGGAACCACAGGTTGCGGCCCTGGTATCCGCGCAGGCGTTGCCACACGTCGAGATCAGCCTTGGAGCTTGGCGAGTTCCTTCTTCGCCAGGTCGCCGAACTTAGAGAACGCGCTCTTCGGGTCGGCGCCGTCCACGATCACGTTGCTCACGGCCGCACCGTAGGCTTCACCGAGCGAGCCGGACCACATGATGTCGTTGGCGAAGCCGTTCTCGCTGACGAACTTGGCCGCGTCGGCGCCCGGGCCGTCCTTGAACTGCTCCGTCTTCGACGTCAGCGCGTCCTTTGCTGGGATGTGCACGCCGTAGGCTGTGGAGAAGTCGATCTGCTTGTCTTCCTGGTCGATCCACAGCCACTTGATGAATGCCTTAGCGGCATCGACGTGCTTGCTCTTGGCATTGACGCACGCACCGAACGCGCCGAACGGCACCGCTGGGCGGCCCTTCGCCCCAATCGCGGGGAAGGGCAGCACGCCGAAGTCGTCGCCGAAGGCTTCCTGCACCTGGGGTAGACCCCACAACCCGCCCCACTGGAAAGCGCACTCCTCATTCACGAACGCCTCGGGGCCGTACCAATCGTTGGAGGCCCCCGACAGCACCGCGCCAGACTTCACCAGTTCGCGGTAGTCGACGAGCGCCTGGTAGAACTCGTCGGTGAGGAACGCGGCCTCGGTGCGATCAGCGTTGAGCTGATCGTGGCCAGAAGCCCAAATGAAGATGGTGCCCAGCACGCCGACGCCAGAGTCGTTACCGGCGAAGAAGCCGCCCATGTCCTTCGAGTTCACAGCTTTGGCTGCGGCGGCAAGTTCCGAGAAGGTCGTTGGCGGCGTAATGCCCTTCTTCTCTAGCACGGACTTGCGGTAGAAGAGCATCTGCATATCGATGGTCTGCGGGATGGCGTAGATCTTGTCCTGGAACGTGAACCGATCGATGACAGCCTTGTTGAACTGATCCTTCACCGGGTCCATGAGTTCGGTCAGGTCTGCCAGCTGTCCACCGCGGATCATGTCCAGCGAGCCGCCTTGTTCGTACTCGAACACGTCGGGCGCTTCGTCGGTCAGTAGCGCCGCTCCGAGGATTTTCATGTAGTCGCCGGGGGTCCACTGCACGCTCACCTTGGCGTCGGGATACTCCGAGGCATACTTCTCGACGGCCTCCTTCACGCCAGCTTCACCGTACTCGTGGTACCACTGCTTGAGCGCGACGCTGCTGTTGCCGCCGGAACCAGCCGAACCGGAGGACCCTTCGAGTGGATTGTTGTCGCCACATGCGGCGAGCACAGACAAGGCAGCGAGCCCGCCGCCGGATGCGAGGAGTGAACGTCGATTGATCATGCAACACAGTGTGTCATCTCGAACGAGCTGGTGGGAGCTTGCCCACGCACGAATCTGTCTTCTGTAAGCGAACGAGTTGAGATACGACGCTAGGCTTCCGCCCGTGGCTTCCCAACTCCCAGACGGTGAGCCCGCGCCCAGCGACGGTTCACTCCCACCCGGTACCGACGTCGACGCCCCGGTGTCGTTGTACGTGCACGTGCCGTTTTGCAAGTCGCGCTGCGGCTACTGCGACTTCAACACCTACACCGCTGCAGAGCTTGGGGCGATGTCGCCGAACGCCTACCTGTTCGCTGCCCGCGCGGAGCTCAACTTGGCACGTCGCGTGCTTGGCCCTCAGGTGGTTCGCACGGTGTTTTTTGGCGGAGGCACCCCGACGATGCTGCCGCCGGGGGAGCTCGTCGGGCTGCTCGACGCGATCCGGGAGCGCTTCCCGATAGCCGCCGACGCGGAGATCACGACGGAAGCGAACCCGGAGAGCGTTGATCCGAGCTACTTCCAGGCGCTGCGCGACGGCGGATTCACGCGCATCTCGCTGGGGTATCAGTCGTCGGTGCCGCACGTTTTGAGGGTGCTTGATCGACAGCACAGCCCCGGTCGTGGCCTGGATGCGGCACACTGGGCGTCGGAGGCCGGGTTCGAGCATGTCAGCCTCGATCTCATCTACGGCACGCCGGGGGAGTCGCTCGACGATTGGCGACGAAGCCTCGACGCGGTGGCCGACACCCCCGTCGACCACGTCAGCGCCTACTCGCTCATCGTCGAAGAGGGGACACGGCTTGCCTTGCGGGTGCGCAAGGGCGAGCTGGCTATGCCCGACGAGGACGATCTCGCCGATAAATACATGATTGCCGACGAGTTCCTGACCGCACGCGGTTTCCACAACTACGAGACCAGCAACTGGGCGCTGCCCGGCGGCGAGTGCCGGCACAACATCGCCTATTGGAAAGGTGCGAACTGGTGGGGCATTGGCCCGGGCGCGCACAGTCACGTCGGCGGCGTTCGATTCTGGAACCGAAAACACCCGCGCGCCTACGCGGACGCCCTGGCCGCAGGCAAGTCGCCGGCGCAAGGGCGCGAGGTGCTCACGGCGGAGGACCGCCGCGTCGAACGGGTGCTGCTGGAGCTTCGGTTGGCCGACGGGCTCCCGCTCAGCGTTCTGACGCCGTCGGAGCGTGCGCGCATTCCTTCGATGGCAGCGCGAGGGCTGGTCGATGTCGTTGACGGGCGGCTGATCGTGCGACGGCGCCTGCTGGCCGACGGGATCATCCGCGACCTACTCGACTGATAGGCACTTTTTTGCTTCGAGGTGTTGACAGCGCAGCTCCACTGTCTTACTGTATTAAGCATCTAGTACAGCAATACAGGAGGTGCAGGAATGCAGTTCGACAATTCCTCGCCCATCTGGTTGCAGTTGGTGGATGAATGCTCGCGCAGAATCGTCACGGGCCAGTGGCCCGCGGGGAGCAAACTGCCCGGCGTTCGCGATCTCGGCGTTGAACTCGGGGTCAACCCCAACACCATCCAACGCGCTATGGGCGAGCTTGACCGCATGGGCGTCACTGTGCCGGATCGCACGAAAGGGCGGTTCGTCACCGACGACGTCACCGTGATCGACGAGCTTCGCGAACGCGTGGCCACTAGCCACGCCGACGAGTTTGTGCGTCGTGCCCAAGGGCTCGGCATGCAGCAAGCCAGAGCGTTGGAGTTATTGAAGCAACGATGGCGACAACTGGAAGGTGAGCAATCATGAAAGCCATCCAAGTGCAATCACTCACGAAGAAGTACGGGGCATTTCCCGCGCTCAACAACCTCTCGTTCAGCCTCGACGAGGGTAACGTCGTCGGGCTCCTCGGAGAAAACGGCTGCGGCAAGACCACGCTGCTCAAAGTGCTCGCCGGCCTCATTGTTCGCTACGACGGCGACGTCACCGTCGCGGGTGAATGCCCCGGCCCGGCATCGAAGGCGAAAGTGAGCTTCCTCCCCGACGAGAGCTTCCTCGCCGATGGCGACAAGATCAGATTCTGCGCCCAGCAATACGACGATTACTTCGACGACTTCAACCGGGCGAAATTCGACAATCTCCTCCAATTCTTCCGCTTAGAGCCCCAGATAAAGCTCTCGCAACTGTCCAAAGGCATGCGCGAGAAGGTGCAGATCGCGCTTGCCATGAGCCGTGACGCCAAGGTGTTTCTCCTCGACGAGCCCATCTCAGGCGTCGATCCGGCAGCCCGCGACGTGATTCTGCGCGCCATCGTGCGCAACCTCGAACCGGATTCGCTCGTGCTCATCTCTACCCATCTGATCGCCGACATCGAACCCGTGCTCGACCGAGTCATCATGATGCGCTACGGACAGGTGCTCATTGAGGGTGCCGTCGACGATCTACGCACCGAATATGGCAAAAGCATGGACCAACTCTTCAGGGAGGTTTACCAATGGTCGGAACAGTACTGAAATACGAATTCATCCGAACTAAGTGGGCGATAGCCCTGGGTTGGGGCTTCACCCTCCTGCTCGCGCTGATCTCGTACGGAGCCGCCCACATCTCAGGCGTTGTTGCGGGAGTGCCGATTGTCGTGGGGATCATCGCGGTAGCTGCACTGCCGTTCGCCGTGCAGCTGTACCTCGGGATACATCTCTACCGCAGCACATTCGGCCGACGGGGATACTTCGAGCTCACCGTTCCCGTGAAGAACTCCACGCTGATCGCCACCAAGTTTCTCTGGGCCAGCCTGGTGAGCCTGATGTCTCTCGCGGTCTGCGCCTCGTCCCTGTGGATTATCGGAAAGGCAGACGCTGCCCTCGGCGGTATCAGCCTGGAGCAGGTGACCTTGGCCACCGCAGCGTTCTTCCGTGATCGTCTCGATGTGGGCGTGATCGTCTTGACAATCGTGCTGCTTTCCTATCTCAGCATGCTCGCGCAGGTCTACTTCGCCGTTGTGATCGGCAGCGAGGCGTGGATCAACAAGTCGGGAGGCTTCGGGCCGGTCGTCGTCTACATCATTGTCTACGTGGCGATGCAGCTGATCGGGGTCGGGTTGTTTCTGATCCCTCCGGTGTACGACGTGCTGGATAAAACCTGGCTCTGGGTTTCGCCACTGCTCACCGACATGGGTGACACGTCGGCGGGCCTTCCTGTTGTCGTGGTGATCGGAACCGTTGTCATCACTGTGGCGATGTTCTGGCAGACCTTGGTGAGCGTGCAGCGTCGACTTGAGCTTCGCTGAAGTCTCACACCTCTCAACTTGTGGCGTCTCGGAGTGGCTCCGGGGCGCCACAAGCCATGTTCGGTAGGGTCGCCAGCCGTGAACCGATACTCCCGTGACGTCCTCGCGCCCGGCTGGCAGCGTTCCCACATGATGAAGACCAGGAACGTGCCCGTCGAACTCGACGTGGTGCTCGAATTCGACGACTTCTGCGGCGCCGTCGTCGGGTGGGAGAACGGCGTGGTGTTGCTAGAAGACCGCAAGGGGAAGCGTCGCGGATTCCCGTTCGGTGCCGGGTTCTTGCTGGAGGGGGAGCCCGTCGCCCTGCAGCCGCCGCTGCGCGCAGGAACGAAGAAGCCCAAGTACACCGCGTCCGGATCGCGTGCGAGTGACGCTCCAGAGCCAGCGAAGGTGGCGCTACCCAGCCGTATCTACGTCGAGGGACGCCACGACGCCGAGCTGGTGGAAAAGGTCTGGGGCGACGACCTGCGCCACGTCGGCGTCGTCGTGGAGTATCTGGGTGGCATCGACGATCTCCCCGCCATCGTCGACGAGTTCCGGCCGGAACCGGGCAGGAGGCTGGGGGTGCTCGTCGACCATCTGGTGCCTGGGTCCAAGGAATCACGCATCGTGAAACAGGTGTACGCCGGCGGCCACGAGGATTGCGTACTGGTGCTCGGACACGAGTTCATCGACATCTGGCAAGCCGTGAAGCCGGAGCGCGTCGGCCGCAAGGCCTGGCCCGACGTGCCCATGGACGTTGATTTCAAGAAGGGCACGCTGGCTGCGCTCGGGCTGCCGCACGACGATCAGCGCGACGTGGCACGCGGCTGGCAAGCGATTCTCGCCAGGGCCAACAGTTGGCGCGACTTGGAGCCGCAGCTCAACACGATCGTCGAACGCCTCATCGACTTCGTCACTCAGGACCACATCGACGTCTAACCCGCGTTCGCTACAGTTGCCAGCATGGACATCGACGGCATTGCGGCAATGCTCAAAGACACAGCCGACGCGGTGGTCAACCCGCGGTTTCGGCAGCTGGCGGACGCGGAGATCGACGAGAAGGAGCCGGGCGACTTCGTCACCGTCGCGGATCGCGAAGCGGAGCGCCACCTCGCCGGCCTGCTGAAGGAAGCGTTCCCGAGTGCGCTGATCGTCGGTGAAGAGGGCGTGTTCCTCGGCGCATCGACGCTCGACGAGCTCGCGTCGGCACCGCACGCGTTCGTGATCGACCCGATCGACGGCACGAGGAACTTCGTGAACGGCAAGCGCGAGCACGGCGTCATGCTCGCCGAAGTGCGCGACGGCGTCACTACGCGCGGCTGGATCTGGCAGCCGCAATACGAGCGCATGTACACCGTCGAGGCTGGGTCGGGGCAGGTGCTCATGAATGGCCTGCCCGTCGAGGCTCAGCCCGAACGGGAACAACCGAAGGGGGTTACGGGGCAGCAGCGGTGGCTCGGCCACGATGGGGGCGGCCGACACGAGCCCATGGGCCGCAGCTCCGGTGCGGCCTGCTTCGACTACCCGATGGCGGTATCGGGCGAGATCGATTTCATGTACTACAACAATGCGCACCCGTGGGATCACCTTGTCGGCTGCCTCATGCTCACCGAAATCGGAGGAACCGGGCGCATGTTGAACGGGGAAGAGTACTCAGCTGCCAGCCGCGGCAAGGGACTGCTCGCCGCGCGCTCGGAGCGTGTGTGGGACCTCGTCGCGGAAGGGTGGGACCGCTGAGCTAGACGCCCCGGATGGGCAACTGCTTTCGTGGGACGACGCCGCGCGAGGCCAGTTCGTCCACCAACAACGGCAGGGCCTGACGCACGGTGGGTTCTGAGAATGCCCACCGCTCGGCGGATTCGTAGAGCTGCTCGAGCTGCACGCCTTGCTGCATCAGCGTCGAGGCTGTGGTGAACATATCGGCGAGGCGCCCGGCGCAATCGATGACGGCGTCGCGGTTGGTGACGGGGCCATGCCCAGGGATGACCACGGTGCTGGGTTTCGACGAGGTGAGCACGCCGTCGAGGGTGAGCGGCCAGGTGTCGAACTGGGTGGTTTCGTCGAACTGGGGCTCGTCTTCGACGAGGTCGCCCACGATAATCACGTCCGCCGATGGAACGACGACCACGAGGTCGGACTGCGTGTGTGCCTTGCCGAAGTGCGCGATCTCGACGAAGCGCTCACCCAGCTGGATGCCCTTGAGCACGCTGATCACCGTGGTGGGACGGAGTTCGGCGGGGGTGGTGTCGTCGACGATGCACTCGTGCGCAATGGTTTCTACGTCGGACATGCCGGCGAGGCCGTGCCAGTGATCGGCGTGGTGATGAGTGATGACGACGGTCTCGACGGGCACCGTCACCAGCGTGCGTGCCGAGGTGAGCAGCGCTGCGCCGACGTCGGCGGTGCCTCCCGCGTCGACGAGCATGGCGCTGTCGTCGCCGGCGATGAGCGTGACGTTCGCGGCATCCGGATCTACCGTCGTGACCCAAACCCTGTCGGCAACCTCACTCCACGAAATCTCCATGCGCCTGAGCCTAAGCCACGACGCCAAGGACCTCGAGCACACTGAGGGGATGCCGGATAAAAACTGCAAAACTCGCCAACAGTGGCTCGGAACTTGCCCAAAACCGGGGTGTTGGGCCAACTGTTGGCGAGTTTTGCAGTTTTCTCATCGGACACCCGGCTGCCATGTGGCCCGCGGGGTCGGCACGCGACGCATTTCAACCATCTTGGGAAGAGGGGTAGGCTGGCACTCGCCTGTTGTGAGTGCTAGGAGGTGACATGCTCGACGACCGAAAGCTGGATGTATTGAAGGCGATCGTGACGGACTATGTTGCCAGCCGCGAGCCCGTCGGGTCGAAGGCGCTCGTGGAGCGCCATCAGATGAAGGTCTCGGCAGCAACGGTGCGCAACGATATGGCCGTCCTCGAAGAGGAGGGGTACATCACCCAGCCGCACACGAGCGCGGGCCGTATCCCCACCGACAAGGGCTATCGCCTCTTCGTCGATCGACTGGCGAGCATCAAACCGCTGTCGACGGCGGAGCGACGCGCCATCGCTTCGTTCCTCGACGGCACGGCCGGCATGGATGACCTCATGGGGCGTACCGTGCGGCTGCTGGCGCAGCTCACCCACCAGGTGGCGATCGTCCAGTACCCCGTGACGCAGCGCGGCCAGATCCGCCACGTCGAACTCGTGGCGCTGTCGCCGGAGCGGGTGATGGTGATCATCGTCACCGCGGCTGGGCGTGTTGACCAGGAAGTGGTGGATGTCGGGTTCGTGGATCCCGAGGCGCTCTCGGAGCTGCGGAACGTGATCGTCGGTAGCGTCATGCAACGCTCGCCTGCGGAAGCGGCCGATGCGCTCGCTAGTCAGATGGATTCCATCCGCCCGGAGTATCGCCCCATTGCAGCGAACATCATCGCGACGACGCTGCAGCTGCTCGCTGCCGAACCAGCTGCGCAGGTGGTGGTCGCGGGAGTGCCGAACCTGGCGGGCGTTCCATTCGAGCGCAATCTCCGCCCGCTGCTTGAAGCGCTGGAGGAGCAGGTGGTGCTTCTGCGCTTGCTGAGCGAGGCTGCTGGCGACGACGTGACCGTCCGGATCGGTGAAGAGAACACCGCCGACGGTTTCCAGTCGACGAGTTTGGTGGCCAGCGGGTATGGGCAGGCGGGCAATCTGGGGGCGAGCCTTGGCGTGGTTGGTCCGACGCGTATGGACTATCCCGCAACCATTGCATCGGTGCGTGCGGTGGCACGTTACGTGAGTCGATTCCTCATGGAAGGTTGATCTAGCAACTGTGAGCACGAAGGATTACTACGGCATTCTGGGCGTCTCCCGAGATGCGTCGGCGGAGGAGATCAAGAAGGCCTACCGCCGCAAGGCGATGAAGGTGCACCCGGACGTCGCCCCCGACGACGCTGAGGCCGCTGACAAGTTCAAGGAACTCAGCGAGGCCTACGAGGTGCTGAGCGACCCGAACAAGCGCTCCATCTTCGACCGCGGGGGAGACCCGCGTCAGGCTGGTGGCGGTGGCGCTGGGTTCTCGGGCTTCGGCGGCGGGTTTGCCGGAGGGTTCGACTTCACCAACTTGGTGGACGCCATGTTCGGCGGCCAGGGTGGGCACGGCGGCCCGAGGTCGCGTGTGCGCCAAGGGCGCGACAAGCTCATCTCAGCGCAGATCAAGCTGCACGAGGCGGTATTTGGCACGAAGAAGACGATCAAGCTCAACTCGGCTGTCGTCTGCCCCCAGTGCTCCGGGCACGGCGGGCAGGACGGTTCCGAGCCGGTCGAGTGCAAGATCTGTGGCGGCCAGGGCGAGATCATCCAGATGCAGCGCAGCTTCCTCGGCGACATCCGTACCTCGCAGGCCTGTCCCGAATGCCGCGGGTATGGCACCGTCATTCCGCACCCGTGCACCGAGTGCTCTGGGGAGGGGCGCGTCGCAAGCCAGCGCACGATCACGCTCAAGGTGCCGGCGGGTGTCTCGACCGGGAACCGCATTCACCTCCAGTCACAAGGCGACGTGGGCCCAGGCGGTGGGCCTGCTGGTGATCTCTACGTGGAGATCCACGTCGCAGATCATGAGAACTTCCGACGCGATGGCGACAACCTGGAAGAGGTCGTGCGCATCCCGATGACCGCCGCGGCGCTCGGGACGACGCTCACCCTGCCCACGCTGGAAGCCGAATGGGAGGGTTCCGACCCGGCCGACCGCACCGTCGAGGTGGAGATTCCGGCGGGCACGCAGTCGGGTACCCGCATTGCGCTTAAAGATCGGGGCGTCCCGCGGCTGCGCGGCGGCGGACGAGGTGAACTCGGCATCACGTTCTTGGTGCAGACCCCGACGAAGCTCGACGATCACCAGCGTGATCTGCTCCGGAAGCTTGCCGAGGCGAGGGACGAGACGAAGGGCGAACCCATCGTCGACAAGGGGAAACACGGCGGCCTGTTCGGCTGGTTACGCGGAGATAAGTAGTCATGACAGGGGCGCTGTTCCTCGCGCACCTCGATAACCCCCAGGTGGGGGATCAGGTCATGGTCGAGGGAGACGAAGCTCGTCACGCAGCAGTCAAGCGCGTCGAGATAGGGGAGCAAGTGCTCGTTGCCGACGGCAAGGGCCTCGGTATTGAGGGCAGCGTCGTCGAATGTACGAAAACGACGCTCACCGTCACCGTGGAAGCGGTGCGACGCGAAGAACCTCGTCGGCGGGTCACCGCTGTGCAGGCGCTCGCGAAAGGCGACCGCTCTACACTCGCGGTGCAGATGCTCACCGAAATGGGCGCTTCGCGGATCATCGCCTGGCAGGCGGACCGCTCCATCGTGCGGTGGCCGGCAGAGCGACGCGACAAGGCCCTCGCGAGATGGGAAGCCACGGCGAGGGAGTCGTCGAAGCAGTCACGGCGGTTCAGCATCCCTGAGGTGTCGTTTGCGACGACCAAGCAGTTGCCCGACGTGCTCGGCGACGTCTCGACGGTGTTGGTGCTGCACGAGGATGCCTCGCAGCACATTCGCGACGTGGCGGTGGAAGGTGATGTTGCGGTGGTCGTCGGGCCGGAGGGCGGTATCGCGCCTGATGAGCTCGACGTGCTCGTCGCGGCTGGCGCGCAGCCGGTGCGCATCGCCGACCACGTGTTGCGCACGTCGACGGCCGGGGCTGTGGCGCTTGGACAATTGGAGTTGTTGTGAGTTTTTCGTTCGACGTAGGCACCCGCATCGAGGGCTGCGGCGGGCGTACCGGCACGATCCACACGCCGCATGGTGACATCGAGACGCCCGCGTTCATCGTCGTGGGTACGAAGGCGACGGTGAAGGCGGTGCTGCCTGAGACCGTTCGCGAATTGGGTGCGCAGGCCGTGCTGGCGAATGCGTATCACCTCTACCTGCAGCCGGGAGCGGACATCGTCGATGAAGCTGGTGGGTTGTCGCCGTTCATGAACTGGCCGGGCCCGACGTTTACCGATTCGGGCGGCTTCCAGGTGATGAGCTTGGGGGCAGGCTTCAAGAAGGTGCTCGCCATGGACACCACTGGGCTTCAGAACGACGATGTCATTGCCGACGGCAAGCAGCGCCGTGCCCACGTTGATGAGGATGGGGTCACGTTCGTGTCTCACCTCAACGGCGACCTGCATCGGTTCACGCCCGAGGTGTCCATGAACATCCAGCATCAGCTGGGCGCTGACATCATGTTTGCCTTCGATGAGCTCACGACTCTCATGAATACGCGTGAGTATCAGGAGAAGTCGGTGGAGCGCACGCATCGGTGGGCCGAGCGGTGCTTGCGCGAGCACCGTCGCCTCACTCAGATGCGTGCTGACAAGCCGTATCAAGCGCTGTTTGGGGTGATCCAGGGCGCCCAGTACGAGGACTTGCGACGCCAGGCCGCGCGTGGATTGGCGGGGCTCGATGTCGATGGGCAGATGTTCGACGGGTTTGGCCTGGGCGGAGCGTTGGAGAAGCAGCGCATGGGGGAGATTATCGGCTGGATGGTGGATGAATTGCCGGAAGGCAAACCCCGCCATTTGCTGGGCATCTCAGAGCCTGACGACCTCTTCGCGGCGGTGGAGGCCGGCGCAGACACATTCGACTGCGTCAACCCTTCCCGCGTGGCCCGAAACGCGGCGATCTACACCGCCGACGGCCGATACAACGTCAACACTGCCAAGCATCGTCGATCCTTTGTCCCCCTCGAAGACGGGTGCGATTGCTACACCTGTCAGCACTACACCCGCGCCTACCTGCATCACCTGTTCAAGGCGAAGGAGATGCTGGCTTCGACGCTCGCCACCATCCACAACGAACGGTTCACCGTACGGCTCGTCGACGATATTCGTCTTGCGATGCAGCAGGGCCGGTTTCACGAGTTTCGCGACGAGTTCCTCGGACGTTTCTACTCGCGGTAAGCGTACCTTCCAGTCAGGCTTCAGCTGGCTGTTACGTAACTCGGCTCGTAGCGTTTCACGAGTTTGATGACCTGGTAGGTGATCGGCATGACGAGCACCTCGATGAGTACCTTCCAGATGTAGCCGACGAGGATGTAGTTGATCATCGTGCCGCCGGTGATGACGCCGTAAAACGCGATGAGGCAAAACGCCGTGGTGTCCGCGGCTTCACCCACCAGCGTGGAACCCAGCAGTCTCGCCCACAAGCCCTTCTCTGCAGTACGTGCCTTAATCTTCACCAGCACCCAGGCGTTGAGAAGCTGGCCAACGAGGTAGCCACACAGGCTCGCCAGCACGATGCGCGGCACGAAGCCCAAAACAGCCTCGAACGCCTCCTGATTCGGCCAGTCCGCCGCCGGTGGGGCGATGCCGACGAGCAGGAAGGTCACCGACGCCAGCGCGGCCATGACGAAGCCCATCAGAATCGCCCGACGCGCACCCTTCATACCGTACACCTCGGCCAGCACGTCGCCGATCACGTAGACGAGCGGAAACAAGATGGCGCCACCATCGGTGATGAGAGGCAGCACAGGGAAGCCCAGGACGTTCACCTCGGGGCCGAATTGAATAAGCTTCGTAGCGGCAACGTTGGAGATCAGCAGGAGGCCGACGAACGCGACGGCGATGATGTCGTAGTGTCCTCGACCATGCTGGGCGAATTGAGTATCTGTCACCGGAGAGATGGTAGTTGATCTCCTTTGACTTTCTTTGCGTGCCCAGCCCGGAAGGGAGAGAAAGATGGGAGACTTGGTGCATGGAAGGCAATGAAGCATCGGAACGTAACGACGGCGAACTCGACCAGCTCCAGGCTGGCGATACCTTGATTGATCGCGGCGTGGATGACGTGCTGGATGAGGGCTACATCCTGCCGGACAACTGGGGCCCAGGCATGGGATACGGCACCACGGCCGCAGAGATGCGGCAAGGTGAGAGCATCGACATGCGCGCTAAGCAGGAAGAGCCCGAGCATGACCCCCAGAAGCTCGGAGGCAAATGGAACCCCTTGTTTGAAGACCGCGAGGTAGGCAAGCAGCGCGCCGGGAGGTTGGTCGTCGGCGACGATCACAACGTCGGTAGAGAGATGGGAATCAGTGGAGGAGCAGCATCGGCGGAGGAAGCGGCGATGCACATCATTGACGAAGACGACGAAACGAGTGATGACTGAACCATCGTCGACGGCTAAGCTGAGCATGCCCGATGAACGACGTCGGGCCACGTCGGAAGGCCAGCCCCCTGAATCCCCTGCATCAGTTGCCCGGAACCCGCACCGTCGGTGTTCCACCATCCATCGACATGATCAGTATTCTCGGCCCCAGCGACGAGAATTTGCGCATGCTCGAATCATTGCTTGAAGCCGACGTGCACGTGCGAGGCTCTGAGATCACACTCACTGGGTCGGCAGAAGCCGTGACCAAGGCAAACGACGTGGTCAGCGAGCTCATTGCGATTCTCCGAACCGGCCAGGGGCTGTCCCCGGAAACCGTGGAGCGCGTCGTCACGATGACCGCCGAGAACGAGTCGCCGTCGGACGTGCTCACTCAGGGCATCGTCAGCTCACGCGGGCGCACAGTGCGGCCCAAGACGCTGAACCAGAAGCGTTACGTCGACGCGATCGATCGCCACACCATCGTGTTCGGCATTGGCCCCGCCGGAACGGGCAAGACGTACCTGGCTATGGCGAAAGCGGTGCAGGCCCTGCAGAGCAAGCAGGTGAATCGCATCATCCTCACTAGGCCCGCTATCGAGGCGGGCGAGAAACTTGGCTTCCTGCCCGGCACGCTCAGCGACAAGATCGACCCCTACCTCCGCCCGCTCTACGACGCGCTGCACGACATGGTGGAGCCAGATTCCGTGCCTAAGCTGCTCACCTCGGGCGTGGTTGAGGTGGCACCCCTGGCCTACATGCGCGGGCGCACTCTCAACGACGCGTTCATCATCTTGGACGAGGCCCAAAACACCACTGCCGAACAGATGAAGATGTTCCTCACCCGGCTGGGCTTCGGCTCGAAGATCTGCGTCACCGGTGACGTCACCCAGATCGACCTTCCTGGCGGCGCGCGCTCCGGGCTGCAGCTGGTGCAAGGCATCCTCGACGGGGTGGACGACATCGCGTTTTGTAATCTCACAGCCCGCGACGTGGTGCGTCACCGACTGGTGGGCAAGATCGTCGCAGCCTACGACGAGTACGACTCTGCGCAGGACGCGCGAAGGGCGAAGCGGAAGTGATCGACCTCAACAACGAATCCGGCATGGAGGCCGACGAACAGGGCCTCGTGCGCTTGGCGCGCTTCGCTCTCGATCGGCTGCGCATTCATCCCCAAGCCGACCTCTCCATCCTCCTTGTCGACGAGCAAACCATGGCTGACTACCACGAACGCTTCATGGATCTGCCTGGGCCGACCGACGTGATGAGCTTCCCCATGGACGAGCTGCGCGAACCCTCCGACGACGAAGATCCGCCGCTCGGAATGCTCGGCGACATCGTGCTGTGTCCGGCGGTCACGCAGCGCCAAGCCGCGGAGAACGGGCGCCAACCCGACGAAGAAGCCGAGTATCTGCTCATTCACGGGCTGCTGCACCTGCTGGGGCACGACCACGCGGAGCCTGAAGAGAAAGCCATCATGTTCGGCCTCAACGACAAGATCATCCAAGCATGGGGCTTGGAGCGTGCTCGATGAGCCAACTGGCGAGACAGCTCAAGCTGAGCGATGCCATCGCGATCGGTGTGGCGTCGATGGTGGGAGCTGGCGTCTTCGCGGTGTGGGGTCCGGCCGCCGCTGCTGCGGGCAGCGGACTCGTCATCGGCCTCGTGCTCGCCGCGTTCGCGGCCTGGTGCAACGCCACCAGCTCCGCGCAGCTGGCCGCGCAGTACCCGTCGGCTGGCGGCACCTACGTCTACGGGCGCGAACGCCTCGGTGAATGGCCCGGCTACCTTGCTGGATGGTGCTTCGTCATCGGGAAGACCGCGTCCGCGGCAGCGATGGCGATGGTGTTCTCGTCGTACTGGGCACCCGAGGGGTGGGCCAAACCCATTGCGGTGGGCATCGTCTGGCTCATGGTGCTCATCAACATTCTGGGCGCCACCCGCACCGCCCAGGCAGCCAAATTGCTCGTGATCATCGCGCTCATCGGCATCGTGACAGCATTGGCCACGGGGTGGATTTCGCCGCCCACCTCGGCGAGCTTCAAGTGGGTGGGCGCGACCCCGTACGGCGTGCTGCAAAGCGCCGGCCTCATGTTCTTCGCCTTTGCCGGCTATGCGCGCATCGCGACGATGGGCGAGGAAGTGATCGACCCCGAGCGCAACATTCGCCGAGCCATCGTTGGAGCGCTCACCATTACGCTCGTGCTCTACGCACTCATCGCGTGGACGTTGGTGGCCAGGGTGGGTCTTGCCGCACTGGCTGACAGCCCAGCCCCGCTGACGTTGCTCGTCGGTGACCATCTGGTGCAGAAGACCATCTTGATTATCGGCGCGACGGCGGCGAGCGCGGGTGCGCTCTTGGGCCTGCTGTCGGGCATCGGGCGCACCTGGTTGGCGATGGCTCGCACCCACGACCTGCCCGGATGGTTCAGCCACACCAGCCAGCGGTTCCAAACCCCGCACAGGATTGAACTGACCGTCGCCATCGTACTCAGTGTCGTCCTGATGCTGGCCGACCTTCGCGGCGCCATCGGGTTCTCGTCGTTTGGTGTGTTGCTGTACTACTTCGTGGCGAACGTCGCCGCCTATACGCAGACGGGGCAGCACCGCCGTTATCACCGCGCCTGGCAGGTGCTCGGTGCTGCCACCTGCCTCGTATTCGTCGTTACGCTGCCCATCTGGTCGATGCTGATTGGCATGATTGTTCTGGGCGTCGGCGTAGTATGGCGGCTGGTCAAGCCCGAACCCATGTCAACCCGTGCAGAGGATGCTGCCTGATGTTCTCGCAAACCCAATGGATCGAGCTGACGCTCGCACTGATCTTCGCTATTTTGGCAAGCCTGCTCGCTGCCATCGAAGCCGCGGTGGCGGTGACGACGAAGGGCAAGGCCGAGCGCCTCGTCGCGGAACAACCGTCGAAGGCGCATGAGCGCATCGCACTGATCGCACAGGACCCGGCACCGACGGTGAACTCCGTCATGTTTGCACGCATGTTGTTGGAGATCTCGTCGATCACACTCGTCGGGCTCCTGATTCACGCGTCCTTTGGTGCTGACTGGCTGCGTGTGCTGCTCACCGTCGCCATCATGCTCGTCGTATCGTTCATCCTGTGGGGTGTGGCGCCGCGCACATTGGGACGCCAGAACCCGTTCCGCACGCTCAAGATTTTCGGTGCGACCGTGAGCGTGCTGACCACTATCTTCAGCCCTGTTGCGCAGCTCATGGTGCTCATCGGCAACGCGTTGACGCCGGGGCGCGGTTACTCCGACGGGCCGTTCGCCAACGAGGCAGAGTTCCTGGACATGGTCTCCGTCGCTGAAGAGCATGAGGTGATCGAAGACAGCGAGTCGAAGATGGTGCGCTCGGTGTTTGGCCTCGATGACACCTTCGTCAAGGAAGTGATGGTTCCCCGCACCGACATGGTGTTCATCAAGGAGAACCACACGCTGCGGCAGCTCATCAGCTTGGCGCTGCGTTCCGGCTTCTCGCGTATCCCGGTGGTAGGGGAGGGGCTCGACGACATCCGCGGCATTGTCTACATCAAGGACGTCACCAAACGCATCTTTGATTACCCCGACGCGGAGCGCGGCGAGACCGTGAGTGAAGTGATGCGCACGGCGGAATTCTGCCCAGACTCCAAGCCCGTCTCTGAGCTGCTGCAAGAGATGCAGCGCAACCATTCGCACATGGTGATCGTCGTCGACGAGTTCGGCGGCACGTCCGGTCTAGCCACCATCGAAGACATTCTGGAAGAGATTGTCGGCGAAATCGTTGACGAATACGACCAGGAGGTTCCGAACGTGGTGGATCTGGGCGATGGCCGCTATCGCGTGTCGTCTCGGCTATCTGTCAGCGACCTAGGGGAGCTGTTCGACCTCAACCTCGACGACGAAGACGTGGACACCGTCTGGGGCCTTATGGCCAAGCAACTCGATCTGGTGCCGATCTCCGGATCGAAAGCCGTGTACGAGGGCATCGAGATGATCGCAGACCGCACGATGGGGCGTCGCCACCAAGTCGCGACGGTGCTCGTGCGGCAACTGCCCAAGGAGGAAGACACCGAAGATGAGCACAGCGACGACGAATAACCACCGCTCCGGTTTCGCCTGCTTCGTGGGTAGACCCAACGCAGGAAAATCGACGCTCACCAATGCGCTCGTCGGGCAAAAGATTGCCATCGCTTCGTCGAAGCCGCAGACCACGCGCCACGCGATCCGCGGCATCATCACCCGCGACGACGGCCAGCTAATCCTCATCGACACGCCGGGGCTCCACAAGCCCCGCACGCTGCTCGGGGAGCGGCTGAACGCGCTCGTCTACGACACCTGGGCCGAAGTGGATGTGATCGGCGTTTGCATGCCTGCCAACGAAAAAATCGGTCCGGGCGATCAACACATCCTGCAGGAGATTCAGGGGCTCACGGACCCGCCGAAACTTCTCGCACTGATCACGAAGATCGATCTTGTGCCGAAGCCACACGTGCTGCAGCGCATCGCCGCGGCGAACGAGCTCGCGCTGGAGCTCGGCATCGAGTGGGAAGCGATCGTGCCGGTGTCCGCGACATCTGGGGAGCAGATAGACACCGTCGCTGACACGCTCCTCCAGCTGCTTCCCGCTGGCCCCGTGTACTACCCCGATGGCGAAATCACCGACGAGCCCGAGGAAACGCTCATGGCGGAGCTCATCCGAGAAGCTGCGCTCGAAGGGGTGCGCGACGAGCTCCCCCACTCCATCGCGGTGATGATCGACGAGGTTGTGCCGCGCGAAGGCCGTCCCGAGGACAAGCCTCTGAGCGACGTGTACGCCAGCATTGTCGTCGAGCGTGACTCTCAGAAGGGCATCATCATCGGCAAGGGCGGCAGCCGACTGAAAGAGATCGGCACCGCAGCCCGGCTGCAAATCAACAAACTGCTTGGAACCCGCGTCCACCTTCACCTGCACGTCAAGGTGCTCAAAGAATGGCAGCGCGACGCCAAACAACTCGGCAAACTCGGCTTCTAGCCGGGGCTTGGTCTATCCCGGTGGTTGAGCCGCCCGCGAAGCGGACTTGTCGAAACCCGGAGACCACCGGTGGTTGAGTAGCCCGCGCAGCGGGCGTATCGAAACCCGCCACTGCGTCTCGATACGGGCCTTCGGCCCTACTCGACGGCCGGGGAGGTGAGCGGTCACCTCTTGCCGGTGGTTGAGTAGCGAGCGAAGCTCGCGTATCGAAACCCCCGGCCTCCATCACCCGTCGCGAAACTTCAAAATCCGTACGCAGATGAGGTGAAGGGGCTCATCGTATTTGAGGGTGTAATCGGGGTCTGAATCCGCCGGTTTCGAGGAG
>NZ_CAMYFI010000003.1 GCF_947255005.1 uncultured Tessaracoccus sp. | reverse complement strand
GAGATTATCCAGGACGTCTCGTGGGCTCGGAGATGTGTATAAGAGACAGTGCGGTCAGGATCGGGCGGCACATCGAACGCCCAACCCTTGTCGCGAGTGTCGAGCAGGTGCAGCACGTCGAGACGCAGCGGCGGCCTCGGGCCAGACACGCTGCGTGAGCCTTCGCCGCGCGGCGTGCGCACGATGGCAGCCTCAGGCAGTAGCGCGCACATGTCCGGTAGCTCGGCGAGGTAGCGGAGCACTTCGTCAACGGTCGGGGTAGTCACTTGGTTTCTCCTTGTCGTGCTTGCTGTCGAATCTCACGAATGCGCTCTGGTGGCACGGGATCTCGTGGCGGCTCGGTGAGGCACCGGGGCTTCGCTGGCAGCGGCCCACGCTCGTCGTCGAGATGCCAATGCGCCCCGTCCTCAGCGAGCATCGCGGGCGTGCACTGCGAGGTGCGATGCGTCGCGAACCACAGCGCTGCCCGAGCAACCTCAGCGATGCTGCGACCCACAGCGGCACGCCGCACCACCGCCAGGCAGCCGTTGAACTCCCACTCAGGCCGGATCTCGTGCATCAACCACGCGACGCATTTCAGCCCGCGATCGCTCGTCGTGTTCTCGAGATTTTCACTCATGGCATGACCTCGCGCGCGTACTTGAGTGACGTTTCATGCCATGCCGTTTTCGCTACGCACAGATGAGAGTGAGGAGCCTGACCAGAGTAAGAAAATACAGTGCCAGTGTCAGTGTCAGTGTTAGTGCTATCGCATAGCCATCGTTTTGCCATAGTGGGTCCCATGGGGAGTCCCATTAGGTATCCCAATGCGTTTGTTATAGGTAGTCCTATGGCATATCCCATAGGTAGTCCTATCCGCTGATCAGTCAACGTAGCCCTCCTCTTGACAGTGCTTGCAGGAACGCTCGAAGCGTCTGCGGGCAACATGCCAACGCATGTGAGCGCCGAGAGTTCCACCCGCTGACTTGGACTTGGCAACGGTCTTTACCTCATCGGCAGACCGATTGTGAGCAAGGTAGTCGTGACAGACCACACCGCCCTTGATCGCCTTGATTAGGGGCTCCCGGTTGGTGGCGAGCACTGGTGGCTGCATCAGTTCTTCACGTGCTTTCGCTGTGCCCATCTCGCGCCAAATTGCGTCCGGAATCACGCCGTCAGAATGGACTCGAGACGAGTAGCACCAGGCACGAATCAGCAAGCGAAAAGCGGCATCAGATAGCCCCGCGATCTTGATATTGTCTGGCATCTCATTCGCTACGAAGATGCCTGGACGGTTATCGAACGAGGGGTTTTGAATCGCTGTCACGACGCCTCACCACACCTCTCCGCATGCCTCATCGCAGCCTGCTCTGTGATCGATCTATATGGTGACCATGCGGCCCAACCACACGGGCAGTCAGCAACCCAGCCGAAAGCTTCAATGGTGAACCTCACGGCTTCCACATCCTTCTGGGTCGCTGCGGCTTGCCTCGTCCCTCGCGCTTGGTTTTGACAAGCCCGGAAAAGACATCGAGTGCGGCGGTCTTGCGCTGCTGGTCGTCGAGGAGGCCGCCGAGTGTCCAACACCCGTGGCAAATGAGGCGAGGCTCGGCACCTTCGGGGGTGACGTCATGCAGCGGCCCTACAGCAGGGTGCGGACCGTTCGCGCACATCACTGTCTCAGCGCTGGTCATGCCGCCTCCCTCCTTCTGATCTTGGCCGCCTCGGCATGCAGCCGGGACACACTGGCGCGCTCGTCGACGTCAAGCCGGTGGGCGTCCGGTTTGAGCCCGGCGGCGATGCTTCGGATGTAGTTGGGCGATAGCCCGACCTCTGCGGCGATCTCACGGCTCGTGTGCCCGGCGAGCCACATGCTGCGAACTGTCGCCACAGGCTCAGGGAGCCCCACAAGTGAAGGCACATATCTTGCGGCGGGAGGCTCAGCGCACACGGCCCGCCTCGCCTCCTCCTCGCTGCTGTAGACACCCAGCGCCTTACGGCAGGTGATGCAGTCCGCATGCCACACCGGCGTACCGTGCTTGGGGTAGCCGGTGAAGATGTTCGGGCTGACTTGCCTGCCGTCGTCGCGATGCCACGAACGAAACACGATGACGCGATGCCCACTCATGCTGCCAGCTCCTCAAGTGGTTCGACGGTGATGTAGACGCCCGCCGGGTCGGCGGCGAAGTGTATCCACCGTTTGCTTTTCACGACTTTCACGACCTGTGAGTCGTCGCGGTAGGCGACACCCGTGAGCGCGTCGAGGATGGCGCGCTCGAGCTTGTCGATGTCTGGCTTCTGCGTGTGGCAGTCGGGCGCGGTCGGTTTGATTCTGTCGGCGTTCCTGCCTGTGCCGAAGTGCGATTTGGGGCGGGGCATGACGAAGTGCAGGTCGAGCCGGATAGCGCCTGCGCGCGGCGCCTTGATGTGCTGTTTCGCAGCCCATGCGACTACCGCGCGCCACGGCTCTAGGCGCTTCGATGATTCGATCATCACACCGTTGCCGACATGTTTCTTTGATCCTTGTGGTGCCGGGGTTCCGGGGACGAAGAACGAGATCATTTGGCCGCCCTCCGTTTGCGTTGAGTCCAAACGAGCGCGCTGAGCGGTCGCGCCTGCTCCCGGTAGCCGTGGCGTCGCAGCGTGATCTCGAGGTTCCATGCGGTCACACCGAGGCGTTGGCAGATGCGTTCCGGATGCTCGCCTACGTCGAGGAGGAACAAGGCGTCCTCGATCAGTGCGGTGGTGCGTGGTGCTGTGGTGGTGGTCATGGCGTCTCCTGGTTGAGTCGGCAGGCGGCCGCCCGGGCTTCGTCGCGGCTGCTGTAGAGGGTTGGGTCGGCAACAGCGCGGTTCCATGAGAGGGCGCGGAAGTGTGGCGGCTTGTCGGGATTGAAGCGTGTGCCGACGGTTTCGGTGGCGTGCTGGGCGGCCCAGCAGTCTGGGCAGATATGGACGCTCATGCCGCACCGCCGGACGTGGAAGGATTCCTTGGAGGTTCGATCATGCCGGGATTCCCGACAGGTTGGGTTGCGGCGTAGTAGCGGGCGAGGTTGCCGCGTTTGGTGACGCAGGATTCTCCAACTCCTGCACCGCAGTGGGAGCAGGGGATGGACTCGAAATCGAGGGCACGGTAGTAGTGGGTCATGACTCGGCCCCGTCCTGCTCGCGGTACGGGTTGGCCCCTCTGGGGCACGGCAGCGCGTCGTCATCCCCGACTTGGTAGGCGATGCCGTGTGCCGAGCCAGTGTCGAAACCCTCGTCCCACGCCTCGGCGCGGATGTCGCCGGCCACGGCGGCGAGGACAGCGTAGGCAATGACTCGCCACGACTCTCGGATACCCTCATCGTGCTCGTCGTCATCCCATCGCGCTACATGCTTTGGGGCGTAGCGCATGAATCCATCATCAAACGCTGCCCTCGCCCCCTTCTCCACCCACTCGGGCTTGACGTCACTCATGGGCCACCTCCCGAACGTTCACGGTGCGGAACACCCAGTGACTGTGACTCCCCGGATCTCCGAGGAGTGAGTCGGCCCGATTGATCGCCTCCTGCTTCGCCTCCGCCACTACCGTGACTGGTCGGGACTTATCCCATCGGGTCATGTAGTAGGGGTCATCGGGGCGGGTGACGGCATCGAGGGTGAACTCGTAGAGGGGCTTCCCAGGGGCATTCTCGCTGGGCGGCATGGTGGCTGTGCGGATGTCCATCAGGGCTCGGCAGATGTCCTGCACGATCGTCGGGAGATGCAGCTCCCGGCTCGGATCGACCCACGAGGCCGATTCGCTGATCCGGTCCCAGTGGTCAGTCATCACCGCTCACCTCGCTCGATGCCCTCGGCTAGGTGGCGGTCGATTAGCCGCCAGGCTGCGGCGATTTCGTCAGCGGGTACCCCGTCGGGGTAGGAGGTGCGGTCGATCGCCCACTCGTAAGCGATCTCGTCATCTACTCCGTCGTCGTAGCCGAACATGCGGTCTGCGTGTTCGGCTACGTTGTCTACCAAGCACGGCTGGCAGGTGAGGAAGCTAGCGAACAGGCCGTCGTCAACGAATGTTTCGCGCTGGTATTTCTCGCCAGGCTCGATGTATGCCGTGCAAAGCGAGCACTGGTGCCGTTTTCGTGCTGTCACAATTTCGCAGCTCAGTTCGGTGCTCATTCTTCGCCGCCTTTATCGTCAGCGAAGCCCGTTAGAAATGCGTCGCCGTTGAGGCGCCTCACCGCATCGAGGGTCCCGTAGTAGCGCCGCCAGTCCGTCTTCAATACCCACATTTGGCGTTCCTCCGACCAAGCCAGCTTGTACCCTCCTTTTGTCCTTCGGTCGCGTTTGTCACGCTCATCCCAAACTCCGCGCCCGGATTTCGTGATAATGGCTGGCGACCAGTCGGTGATCATGTTGCCCGAGTGTGAGATTGGATTTCCGGCCCTGTCTACGAAAACCCACGAACGCGACTCGTCCGACCATGTCGCCACTACAAGCTCGGATGAGTCAGGGCGCCTGTGCTCAAAGGCGATCGGGGAATCTTCGGAGGTTGGATGGTTGATGATCGGCTCGGCGGTCAAATGGACAGTGTCGCTACCACCCACGGTAACCCTGTTTTCATAACCATTTCCGAGCCACTCCAAGCGACCGTACTTCTTTGCCACCCATACCGGGGTGTGTTCTGGAATAGTCGCCCCGACCGGCACCGGATAGCAGTCTTTCGGGTGCGGAATAGAATCCAAATCAATTTCGATATTTTTCGTCATTTCAAATCTCTTTTCGTTGCTCATTTGATCCACATTCGGCCACCGCAATCGGCGCAGTAGTCGTCGCATGGCTCGCCGGATGCGAGCATCGACGGGCAGCCGTGGGCGGTGTGCAGGTGCTCTAGGGCGTAGCTGTGCGCCTCACGCCATGTGAGGATGCGCGGCCACCTCTGCGACAGGAAAAAAGAGAAGGAATCGCCGCAAACTCGGCACCACCACCCATAGCGATAGTGCCGCGCGCGATTTCGAACACGCATCACCAGCAGGGGTGGGATTGCGTATGGCCTTGCAGCAGGAGTGCCAGCCTTCTCCGTAAGGTCAGCGTCGGCGCGTGAGCACCAGAACGCATCGCCGGAATGCGCTTGGCATAGCAGGCAACCAGAGTGATCGTGCAGCGCGACAGCGTGGCCGCATTCGTTGCATCGCATGTCAGTCCGCCCAAATCTTCACGGTGAAGCCGTCCACGACATACCCGAATGGGCGGTCCACCGTCTTCCCGTAGCTGACGTAGCGGATCAACTGCTTGCGGCGCTCCAATCGCTCTGCGTCGAGGCTCATGACTGCACCTCCCCGGTCTCCGGGTCGATGACTTCTTCTTCCGCCGGCTCCTGCTCGATCTCCGGCAGGGATGTGTGCTGCGCGACAGACTTGGCCACGGCAAGTGAGCCGGTCTGCTCGTCGACGGCCTGCACGTAGGCAACCTCAGCTGCCTTCGGCATCAGCTTGAGCACCTGCTTGAGCGCGGTGTTGTGTGTCGGGATCATGTCCACGCCTGCCAAGTAGGTCCTTGTGGGCGAGTCCACGCCAATGCATCGAGTTGGCACGGAGGGAATCCGCTCAATGCTCTTCACTGTCCGGTATGCAGGGATCGATCGAGTGCGGAAGCGATCCCGCTTGCGCTTCAGCACGAATGGGCAAACGGTCGGCTGCCACATGACGACGTGGGAAATGACCTTCTTGCCGAAGCCCCTCTTGGTCTGCTTGTTGCGGCTCACCTGTTCGCCGAGACTGCGGGCGAGCTCAGCGACAGCGTCGGCGAGTAGCTCATCAGTGCTGCCGAAGTACACACGACCTCGGGCCTTGTCGATCCAGCCATCGGCATCCATCAGTCCCTGGAGGAGTCCCAACCGTTGACCCGCTGACCCACGCAGATATGCGGACGGGACATGCTTGGAGCCCAGCAGGCCGGTTTCGCGAAGCTGCCTCTTCAGCCCGAGAATGCCCACGGACAGGGCGCGACTGCGAGGGTCGGGACGGACCGCCCCCACTTCGTAGCCGCCTGCCTGTATCCCCTCGATGACGTCCGGCAGGTCCTCCGGGCAGGTTGCGACCCGAGCGGACCCGGTCGCCCCGTCGCCAAGCCAGAACCCAAGGACCCAGGGATCGATCTCCAGGTCCGCCTCTGGCAAAGCCAGCATGTCGGCGACGGGGATCGTGACGGGCTTCCCTTGCTGCTTGGCCTCGAAGAGCTGAGCAATGGGGAGGGTGTCCCAGCCTTCTCGGCTTTGCTTCCAGCCAATGCGGGCCACCCAGAAGTGCTCTTCGTCGCAGACAATGGTCTGCCCGTTGCCGAATGTGAGGCGGTAGCAGCCGATGTTCTTGACGTCGCTGACCTCGCGTACGGCAACGGGCTGGCCGTCCATGTCAAAGACGGTGTCGCCCTCGGCGATGGCCCCCATGGTCGTCCAGCCATCCGGGGTCGGGATTGGCGTATCGACTGCCAGGCCCTTGCGCTCCATCCAATGCTCAGGGTCAGCGATGTTGCCGGACGAGCCGACGGCCCCGCGACGTAGCGCCTTGATCTGGTCGGCGGTGAACACGTCGAACTGAAGCGCTCCAGTCGACAGCTCAACAATCGCGTAATAGTGCGTGACCTTCCCGCGATTGCCTTCGGCTGGCTTGTGGTGGAGGCGCTGCACGAGGCCCTTGTCGTACTCGAACTCGTCGTTCTCGCACACATACTCGGCACTCATGCGCTTAGCGAGCGGATGCTGCCAGAACAGCTTGGCCACACCCTGGTAGCCGATGATGAGCTGGCACTCGACGATGCCGCGCTTCTTGTCGGCGTAGGGCACCAGGTATGCCTCCCCGTTGACGCCTGGCTCTAGGCCGAGCGCCGAAGCGGTCATCAGTGCACCGAAGAACGATTCTCTCGTGCAGTTGAGCAGTTTGGGGTTCTTGCGGATCTCGGTCAGTACGAGGCGTGCGACCCTATCTGCGGTGATGTGCTTCGGCAGTGCTCGCTGAATTTCGCCGGTCATCGCTTCGAGGTCGGCGATGATCTGCGGCTTGCCGCCGCTAGTGCGTTGGGCAACCGGATTGTTGGTCATGCGTTCTTCTCCTTGAGGTACGCCTCAATGTCGTCCGCGACGGCTGAGGCTTGGGTGGTCAGTACGGTGTCGAGCGCCCACGACGGGGCGGTAAGGATGGTTGAGGTTTGCGGATACGCGGGCCATTCGCCGGTGGTCAGGCAGCGGTCCCACAGGTCGAAGGCGCGCCTGATCTGCGCATGCCCGTGGTCGAGTTCTTCGCTGCGGAACTCAAAGACGCGCACCAGGTACGGGGCGGTCTTCTCCTGCGCGACCAGCAGCCACGTCGGATCATCGTCAAGCAGATCGAGCTGCTGACCCAATCTGATGTAGTGCGCTGCCTGCGTCCAGTAGCCGAAGTCCCACGCCGAGCGAGAGAATGCGTAGTCGTCGACCGATCTGCTGGTTTTGTAATCAACTACCGTGCTGCGGGAGTGCAGGAAGTCGATCCGACCACGACCCCACCGACCCGTCTGCTCATCGATGCCGAACATCGACACCTCGGGCAGACCCTGCCCAGCGGTCAACAGCTCAGCGGCCAGCTCATGGTCGAGGATCGCCTCAGCCATGCGGTCAATCGCCTCAACGTCAGCCGATTTGAGGGCAAGCTTCCCCTCAGCCTCGGCAGCCGCCTTCGCCTCCTTGTACGCCTTGGTGCGGGCATCACCGTCGAGCGCGACAACCTCCTGCCCGCGCCCCAGAATGCGGGAGTGCGCGGCAGAGCCGAAGTCGAACTCACGCTTGCGCGGGCTACCGTTGCGCATCACCTCGCGAAGCCGGGCAGGCCCCGCGGGCTGCAAGATCGTCTTCGCCATCGTCGACGACAACGACGGCTCCGGGCACAGCCCGTCAGCGTGGTAAATCTCCTCGTCAAGGTCATAGATGACCGATGGTTGTTCAAGCACTTTTCCTCCTCATGTGTCTGTCGCGGGCCAGTTGGGCGCGCCGTGAGCGGGCAGGGATGACGTTCGGGTTCGGCCTGTAGCGACCCAGCTGCTGCCGCCACTGCGTGAACTCTTCGCGGTTTACACGCCAGTGGACGCCGGGTTCTGGTGGCTCCTGGTATGCGCCGGGTAGTCGCCCCTGCGCGGCCATGTCTCGGACTGTTGATCGGGATCGCCGCAGTAGGTGGGCCACCTCGTCGAGGGTCATGTCGGCATCCGGCTCTTCCTCGCTCACAGCGGCCACCAATCTGTGTTGTAGAGAACAGCGACGAATAGACTGAGCACGCATAGGGCGACTACGGCGCACGTGAACACGTCGCCGATAAGGGCTTCGCGTGGAGTCCTGATGGGGTGCTTCATCGCTGCACCTCCTCGACCTGAACGAGCTCTACAAGATCGGCGCAGAGCAGGTCGTAGGCGCGGGCCTCGGCATCGAGAAAGTTCGTGTCAATGAGAATGGCTGTGCGGCCACATTCATCGCGGAACGTCCATTTGTAGAGGCTGTCCTCGTTCATGCCGCCCTCCTTGGCTGGGTGGTGTCGATCTTGCGGATGGCATCCCACGGGGTTGTGGGTTTCGCCCTGCGTGGCGTGACGGTGCTCATGCTGCAACCTCCTGCACGTAGCGCCCGAGCTTGCGGGCAATGAAATCGACACCCGACGGCTGCACCCGCGTCGTGTACGAGCTGCCAACAGTCCCGTCGGAGCGGGTGTACTCGTAGGCCTTCACCGCGAAATGGTGCATGTACTGCTGGTAGGGGGTGTTCGCCATCGCGCCCTTCGCGATCAGCACGCCGACATTCCGCAGCTCGGCGAACAGTTTGTTCTGGCTGGGGCCGAGCATCTTCGCGACCGCGCCGACCGAGTAGGTACCGTCGGCCGACATGAAGCGGTCGTAGTTGTCAGCTTTCGGCTCCAGCTCTCTCGCGTAGGCTTCCATCGCCTCGCGAGCCTCAACCTCTCGTGCGTAGGCGCGTAGGGCGTCGGGCAGCGTCTTGGGTATCTGCGCTTCGAGTGCGGATGCTGTGCCGTACTGCCCGGTTTTGCGGATCGACGGCAGCACCTCGGTCGTGATCCAGCGGCGGAAAGTAGCGGCCTCCGGTTTGTCGGAGCGGATGACCACCTCGTACATGCCAGCCTCGGAGACGATGGTCATCTCCTGCTGACCGCCAGGGGTGCTCACCAAATGAGCACCCTTCATGTCGTCCGCAATCCGCATGGCGACACGTGACGGTTTCGCGAGGTCCAGCGCCTTGCACAGATCAGCGAGCACGAACCACGGCTCGCGGTCGATCAGGAGGGTGCGGACCGCGCTACCCTCGTACTGGAAGGGAATCAGATCGCTCATGACGATCTCCTTTCTGTTGGCCCTCACCGGTGGAGCGGTGAGGGCTTCTGCTTTGATGTGGGGATGAGTTGGGTTGAGTGGGTTACGCTCGCGGCAGCCGTGCTTGGTGCGCTCTTCGGAGGGTGGTCGCTGCACCTTGAGCGCCAACGGCGGCGCTTGGAGCAGCGGTTCTCGCTGGATGTCGATTCCTCGGCGTGGTACTCGCTGGACGGCGATACCCCGAAGGGCCGTGACCGGCTAGTCCGGATCTCCTTTGGTGCGCCGGTGCGTGTCGTGTACTCGGAGGTGTTCCATGCTGAAGCGGAGCGGAACGTCTTGCCCGGGGTGGAGAATCGTGGACTTCCGCAGGGCAACTTTGCGCCGGGGCAGGTCTGGACCATGGCCGTGTCCAGCGAGACCTGGGACGCGGCATGGATCCTGCTGTGTATAGTGCCCTTGCAGTCGAGTCGCGCGGTGGTCACTTGGGAGTCCCTGGGCGTGGAGTCGGAGTTGCAATCTCGGCCGGCCGGAAGTGCCTTCGGCCGCTGGCTGCGGCGTTCGATCGGATGGACACCTCGGCGCGCTCTAGTTGGGCCAGGCCATGAAGCCGCCATAGCCGTGAAACGATCACGGCGCCTACAAGCAGAACTGGAACGACTGCTGCAGGGTGCGCAAGGAATAGCGGCAGCACAGCTGCAGGAAAAAGACTGACTCCGGCCACTTGATCCGTTGCCCAGCTGTGAGTCAGCTCCTTGCACAGCTCGCTGCACTCCGGTGGCTCGTCGTAGACCATCACCATTCGTCCTGACTCGTTCATCTCGGTTCCTCCCTTCGCCTGGTACTGCGGGGGCATCTTTCTGTTTGGTCACGCTGCTGCGGCCACAAGCGCCGCATTGATTAGAGACGCCGGGGGCACCCCGATTGCTCGCGCCACCGCTGTCAGCTCTTCCATGCCGAATGGCGAGGTTCCGTTGAGCTTGCGTCGCAGCACATGCGGGCTCATGCCGATTGCTTCGGCGAGCTGCCCGAGCTGGATGTTCTTTCTGGCTACCGCCGCTCTGATCTCTGCTGCTATGAGGTCTCGTTGTTGTGTGCTCATGCCTCCATCATAGTACCAATTGGTACTATGTCAAGTCCGAACTGTGAGGGCTCCTGAATTTGTGGCTACATGGTCGCTTTTGGTACTGTGCTCATATGGGACAGCGAAAAATGATCGGCCCCGTCACCCAGTACATCGCAGCAGCTCTACAGGCCAAGCGCGGGGAACTCGGCCTCACCTACGACGACGTAGCGCAAAAGACCGGCCTATCGAAACCGCTTGTTGTCTACGCCCACAAGGGCGAACGTGGTATCACCGTCGACGCCTACATCACCCTATGCGCCGCACTCGGGATAGACGCGGCAAAGCTGCTAGACGAAGCCGACCAGGCAACGCGTCCGCAGGTCACCGTCCCGGATGTTCTCGACCTTGCCGCCGACCACACCACGCAGCCACTGGACCGCGACCGATGGGAGGCCGAGAATGAGTACGACGACCCAGCCTGACCCGTGGGCGCTCCTCGCCGCCCAAGCACACCTGCGCCTACACATCACGCCCCTACCGCACGGATACCGGGGCGTCACCGACGGGCAAACCATCTGGCTATCCGACCGGCTCACACAACGCGAACGCCGCTGCACACTCATGCACGAGCTAATCCACGTTGAGCGCGGGCATCGCGGCCACCAACCCGCAGCCGTGGAACGCTCCGTGCGTGAAGCCACAGCCCGGGTGATGCTGCCCAGCCTCGACGCGATCCGGGACGCTATCGCCACCCATCATTGGACCGAGGTGGCGGACGCGCTGTGGGTTACCGATGACCTGCTGCACGCACGGATCGCTCAACTCACACCCGCAGAGCGCGCTTATCTCACACGGCGTTTGGAGCATCACGACTAGACGACCCTGGAGCGGCGCTCCGGGATGATGTGCGAGATACTTGATGTGCCTAGAGGTGGGTGGGCAAGAAAGGATGCAGATGAGTCGGATGAATGTGCTTTGGCTAGCCATTCCTGCGCTGGCGCTAGTGGCTTGCTCCAGCCCTAGTGGCAACCCATCGAGCCCAGGGAGTGCGCTCACGGGGGCGAGCGAATCGCCAGAATCGAGCTCATCTGTTGCGGCGAGGATTAGTCTCGCACAGGCAGCGCAGTGGTGTGGCGCCGAGGATGCGATCCAGGACAACGGGATGTCGGTCCACATGTCCACGAAGGGCGCTGGCGCCGTATCACATGAGGATGTCAATTGTGTGCTCGGCGTATTGTCGGCACCAGGCTACGTGGTCAGCCATATCGAAACGACTAGGGCGCTCGATGGCCAGCAGGTAGACGAGTGGGGAGAGTTTGCGGCGCGCTGGACTTACCACCCGCGACAAGGGCTGCAAATCACGATCATCGACAATGAGGCTGAGTAGTCGCCACTGCTGCAGTTGGTTGCCCCTTCCTGGGCGGCTCCAGCTGCCCTTCGTACACAAGCGATGGGTCGAACTCGCCCATCGCCCGCTCGACGGCTCCGGCGGCTGCGGCTGCGGCGTCGGGCATGATGTGGCCATACGTGTCGACGGTGGTCTGGATTGACTCGTGCCCTAGCCGCCGCTGGATGATCGGAAGGGGTACGCCCTCGTGGATCAGCCACGAAGCGTGGGTGTGACGCAGGTCGTGGACTCGTGGCCGTTTCAAGATGCCCGAGGCCGCCACGGCCTTGTGCCAGACGCGGGGGTGGAAATTTTGATGCCTGAGTCGCCCACCGCCGGGCGCCGGGAAGGCGAGGCTGTTTCGCTCGCGCGACTCTATGGCGTCACGTATCGCGGCAACCGTGGAGGGGGAGAGGCTGATCGTCCGCAGCGAGCGGCGCGACTTCGGGGCGCCAAGGTAGACGCCTGCCTCGCCCTTCTTCCATGCTTTCGAGATTCGCACACTGGGCACGTCGCCGTCGAGGTCGAAATCGGCGGGGGTGAGCGCGGTAGCCTCGCCGAACCGCACGCCTGTTCCTGCCAGGAGGGCTAGCAGGGGGCGGTAGCGCGGAGGGCAGGCGTCGTAGATGCGCTGGAACTCGCTCTGTGTGAGGATGCACATCTCGTGTGGGGTGGCATCGGCAGGGATCTGAACGCCCTTGGCCGGGTTGCCAGTGCTGTACCGCTCATCGGCGGCAGCGAGTACGGTCGACAGAAGCCGCTGGGCATTCTCGATGGTCTTGGGCGCGACATACTGAGGCTCGGGTATGGGTGAGGGAATCTCTCCGGGCTTGAGATTCTGGGCTGCCCGCTTTGCTTTCTCTTGCGCGACGCGTGATCGGTGGGTGGGCTGTTTGCGCTGCCATGCAACCCATGCCTGCACCTGCTCGCGGGTGAGGATGTCGAGGGGGATGCGCCCGAGCCTGGGTATCCATGTGCGTGCGGCCTCGGAGCGGTATCCGGCGACGGTGCCGGGCGTGGCGTGGGAAGCGAGTCCTGCGAGATATTCCTCGAACCATTCGCTAAGAGTGGGGATGCCGAGGTCGTGGGAGAGCATGCCGTCGCGGAGTCGCCTGGCCTCAGCCCATCCGAACTGGCTGGCGTAGTCGATGAATCGTTGGGCCTCTTCGGGGGAGTCGAAGGTCTCTGTGGTTGGGCTAGAGCCGCGCTGCTCTCGGAACTGGACGCGCCAGCGGACGCTTCCGTCGCGTCGCTTGACGGGCTTTGGGGTGGTTGCCATGCCACGGATTTTACCGATTTGTAGCCGCAGGTGTAGCTGCGAGGCTACTTTCCCCGGTAAAACCCCTAGTCAGAATGGGGTGAGTAACGGGGCTTGAACCCGCGACCTTCTGGACCACAACCAGACGCTCTACCAGCTGAGCTATACCCACCGTGGCCGCTCGATGGCGACGAAGAGGAACTATACCGCATGCGTGCAGAGTACGCGAAACCGTCCCCCCACCAGCGCCGATGCGGCGGCTGATCGTCGAGATCAGGCCTCCCGCGAGTCTGGGGCCGCAGCAGCAGGCTCTGGCTCAACACACACCCCGGTCAGCGCGCCGCAGTGTTTCGTCGCGATCTCGGCGAGTTCCTCCGACGACGGCCCAGGCTGGGCAACGAACAGCGCGTCGCGGTAGTAGCGCAGCTCCTCGATCGACTCCTGGATGTCGGCAAGAGCGCGGTGGTTGCCCGTCTTCGCGGGGGCCTTGTGTTGCACGCGGGGGTACCATCGGCGCGCGAGTTCCTTGATGCTGGAGACGTCGATGTTGCGGTAGTGGAGGTGCTGCTCGAGCTCGGGCATGTACTTGGCGAGGAACGCGCGATCGGTGCCGATCGTGTTGCCCGCCAGCGGAGCCTTGCGGGCGGTGGGGCAGTACTCCTGCACGTACGCGAGCACCTGCTGCTGCGCGTCCTCGAGTGTGGTGCCCTCTGCGAGGAGAGGAAGCAGCCCCGACTTGGTGTGCATCTCGGTGACGAACTCGCCCATGTGTTCCAGCTGGGCATCGGTGGGTTTGATGATGACGTCGACCCCTTCGCCCAGCACGTTGAGCTCCGAGTCGGTGACGAGCGCAGCCACCTCGCACAACCCGTCGGCCTCCAAATCGAGGCCGGTCATCTCGCAGTCGATCCACACCATGTTGCTATTCACGTCTCCTGAGCCTACCGCGTGAATGTAGTGATGTTCGCCGATGGTTTATAAGCTTCCCCTATGAGAAATGCATGCCGTGCCGCCGCTGTGATGCTCGCCATGGTGCTCACGGGGTGTGGGGGAACAGCCGACGAGCAACTGAGCCAGCGGCCTGCTCCGACGCCTTCCGAAGTGGCCTCCGGTCCAATCCAGGCGCCGAGCCCCGTCGAGACGATGAACCGGGAGGAGATGTGGGACAACTGGGGCGACGGGCTGCCCGCGCCCGGTGACGTCGACGGTGTGGTGCAATTGGTGCGTCTCACATTCAACAGCGACGACGACATCCGTGCCCACCTGCGCATCGCGATCCCGGAGCAGATGATCCAAAACGACGAGGTCACCTTCTGCGAGGAAGGGGACGTGCCCGATGACATGGTCGGGTTCGGGTCGAATTGGCAGGCGAAGCGCAGCGAAGCCCCCGGATACCACGTCTGCGACACCACCGCGCAGTTCACCCTCGAACAGTGGGGCGACGAGGAGTGGGCGCCGCAACCGACGCTGGAGGACGGGGTCTGGCGCGTCAACCTTGGGGAAGTGCTCGCGCCGGAGGACACCGTCGGGCTGTACCGGATGCGGCTCGAGTTCGGGGGCGAGGTAGTGAACGCCTCCGACGGCAGCCAGATCGACGGCGAATCCGTCACCTGGCGATCTGCCGCACCCGTCACCGCCGAGGCGAAGCAGCGGTGACTCACGTCGCGCATCATGGCTGGCAGCGACTACACTGTTGCGCCGAGCGCCCGTAGCTCAATGGATAGAGCACCGGCCTTCTAATCCGTAGGTTGCAGGTTCGAATCCTGCCGGGCGCGCCACGCCGGGGGCGTCGCGAACATAAAGAAGGAATGCTGGAACCCACCCTTTTCGGTGGGTTCCAGCATTCTTTAATGCCACGTAGCGGCGTCGCGACGGTGACGCTCAAGCGGCGCGCACCGTGGGCTGGCCGATAACATTAGTGTGGTGAGCGACGAGTATGAGGTGCACGCTGCTGGACTGCTGCAGGTGTTTCGAGAGCAGCGCGACATGCGCCTCCCGGGCGGGCTGTATCACCTAACCCAACTTGAGCTTGCTTACAACTCGAACCGAATCGAGGGCAGCCGACTCACTGTCGACCAGACCCGCTACCTGTTCGAGACGAAAACAGTATTGGGTGACGCGCTCGTCGACGACGTGGTCGAAACGACGAACCACTTCCGCGCATTCGATTTCCTCATCGGGCGTGCGGGGGAACCTGTGACGGCAGAATCACTGAAGGACTACCACCGCATCCTCAAAGCCGGCACGTCAGACGCCGACCACGATTGGTTTCAGGTGGGCGATTGGAAGACGCTGCCGAACGAGGTGGGTGGCCGGGTGACGACGTCACCCGACGAGGTGTCGCACGCAATCGAGCAACTGCTCGACGGTGTCCCCGACCAGATGACGTTCGAAGACATCTGCAGGTTCCACTACGGGTTCGAGCGAATCCATCCGTTTCAAGATGGCAATGGGCGAGTCGGCAGGCTCGTGATGTTCGAACAGTGCCTCGCGAACAACATTCTTCCGTTCGTGGTGCTCGACCACGAGAAAGCCTTCTACTACCGAGGGCTCCAGGAATTCGAGGAGCAGCCCGGGTTCCTATTCGATACGCTGCGCCACTTCCAAGATCGCTACTTCGAGCGCTTTCAGGAGTTCATTCCCCCTCCATGAGCTGCGACGGTGCCTCGTCGCGGGATCGTTTTGTCAGACCCACCTTGTAGGCTTTGCAACTATGAGCCAGGTAGCGATGCGCGAGCGCCGTCTAGCCGGCATCGCGTCCTCCGAGCACGTGGCGTGGTGGCGGCGGTTGCTTCGTCGCCCTGAACTGTGGCTCGCGGTGGTGTTACTGCCGGTGTATTTCCTGATGCTTCGCGACCAGTGGCACATGTTCACCACTCCGGAAACCTTCGAGGACGGCACCCAGACGCTCGCGTTCACGAAACAAACGGTGAAGCAGGCTGCGCTGCTTGCTGCGCCCACCGCGGCGGTGTACGTGCTGTTGTTCATATGGCTTGATCGCTTCCGCCCGCAGCAACCGCTCATTTGGTTGCTGACCTTCGGGTGGGGCGGTGCGGCCTCCACATGGTTCTCGCTCCACATCAACACGTGGATGGGGCGCATGATGGCCACCACCGCCGCCGATTCAGACACGGGCTCACGCGCCGCAGTATTCGCTGCGCCGTTCAGCGAGGAAGTCACGAAAGCGACGGTGCTGTTCCTGCTGATTATTCTGCTGCGGCGCAAGATCGTGTCCAGGCTGAGCGTGGTGATGCTCTCCGGGCTGTCGGCAATCGGCTTCGCCTTCGTCGAGAACATCATCTATTACGGGCGCGTCATCACCTACGCCTTGCACGACGTCTCCGTCGCGAATCCCGAACAAGCGGTGAACGAGCTGGTGATGCTGCGCGGTGTGTACACGTCGTTCGGCCACCCGCTATTCACCATGATGACGGCGACGGGGCTCGTCGTTGGTATCACCGCCCGCTCGAAACTCGTGCGCGTGATGGCGCCGCTGGGCGGATTCCTGCTGGCCGTCGGTGGGCACATGCTGTTCAACGGGTTGGCCTCGACGAGGCCACCCGAGGCGCTGAAAACGCAGTGGATCATGGCGCTCGTGCTGGTGGGGCTGCTCGTCATCTCGCTCATTGTTTCTGTGGTGCAGCAGTCACGCCTCATTCGCCACCGCCTCACCGACTACGCCGCGCAAGGCTGGGTGAGTGAGCGCGAGGTCGAGCTCTTCTCCGGTCCATTCCGGCGTATACGCTACCTGTTCGTCGCGGTCTTCTGGGGCCCCAAACGCTGGTGGTACACGGTTCGCTTCACCCGCCGCATAACGGAGCTGGCGTACCTGCGCTCCGACCTCACCCGCGGCCTCATCAGCAACGGAGCCGAGCATCGCATCCACGAGATCATCGAAGAGCTACCCGCGCTGCGCAGCAAGGCGCTGCCCACAGCTCCGGGCGTGAAGCTGCTGGGGTGGCGCAAACCCAGAATCCGACGCGCACCCGCACCCCAGGCGGTGTACCCCGGCCCGAGCGGTCTCGGCGGAAACTGGCCGCAACCATGAGCCTCGAAACCGCGCTGGCGGGCCTCCTCTCCGAGCTCGAGGCGTTGCGCTTCCCGCTGGAGCTACCCGCTTCCGACGAGCATTCGCACCGCGCACACGCAGCGGCGGGGCAACTCCGCGACTATCTACTCCCGCGCGCGGCCACCATCGACGCGCCGCTGCTCGCCGTCGTCGGCGGCTCGACGGGCGCCGGGAAATCCACCCTCGTCAACTCCCTCTTGCGCCGCCACGTCACCCGGCCAGGCGTGCGCCGCCCGACGACGAAGTCGCCCGTGCTCATCTGCCACCCGTCGGACGCGCAATGGTTCCGCTCCGGCAACGTGCTGCCAGAGCTCACCCGCACCGACGTCGAACTCGAAGATACCCGCGCGCTGCACATCGTCGAGGTGCCGTCGATGCCGGAAGGCCTCGCACTGCTCGATGCGCCCGACGTCGACTCGGTCGACGACGCCAACCGCACCCTCGCACGCCAACTCCTGCTGGCTGCCGATCTGTGGCTGTTCGTCACCTCCGCCGCCCGCTACGCCGACGCGGTGCCCTGGGAGCTGCTGAAAAGCGCGGCTGCGCGCGAGCTGTTCCTCGGGGTGGTTATCAACCGGTGCCCGCCAGGTAGCGCACAGGAGGTCGGCTCAGACTTGGCGAGGATGCTTGTCGAGGAGGGTCTCGGCGCCGCGCCGCTGTTCGCCATCGAAGAAACGCAGCTCGAAGACGGCATGATGCCCGACGCCGCCGTCGCCCCTATCCGTGGCTGGTTGGGCGGGCTCACCTCGCAGCAGGAGGCCCGCATCGAGGTGGTGAAACAGTCGCTCACCGGGGCGCTTCGGCAGCTCGACGTGGAGGTCGAGGCGCTGCGTGAGGGCATCGAAGCGCAGCAACGCGCCGCCGCCGACCTACGCGGCCAAGCCACCGGCGAATTCGAGGGCGCAGCCGAGCAGATCGGCGTCATGTTGGGCGACGGTTCCATGCTGCGCGGCGAGATCGTCAACCACTGGCACGACGTCGTCGGCACCTCGCAGCTCATGCGCGGCCTCGACGAGAAAGTGGCTTCCCTGCGCGCCACGGCCCACCGCTGGTTCCGGGCCGAACCGAAGGCCGAGGAGGCCAACGAAGAGGTCTCCAGCCAGCTCGCGCGCGTCATCACCGCTGCCACCGACGAAGCGTGCGACGACGTCGCGCAGGCCTGGTCGCACACCGCGTGGGGGCGCACCCTACTCACCGACGACCTGCGCGCGGCATCCTTCGATTTCCACGACCGGGCCTCGGCCGCGGTGCGCGGCTGGCAACAAGACGTACTGGGGCTCGTCAGCGAGCAGGGCAAGGGCAAACGCTTCCGCGCGCGCATGTTCGCGTTCGGCACGAATGCGCTCGGTCTCACGCTGATGATCGCGGTGTTCGCGTCCACCGGCGGGCTCACCGGAGCCGAAGCGGGCATCGCGGGCACCACGTCGGTGCTGTCGCAGCGCGTGCTGGAATCCGTCTTCGGTGCAGGCGCCGTCGAGCGCCTCACAACTGAGGCGCGTTCTCTGCTCGATGCGCGCGTGCAGAGCCTGCTCGTCGAGGAAGCAGCCCGTTTCACTAGGGTCGTCGACGAGGCGTCCGTCGCGCCCGACGTCGCCGAGCGACTCGGAGCGGCTGCTGCGCAGGTGCGGGAAGCGAGGGCGACGCTGTGATCGAACAAGCGCTGAGCGAACTCGAGCAGTACCTGCAGCTCGCAGGCGGCAAACTCCCTCCAGATTTGGAGGAACGCGCGCGCCAAGTCGCGGCGTTCGCCACCCGACGGATGCGCGCCGGCGCGCAGACCGTCGTTGCGCTCTCAGGGGCCACGGGGTCGGGTAAATCGTCGCTGTTCAACGCCATCTCCGGCACATCGCTCGCGCAGGTTGCGGCACGTCGGCCCACCACGTCACAGCCCCTCGCCCTGAGCTTTTCCGCCACAAACGAGGCGTTGCTGGAGCTACTCGCCATCGGTCAGCGCCGCGAAGCCCGGCCACCCATCCCTGATTTCGCCGACGTCGTCCTGCTCGACCTGCCCGACCACGACTCCATCCGCGACGCGCACCGCGAGGAAGTCGACCGCCTGGTGCGCATCGTCGACCAATTCGTGTTCGTCGTCGACCCACAAAAGTACGCCGACAACCTGCTCCACGAGCGTTACCTGCGCCCGCTGCGCGAGCACAGCGACGTCATCACCGTCGTGCTCAACCACGCTGATGTGCTCACCGACGGGGCCCCGATCTACCCCGAGACGCAGGGCATGGACGCGCGGGTTGAAGATGTCATCGTGCACCTGCGTACGCTGCTCGAAGCCGACGGATTGCAGGGCGTGCCTGTGTTCGCGACGAACGCGCGCGACGGGGAAGGTGTCGATTTGCTGCGGCGGCACCTCGGGCGCGTTGCCGCCCACAAGCGCGCCACCCGAGAGCGGCTCACCGCCGACCTGCGCGGTCTGGCCCACGAGTTGCGCCAAGTGAGCGGGCAGAGCGTAGGCATGGAGGAAGCCGCCGTCGACGAGCTGAAACGTGAGGTTCGCGCGGCGGCGGGCGTGGAGCGTCGGGCAGAGGGCATCCGACGAGCAGTGCGCAGCAGGGGAGCCATGGTGCAGGGCTGGCGCGCAGCGAAGGGCACCAGCCACCTCGAGCTCCCCAGCCACCAGGTGGCCTCCGCCGCCGACGACGCCCGCGCCACGTCGGCTGTGCGACGATTCCTCTCCACCCAGACGTCCTCGCTGCCAGAACGGTGGCGCGACGATGCACGTCGCCGCATCATGTCTGGCTCCGCAGCCACGCTTCCCACCCGCCTCGACCACGTGATGCGCGACGTCGACCTCTCCGACATGAGCGCACCCTTCGGATGGGGATTGGTGCGCGGCCTGAAATGGCTGCCCGTTGTGGCGCTCGTCGGCGTTGCGGGCTGGGTGGTGTACCAATTCGTCTGGGCTACTGGCGAGTTCGCGCCAAAGGTGGTGACGGTCATCGTTGCCACCCTCGTGGCGCTCGTGCTCCTCTCGCTCTCCGGCGACGCCATCCTCCGGCTCACCGCCAACCGCGCCGGGCGGCAGACCGCCAAACGGCTCCGGAGCGCCGTCGACGAAGAACTCGAGGCCTCCGTGATCGCGGACGTGCAAACAGAACTCGACGATCACCAGCGCGCAGCAGCCGCGTTGGCGCGTTTGGATGGCATACTGGCACGCGATTAGGTCCGCCTCGCGGCCTCCAACGTCTTCCAGAAGGGATCCCCGTGGCTGAGTTCATCTACACGATGCACAACGTCCGCAAAACGGTCGGTGAGAAGGTCATCCTCGACAACGTGACGCTGTCATTCTTCCCCGGCGCCAAGATCGGCGTCGTCGGGCCCAACGGCGCCGGCAAGTCGACGATGCTCAAACTCATGGCTGGCCTCGACAAGCCCAACAACGGCGAGGCCATGCTGCAGAAGGGCGCAACCGTCGGCATTCTCCTGCAGGAGCCACCCCTGAACGAAGAGAAGAACGTCATCGAGAACATCGAGGAGGCCGTCGCCGACACGAAGGCGAAGCTGCGGCGCTTCGACGAGGTCTCCGCCGAGATGGCAGATCCGGACGCCGACTTCGACGCGCTGATGGCCGAGATGGGGGAGCTGCAGACCCAGCTCGACCACCTGAACGCCTGGGATCTCGACTCCCAGCTCGAACAGGCGATGAGCGCGCTGCAGTGCCCGCCGCCGGAAGCCGACGTCACCAAGCTCTCCGGTGGTGAGCGTCGCCGCGTGGCGCTGTGCAAGCTGCTGCTCGAACAGCCCGACCTCCTGCTGCTTGACGAGCCCACCAACCACCTCGACGCGGAATCCGTCGACTGGCTGGAAGGCCATCTCAAGACGTACCCGGGCGCCGTGCTCGCCGTTACCCACGACCGCTACTTCCTCGATAACGTTGCGGAATGGATTTGCGAAGTCGACCGCGGGCGTCTGCACCCCTATGAAGGCAACTACTCCACCTACCTGGAGACGAAGCGCCAGCGTCTGCAGATCGAGGGGAAGAAGGACGCCAAGCGGGCCAAGATCCTCGAGAAGGAGCTCGAGTGGGTGCGCTCGAACCCGAAGGCGCGCCAGGCGAAGAACCGCGCGCGTCTCGCCCGCTACGAAGAGTTGGCGGCGGAGGCCGAGAAGCGTCGCAGCGTTGACCTCGCCGAGATCAACATTCCTCCGGGCCCGCGCCTGGGTTCGGTGGTGCTCGAGGCCAACAACCTCACCAAGGGATTCGGCGACCGCGTCCTCATCGACAACCTGTCGTTCTCGCTACCGCGCGCGGGCATCGTCGGCATCATCGGCCCGAACGGTGTGGGCAAGACCACGCTGTTCAAGACCATCACCGGCCAGTACGAGCCCGACAGCGGCTCCCTCAAGGTTGGCGAGACGGTGCAGTTCAGCTACGTCGACCAGACCCGCGAGGGCCTCGACGACAAGAAGAACGTCTGGGAAGTGGTCTCCGACGGGCTCGACTACATCAAGGTGGCCAACTTCGAGATGCCCTCGCGCGCGTACGTCGCGTCGTTCGGGTTCAAGGGGCCCGACCAGCAGAAGATGTCGGGCGTGCTCTCCGGTGGTGAGCGCAACCGTCTCAACCTCGCGCTCACGCTGAAGCAGGGCGGCAACGTGCTGCTGCTTGACGAGCCCACCAACGACCTTGACGTCGAAACCCTGCAGTCGCTCGAAGACGCACTGCTGGAGTTCCCCGGCTGCGCCGTCGTGATTTCCCACGACCGCTGGTTCCTCGACCGCGTCGCCACCCACATCCTCGCGTGGGAAGGCACCGACGAGAACCCCGCCAAGTGGTTCTGGTTCGAGGGTAACTTCGCCGACTACGAGGCCAACAAGATCGAGCGCCTCGGCCCCGAAGCGAACCGCCCGAAGTCGACCGCGCACCGCAAACTCATGCGCTGACCCGGCGCCCAAACTTCACAATCCATACGCAGATTGAGTGAACCCCCTGATTTTGGGGGCGAGGGCTCATCTGCGTACGGATTTTGAAGTTTTTTGGGTGTGTAACCCTCCCGCAGGAGTTTTCCACAGGTGGCGATGAGGGTCTTCCCTTGCGTTCCATCTTGGGGTGAGGTGGTGCCATGCACCCCGAACTCCAGCGACTGCTCGCGGCCGACGGCGCCGTCTCTCGCCGCGAGCACCCCGAGCTCGCCAATGCCATCCGCCATGCGCTGCGCACCGGCGCGCTGATTGCGCTGTTGCCGGGCACCTACTCCTTCGATCGCTCATTCGAGACACTCGTCGCGGCAGTGAAGCTCTGGGATCCCGACGCGGTGTTCACCGGCGCCACCGCTGCGAAGCTGAGCTGGTGGCCAGAACTCGAGGTTCGGGAGGTGACGGCAGTGGTGCGGCGCGCGAGCGAGCGTGCGGTTCCGGGTTTGCGGCTGAGTCGCGGAGACATAGACCCCGACCTCGTATTTGAGCAGAACGGTTACCGGCTCGTGCATCCTGCCTGGTGCGCACTGGAGCTCACCGACACGCTGGGCGGCGAGGCCATCGACCATGCGCTGCGTCGACGTGCGACCAGCCTGAAGGCGATGCGCTGGGCCATTGGGGTGATGGCCAGGCGAGCGGGCAACGTCGAACGGCGACGGTTACTGCTGGAGTCCCGAGACCAGCCGTGGTCCGAACTGGAGCGTGACGGCCACCGGATGTTGCGTCGCGCCCGAATCAAAGGGTGGAAGGGCAACCAACGGATTGTGCTTCCCGATGGCACGGTGCGCTACGCCGACATCGCGTTTCGTGGGATGAAGCTGGCGGTGGAGCTGGATTCATGGGAGCACCACAAGTCGTATGAGTCGTTCGTCGATGATCGACGCAAGGATGTCCAGCTCATCATGCAGGGCTGAACGGTGCTGCGCTTCACCCATGCGACGCTGCCAGACCTGGTGCCGACGATCCGGGCGATGCTCCAAAAACTTCACAATCCGCACGCAGCTTGAGGTAACCCCCTGTTTTCGGGGGTGAAGATCAATCTGCGTACGTTTTTTGAAGCTTTGGCCGGGTCAAGATGTCAGAACGCGAGCTGGATGGCTGCAAGGACGGCGGTCACGACGGGCACGACGAGGTTGGGCGCCATGGAGCCCAGCAGGTTGGCAGGCTTGGTGATCTCGGTGGGGCGGACGATGGGATCGGCGTCGACGCCGCGCATTGCGCGCTCGATGCCGAGCATCACCCCGATGGCCAGCAGGGCGATCCCAATGCCCAGCACCCACCACCCGGATACGGCGGCGAGTGTCCCAGGGATGAAGCCGGCTCCGATGCACGCCACGAAGAACGCTGCAGCCCAAGCAACTCCGACGACCGGCCGGCTGGTCGCTACGCGCAGGATGGGCGTCGGCCACGTGGCCAACGTCACGAATGCGGCGACCAGCAGCGCTGCCATGACGAGCAATCCGACGGTGAGCTGTACCCCGTCGCCGTGCCGCAGTGGCCACACCGCCTGCAGCACAGCGAGCATGCCGAAGACCTGCAGCGCGGGCGGGAGAATCACCTTTGCAGAGCCGGTCCCGGCTGCCGCGTCTGCGGGGAAATGGTGCGCGTAGGCCTTCGGGTCTCCGAAAGCCTCCTCGGCGCTCTGCCCGGAATCGACGACGTGCGCGTCCACCTCGGCCAGCGCGTCGCCGATGACGGTCCCGAGCACGCCGCGCAGGCGCGCTGCGAGGATGAACGCCTCGCTCCAGGCAGGGTCGACGTGCGGAGCCAGACGCTGCTCGAAGGAGTGATCGGCCATGTCAGTGGTCCTTTCCGATGGGGGAGACGTGGTTGGTGACGGCAGCGGAGAAGCGCCGCCAGACGTCGGCGAGTTCGTCTCGTCGCGCGCGGCCCAGCTCGTTGAGCTCGTAGAACTTGCGCCCGGGCCCGCCCTCACCCGGGCGCCACTCAACGACGACCAGCCCGCCCTGCTCCAGACGCTTGAGCAGCGGGTACAGCGTCCCGCCCTTGACCTCGCCCAGCCCGGCGTCGGCCAGCCTCGAGGCAATGTCGTAGCCATAGGTGGGGCCATCGCCGATGATGCGCAGCACGCACAGCTCGAGAATGCCGCGCTGCCAGTCGGCTGGCCACTGGATTTCTTCCATGACTAGAGCGTAACACACACTAGATAGACAGGCAATATACATGTGCGGCGCAGGGTCCTTGTGGCGGAGATATTCCGACTCGGCGCGCCAGCGCGTCAGTGCGTGGCGAGGAGCTCGGCGAGCGACATCGAGTCGCGGTTCGAGAGGGAACGCATCTGGGTTTGGCAGGAGAATCCGTCGGCGAGGACAATCGCGTCGGGGTTGCTTTCGAGCGCGGGCTGCAGGTTCGACTCGTACACCTTCACGCTCACCTCGTGGTGGCCGCGCTCGACGCCGAAGTTGCCGGCCAATCCGCAGCACCCGCCGACGACGACCAGCTCCGCGCCAGTTGCCTCCAGCAGCTTGCGATCCTCGCGCCAGCCGATCACCGATGCATGGTGGCAGTGCGGCTGCGCGACGATGGTGTGGCCGGAGAGGTCCGGGGGAGTGAAGTCAGGATCGTCGGCAAGGAATTCAGCCAGCGTCCGCACCTTGCCCCGAAGCGCCGCCACATTCTCGTCGTCCGGCAACAGATCAGACGCATCCCCGCGCCACACCGCCGTGCAGCTTGGCTCCACGCCGATGATGGGGGTGCCATCCGCGACGTACGGCGCGAGCACCGCTGCCGCCTTACGCAACTGAGTGCGAGCACCGTCGAGCTGCCCTGTGGAGATCCAGGTGAGCCCGCAACACGCAGTGCGGTCGAGCACGGTGGGTTCGTAGCCCAGCTGGCTCAGCACCTGCACCATCGCGGCGAAGGTGTTCGACTCGAAGCAGTTGGTGAAGGAGTCCACCCACAGCAGCACCCGCCCCTTGTCAGCACGTGATTGTGGCGACGAGGCCTCCTCCAGCGCCGACGTGGCGCGCCGCTTCGCGAACCGCGGAATCTGCCGCCGCCCGTCCACGCCCGCGGCCCACTTCAACGCGTTCCCCACGACGGGTGCCGCGCCGATAGCGTTCACCACACGCCCCAGGCCGGGCACCGACGTGATCAGACGCCCCCACCGTGGCAGCCAGCCCAGCGCGTAGTGATTGCGCGGTCGGAGCCTGCCCTTGTACCGCTCGTGTGTGACCCGCGCCTTATACGCCGCCATGTCGATGCCGGTTGGGCAGTCGCGCGCGCAACCCTTGCATGACAAGCACAAATCCAGCGCCTCGGCAACCTCAGGCGAGCGCCAACCCTGCGTGATGATCGACCCGTTCACCATCTCCTGCAGCACTCGCGCGCGGCCGCGCGTCGAATCCTTCTGCTCGCGCGTGGCGTGGAAACTCGGGCACATCACCCCACCCGACGGCGCATTGTCGGCAAGGCACTTTCCAACGCCCGTGCACTGGTGCACTTCCCGCACGAACTCCGGGTCGCTCAGGTTCAGAGGCGACGAGGCCGCCGCCACCATGCGAGCGTCGGCCTCCACCGGCACTGGGTCGACGAGGATGCCGGGGTTCAGCAGATTCTGTGGATCGAACAGATGCTTGACCTGCGCAAACAGCTCGAGCGCCTCGTCGGAGTACATGTACTTCAGCAGCGCCGAGCGAGCTCGGCCGTCGCCGTGCTCGCCGCTCATCGAGCCACCGAAACCCGCGACGATCTGCGCGGCCTCCTCAACGAACGCGCGGTAGCGCTCCGGGCCATCGGGCTCGTCGAGCGGGAAGTCGATGCGGCAGTGCACGCATCCGTCGCCGAAGTGCCCGTAGGGAAGGCCCTGCAAACCGTGCCGCTCAAGGCACGCGTCGAACGCCCGCAGGTAGTCACCGAGATGCTCCGGAGGCACCGCGGAATCCTCCCAACCGGGGTAGGCGGGCTTCTCCAACGACACTCCCGCCAGGCCCGCACCGTCGGCGCGGATCTGCCACAGCCGGGCAGCCTCGCCGGGGTTGTCGACGATCCAGCCGTCGCAGGCGCGGGCCGTGCCCAGGAGCTGCTGCGCCCGGGTTTGCAGCGCGGCAGGGTCGTCGTCGGTGAGTTCGAGCAGCATCCAGCCGTCGCCTGTGGGCAGCGCGCCCACCGCGTCGGGGCCCTTCTGGCGGATGACCACGTCGACGATGCGTCGGTCGAGACCCTCGCACGCGGTGGGGGAGAATTGGAGCAGATTGGCGATGTCGTCACCAGCGTCCGCCATGGTGGGGTAGCCGAGGGCAACCATCAGCTTGTGCGGCGTATCCGCGACGAGCTTCACCGTCGCCTTCGTGATCACACCGAGCGTGCCCTCGGTGCCGGCGAAGAACTTCGCGACGTCGAAGCGGTGCTCGGGCAGCAGGTGCTCCATCGAATAGCCAGAGACCTGCCGCGTGAACCGGCCGAACTCGGTGCGGATCACACCCAAATTAGCTGCCACGAGGGCCTTGAGTTCGGGGAACTCGTCGCGGCCCAGCGTGCGCAGTTCGCCGGTGCCGTCGATGATTTCCAGTTCGACGACGTTGTCGGCCATGCGCCCATACCCCAGCGCGCGAGGTCCGCAGGCGTTGTTGCCGATCATGCCGCCCACGGTGCATCGCGACGACGTGGACGGGTCGGGACCGAGGCGCAGCCCGTAGGGGGCGGCCTCCCGCTGCAGCTGGTCTTGCACGACGCCAGGCTCGATCACGGCGGTGCGGGCATCCGCGTTGATGGCGTGGATGTGGGTGAGGTGGCGCGACACGTCGATGATCAACCCAGTCCCGACGGCGTTGCCGGCGCACGAGGTACCCGCACCGCGCACGGTGATGGGTAACTGTTCGCGGAGCCCCCAACGCACCGTTTCTATCAGCTCCGCCGTGGTTCGTGGCGTCGCCACAGCGGTGGGCTCAACTCGGTAGAGGGACCCGTCGGAGGTGTAGAGCGCACGCGTGAGCGGCGAAGAATCTAGGTTGGGCACGCACCCCATCCAACCACGCCTTACCGCTTGCCGGTTGCCTCGTCCGCGACCTTGAGGATCGCTTCCATGCATCGTCCGAGCGCCTCCAAGTCTTCGGGGGAAACGGCGTCGATGAGCACTTCGCGCACGGAGTCGACGTGGTGAGGCGCGGCCTCGCGTAGCACGCGGAGACCTTCGTCGGTGAGTATCGCCTGGACGCCGCGCCCGTCGCTGACGGTTGGTTCACGGCGGACGAGGTTGCGTTTCTCCATCCTGGCGATGGTGTGTGTGAGGCGGGAACGGGAGTGGCGCACGCTCTCGGCGAGCTCGCCCATGCGCAATGTCGTGTCGGGGGCTTCGGACAGGCGCACGAGCAGCTCGTATTCGTCGAGACTCAGCCCGTACTGTCTGAGTACGTGGTCGAGATATTCGCTCATCCTGGTCTTGGCAAGGAGCGAACTTCGCCAAATTTTTTGCTGATCTTCTGTCAGCCAGCCACGCTGGGGGGTGCTCATGGACGCCCATACTATGCGGTGGGTAGGCCGCAGAAGCAGGCTGGGGCGGATTAATGTCCCAAGTCGCCCAGTGATGGTCGTATAGGCTGCCAGGTGAGCATTTCGCAGGAGGAATTGATGACCACCTACTCGGACGAATTGGAGCGCGTCTCCAAGAGTTTCGGTGACTACTTTCGCTGGCGTGTAGCGGAGAGCCCGGATTCCTTGGCGTTTAGTTGCCCCGACTACGCTGCGGAGGGCCCGACCACGTGGACGAAATATACGTGGGCGCAGTCACGCGTCATCGTCGACGAGCTCGCCGCCGGTTTCTTGGCGCGCGGCATCAAGCCCGAGGAGCGCATCTCCATCTGCTCGTCCACCCGTCTCGAGTGGATTTTCATCGATTTCGCGATTTCCTGCTCAGCCGCCGCGACGACGACGATCTACCCCAACACGGGCGAAGACGAGATGCGGTACATCATCACCGACTCCGACTCGAAGATCCTCGTCGCTGAGAACGCCACGCATCTCGAGAAAGTGCTGCACGACGACGCCATCACCCAGCAGGTGCACACCGTAGTGATGCTGGACACCGAGGGGGTCACTCTCGATGAGCGCGTGATCAGCTACGCCCAACTGCGGGAAGCCGGCCGCAAGCTACTCGCCGAGCAGCCCACCGCCGTTGACGACGTGCTGGCCACCGTGAAGATCAGCGACCTCTCCACATTGATCTACACCTCCGGCACGACCGGACGCCCCAAGGGCGTGCGCCTGCCGCACCGCTGCTGGTTGGCGGAAGCCGTCGGTTCCATGGAACGGCGTCTGCTGCCTCACGAAAGCACTATGTATCTGTGGCTCCCACTCAGCCACGTCTTCGGCAAGACGTTGCTCGCGTGCTCTATGGCCTACAACATTCACAATGCTGTTGACGGGCGGATCGACCGCATCGTCGACGGACTGCAGGACACCAAACCCGACGTCATGTGCGGCGTGCCGCGTATCTTCGAGAAGGTGCGCGCCGCCGTGATCACCGGCAAGGGAATTAAGGGCCGTATTTCGCACTGGGCCTTCGCCGTCGGCCGCGATGCCATGGCGGCGCGCGAGAAGGGCGAATTGAAGGGCCTGCTGAAGTGGAAGCATTCGCTGGCTGACAAGCTGGTCTATTCCAAACTCAAGGAACGCCTCGGCGGAAATATCCGATACATGATCTCCGGCTCCGCAAAGCTGAACCCGCAGGTGCAGAGCTGGTTTGAATCGGCTGGCATCCGCATCATCGAGGGCTACGGCTCGACAGAAACCTCAGCCATCGCCACCGTGGATGACCCGAACGATCCACGACTAGGCACCGTCGGGCTGCCTCTGCCGCGCGTGGAGACGCGGCTTGCGGAGGACGGCGAACTCCTGCTGCGCGGGCCGTCGCTGTTCGACGGGTACCACAATCTCCCTGAGAAGACTGCCGAGGTGCTCGAAGCGGACGGCTGGTATCACACCGGCGATATCGCGGAGATCGACGAGACTGGGCGCGTGCGCATCACCGACCGTAAGAAGGACCTCTTCAAGACTTCCGGCGGTAAGTACGTCGCGCCACAGAAGGTCGAGGCAGCGATCACCACGAACATCCCGTACGTGTCGCAGGCCATCGCGGTGGGTGAGGGGCGTAAGTATGTGACGGCGCTGGTCGTCATGGAGCCTGCCCTGCTGCGCGCCTGGGCGGACAAGCGCGGAATGGGTGGGCTGAGCTACGCAGAGCTCACGCAGCGCCCCGAGATTTATGCGTCGGTGGAGAAGCAGATGGCGAAGGCCAACGCGCGCTTGGAGCACTGGGAGACGGTGAAGAAGTTCGCCATCCTCGACCACGAACTCACCGTCGAAAACGGTGGAACCACGGCGAACATGAAGATTCGACGAAGCATCGTCGCGCAGGAATACCAAGATATCGTCGACGGGCTGTACCCGAAGGAAGACTGAGCGTGCACGCGCCCATCCAACTGCGCTGGTCGGACATGGATGCGCAGCGTCACGTGAACAACGCGCGCATCGTCGACTATCTGCAGGAGGCGCGCGTGCACCTGTTGCGCGACTCCGGCATTCTCGAACATGGCGTGGTGGTCGTGGGGCAGCAGGTGATGTTCCGACGGTCAGTTGAGTACTCACCCGAGCCGCTCGACGTCGAGCTCGTCATCACCGACGTCGGCGCGGCACGCGTGCAGATTGGCTACCTGCTTCGACAATTCGACGAAGTGGTCGCCGAGGCACGTACCGTACTGGCGTCGTTTGATTTCGATGAGCAGCGCCCCGTGCGCCTCACCCCGGATATGCGCGCCTACTTTGAACAGCACCGGGCTTCGTGGGAGCCGTTTCCGGAGCTCACGGCACCGGCCATCGCCGGGCGTGGCATCGCGACGCGACACCACACCAGGTGGACCGACCTCGACCGCTACGGACACGTCAACAACATGCTCGTGTTCGAGTACTTGCAGCAGGCGCGCATCGAGGTATCACCACGGTGGAGCCCGACGTTGGCTCGCCCTGGCAGCGGCGAGGCCGAGTATTACTGGCTCGTTGTTCGGCAAGATGTCGACTACCTGGCTCAGATTCACCACAGCTTCGAGCCACTTACCGTGCACACAGCGCTCACCCATCTTGGGCGCACCTCGCTGACATCGGCCGCTGAGGTGTGCTCGCCGGATGGAACCTTGTTGGCGCGCGGGCGCACCGTCGTGGTGTGTACGGACGCAGAATTCCGTCCGTGTGCGTTGCCGGATCGGGAATCGTTGGAGCGGCACCTGGTGGCGTGATCCGTGCCAGGATGAAGGCATGGCACGGATCGTCATTCTCACCGGTGCAGGCATTTCGGCGGAGTCAGGCATCAGTACCTTTCGCGACGCGAACGGGCTGTGGGAGAACCACGACATCGCTGACGTGGCTACTCCCGAAGGGTTTGAGGCGGATCCCGTGTTGGTGAACGAGTTCTACAATCAGCGCCGCCGTCAGCTGTGCTCGGATGCGGTACGACCGAATGCCGCCCACGAGGCGCTCGCGCGGCTGCAGCGCGAACTTCCAGGCGAGGTGTTCATTGTCACGCAAAACATTGATGACCTGCACGAACGCGCCGGTGCCACCGATGTCGTGCACATGCACGGCGAGTTGCTCAGCCAATGGTGCCTGGCTCGCGGCGAGCGCACGCGTACCCGCGACGACATCGTCGAACGCACCTCGTGTCCTGCCTGCGGGGCACGGGGGAGGCTGCGCCCCGACGTGGTCTGGTTTGGTGAGGTGCCCTACGAGATGGATCGCATCAGCAACGAGCTCGAGAGCTGTACGCTGTTCGCTGCCATCGGCACCTCAGGGGAGGTGTATCCCGCTGCTGCGTTCGTGCAATACGCGATTAGTGTGGGCGCCCACACCGTCGAGTTGAATCTCGACGCGTCGCGAGTGTTCAGTTACTTCCACGACGTTCGCCAGGGCCTGGCGTCGGTGGAGGTGCCGAAGTGGGTTGACGAGGTGCTAGCCGCCAGCTGACCGGTCAGCACAGCACCTGACGTGTACGTGAGAGCCCGAGTTCCGCAATCAGCGCGAGGTAGAGCTCCGCGCACGCGAGCGCATCCGCCAACGCATGATGGGCCTTATACGTAGGCAGCCCGAAGCGTCCGCGCAACGCCCACAGCCGCAACGAACCGCGCGGCACGGCCGCCTGTTGGTGCAGCACGAGGTCGTGGCCGAGTTGCATCGTGTCCGCGACGGCGAACACCGGCGCAGCGCCAAACACCTGTTGACAAGCCCGAGTGATGAACTCCACCTCCATCCGAGCGTAGTGAGCGAGCAGCACCCGACCTTGAAGCGCCGCGAGGATGATGGTGAGCGCTTCCCGCAGGCTGACGCCGGCGGTGAGGGCATCGTCGGTGATGCCGTGGAGCGTGGCGGAGGCTCCTACCGACGTCGCCTCGTCGCGGCGTATCACCACGTGTTGCGCGCCACCCAGGGTGATCGCCTGGCCGTCGACGGGGACGAACCCGATGCTGAGGACGCGGTCATCGACGGGGTGCAGACCGGTGGTTTCCAGATCGATGGCCAGCAGCGGTAGGGCTGCCAGCGGGAGGTCCGCCGTCGGGAATGGCGTAGAGAGGAAATCCCGCACCGGACCCTCGGGGGTTCGGGCGAGGCGACGGCGACGTCTCGCGTCGGGGGACCTGCGGAAGAGATTCAGCTCCATGTCACTGCATCAGGTGGGTGTGGAACTGGTAGGCAAGGGTTTGCTGGGCCTGTTTCACGACGGCGAACGCTTCGCGCAGGTTACGGCGCTCGGCGGGGGTGAGCGCGTCGGGCGCGATGAAATTATCGGGCTGCTCGTCGCGCGTGGCTAGCTCGATGTGGCGGCGCAGACGGAGCAACTGCATGAAGCAGAAGGCGTCGGTGAGCTCGGTGGCATGGTCGACGCTGAGCTGGCTGGCTGCTTGGATGGCCTCGATGCGGGCGAGCGTGGTGGTGGCAGTGATCCCCTGCGCCAAGGCCAACACACGCACCAGCTCGATCACAGCGTGGATGCCGCCCGTCTTGATGTCGAGTCGATCCGCGTGCTGGCCGGAACGTTCCACCACGAATCCTCGAAAGAACCCCAGGGGAGGCTCGCGACGCACAGCCATCGTCGCGAGATGCCCCAGGAAACGTTTCGACGCCGCGGCCTGCGGCCACACAACCTCCCGCAGCGCGGTGTAGAGGGCCTCGTCACCGTGCACCGGATGCATATCGAAGAAGATCTGCGAGTGCAGCACGGCCTCCGAGGTGGGTTGTAATACCCATTCCCGCATCTGCTGCTTCCACTCATCGAGCGGCATGCACCAGCGGGTTGCCATGGTGTTGCCGGGGCAACGAGGGTAGCCGCAACGCTCCAACCCGGCGGTGACGCGCTCGGCGAGGGCACGGTACCAGTCGAGATCGGTAGCGGTATCAGCGACGATGATGGCGTGGTCTTGATCCGACCCCAGCGCCAGCTCCCGACGCGCTTGCGACCCGAGGCTCACCCAGCACCACGCATGCGGGGCGGGGCCGAGCTCATCTTCTGCCAGCTCGATGAGCCTGGTGGTTGCTGCATCGGCGACGGTGGTCAGCACGGCGGAGATCTCGTCGGCTGTTGCGCCCCTGGCAAGGAGTTGTGCCGCCAGCCTTGTTCGGCGGTCGGTGACGTCAGTGAGCCCATCGACGGTGGTTTGTTTGGAAATATCGCCAACGAGATACACCGGGTTGGAGGTCTCCAGGCGCATGATGTCGCCCGCCGAAACCAGCCCGAGCACCTCGCCGTCGCGGATCACGGGCAGATGGTGCACGTGCTGTTGGGTCATCACCATGAGCAGCTCGAAGGCTTTCGCATCGGGTGCGACAGTGGCTGGGCGGGTGGTCATGACGGTCTCGATGGGCTGGCAGACATCGGTGCCGGTGAGCACGACGCGGGAGCGAAGATCACGGTCGGTGACGATGCCGCGCAGGCGCTGGCGCTCGTCGGTGAGGAGCAGCGCCGAGACGCGCGCTGAGGTCATCGTCTGCGCTGCCTCTTGGATGCTGATCGTGGGCGGAGCCGTGACGGGTGGCCGCGTGATGAGATCCTTCGCGCGCAGCGTCACGATGGGGGAGACGCCGGTGAGGAGGGCCTCCGTGGCGCGGCGAAGCCGGCCACGTTGGCGCGGGGTGAAGTGATCGGCCACCTGCTGATGGGCTTGGAATAGCTCGACGAATTGCTCGCCGGGCAGGATCAACGCCAGGGTGTCTTCGATGGCCGTGGCGGAGTACGTCGACGGCTGCCCACCCATCACCGACAACGAGCCGAAGGTATCGCCTGGGGCATTGCGGTCGATGAGGAGCCCGTCGCGGTCGGTGAGGTCGACGGCGCCCGAACGGATGAGAAACAGGCCCGGAGCCACCGCATCAAAGGCGAGCAGAACGCTGCCTCGTCGGAAATACTGCATGCGCATGCCGCGAGCCAGCGCGGCGCGATCGGCGTCGGGAAGCGCGTCAAAGGGTGCATGCTGGGCGAGGAAGTCGACGACCTCAAAGACTTCGATGTCCATAGGCACCATGGTGGCGGACAAGCAGCAACCGCACGGCACCTTTCACAGAAAATCATGGACCGTGCACAGCTTGGCAACCCGTAGCAACGGGCGTATGCGCTTCGTTCTTCGGGTACGATGCAGCCATGATCCTCCTCGAAACTCTTCCGGGTTGGCCTGAAGCCGAGCCGTTGTCTGCGCTGTTTTACTGGATGCTGCTCGTGATTGGGCCGCTGGCCTTCGGTGCCCTCATCACGCTGCTGGTGTTCGCCAAAGACTGGGGCAAGTCGGAGTAACGCACATGGCCCAGGGCATTGCACCCAGGGCCATGTCGTTCAGCGTTTCGTCACTCAGCGTTTGCTCGCTTCCTGTGCTCGCAGTGCGCGCTTCGCATCGTCGAGCTGTTCCACCACCAGACGCAGCACCTGCTGCGCGGGCTGATGCTCATCAACCCACTGCTGAATGCGGTTGATGACCTCCTGGGTGGCGACCGGCGTCGGGAACAGCCACCTCACCGCGGCAGCGATGGCCGCGTAGCCGCGCTGCTCCCACGAGCCGGTACGGTTCGACACCACGTCCAACAGCTCGAGGTAGCGGTCGGTGTAGTCGATATCTTGGCCGTACTGCCAGAATCCCGCGCACACCTGGCGGTGCGTCTCATTCGGGATGTCCGGTTCATCGGTGGCCCGCTTCCACGCGAGCTCCTTCTCCTCTGCGCTCGGCAACGCTGCACGCGCACCGGCGGCCTGTTCGGCGCCGGCAGAGGTGTCGTCGTGTTCCGCCTTCTCGCGCTCGATGTCGTCGGCGGAAATCTTGCCGAGGCTGGCCAGCGACTTCACAATCGACCAGCGCATCGCCGTGTCGATGTCGAGCCCAGCGGGCACCTCTTCCCCGGCGAGCCAGCCCTCGATCAGAGTGACGGCGTCGTCGGATTCAACGCTCGCGATCAGCGCCTTGGCGAATAGGACCTGCTTGTCGGAGCCCGGTTCACTGTTGCGGAGTAGTCGGGCCAGACCCGCGACGAGATGCTGGTTGAGATCCTCGCGCAGCTCCGGCGCCGTGTACGCCGACCCAGCGGTACGCGCCTGGTTGAGCAGCGTCGAGGTGGCGGCCATGTCCGTCTCTACAGGGAGCCCGGCGAGCACTAGGTCGATGTAATCGCGCGAGGGCAACTCGCCGTCGCGAGTCATGTCCCACAGCGCGGTCCAGCTGACGGCACGAGCCAGCGGATCGCTCAGCGGCGTGCGCAGCGCGGCGAGGGTGGCCTCGTCGAGGCGCACCTTCGCGAACGTGAGGTCGCCGTCGTTGACGAGCACCACCTCTTCGCGCGGCTTGCCGACGAGCGCCTCCACTGGGGTGCGTTCGTCGCGGACGTCAACCTCGACGTACTCCTTGCGTTGATCGCTTGAGTACAGGCCGATGCCGACGCGGTGCGTGCGCAGCGTTGGCCACTGTTCGGGAGCGCTCTGCACGATCTCGAAACGAGTGAAGCGGCCCTCGTCGTCGACATCGAAGTCGGCGCGTAGGGTGTTGACTCCCGAGGTTTCTAGCCACTGTGAAGTGAACCATGAGAGGTCCTTGCCCGAGGCGGCTTCGAGCTCGGCGAGGAGATCGCCCAGCACCGTGTTACCGAAGGCGTGCTTCTTGAAGTACTCGCTCACTCCGGCGATAAACGCCTCCTGACCGACGAAGCTGACGAGCAGCTTCAGCACCGACGCGCCCTTCGCGTAGGTGATGCCGTCGAAGTTCTGCTCCACCTTCTCGATATCTGAGGAATCGGAGGCGATGGGATGCGTGGTGGGGTACTGATCCTGGCGGTAGGCCCATGCTTTGCGCTCGTTGGAGAACGTCACCCAGGGGTTGGCGTCGCCGCCGTGGCGCTTCTGGATTTCTACCTGCGCGAAATGCGACGCCCACTCGGCAAACGACTCGTTCAACCACAGGTCGTCCCACCACTGCATCGTGACGAGGTCGCCGAACCACATGTGGGCGAGCTCGTGAAGGATCGTGTTGTCGCGAGACTCCATTTCACGCGCCGTCACCCGCGAACGGTAGAGATACTCGTCGCGGAACGTGATGCAGCCGGCATTCTCCATGGCGCCGAAGTTGTACTCGGGCACGAAGATCTGGTCGTAGGTGCCGAAGGCGTAGGGGACGCCGAAGGTCTCTTCGAACACCTCGAACCCACGCTGCGTGGTTGCCAGGATGCGCTCGTGGTCGAGGTACTGCGCGAGCGACTGGCGGCAGGCCACCTGTGCGGGCACCTCGCCGGCCGCCGAGCGGATGGTGGAGGACACGACGTGGTACTCGCCGGCCACCACCGCGGTGATGTAGGTGGCGAGGGGCTTCGTCGGCTCGTGCGTCCAGCGTGAGAATCCGTCGCCGATCTCCTCGGGCTGCGCCGCCGGGGCGTTGCTGAAGACCGTCCAGTGCGACGGTGCGTCGACGGTGAACTGGAACGTCGCCTTCTGATCAGGCTGCTCGAAGTTGGCGTAGACGCGGCGAGCGTCGGGCGCCTCGAACTGCGAGTAGAGATAGATGCGGTTATCGGTGGGGTCAACGAAGCGGTGCAGACCCTCGCCGGAGCGCGAGTATCGCATCACGGAGGTGACCTTCAGCACGTGCTCACCCGCGCTGACACTGAGCGGGAGGCGGTAGCCATCGAAGCGAGAGATATCGACGGCCGTGCCGTCGAGCGTGGCGTGGCGCACCTCGTCGCCAATGAGGTCGACGTGGAGCTCGCCGTCCTTCGAATCGAATGAAAAGGTGGTGTGGGTGATGAACTGTCGCTCGGCATCGGCGACGTCGCGTCCGGTGAGGTCGATATGCACCTGATACGAACGTGCGGTGGCCAGCTCGGAGCGTGCGCGAGCCTCGTCGCGGGTGATATTGGCTGTGGACATAAGGCCCAGCCTAGTGCAGTGGGCATGATTCGGGCATGCCATAGTTGATCCATGCGCGTACACATTGCTACAGACCATGCTGCTTTTGAGATGAAGAACTACCTCGCCGGGCGTCTGCGAGACGCGGGGTACGAGGTGGTCGACCACGGCGCCACTACCTACGATGCCCTCGATGATTACCCCACCTTCATCATTCCCTGCGCTGAGGCGGTAGCCGCTTCCGGCGAATTGGGCATCGTGCTGGGTGGCTCCGGAAACGGTGAGCAAATCGCCGCTAACAAGGTGAAGGGCGTGCGCGCGGCGCTCGCTTACAACCCTGAGATTGCTCGGCTCTCGCGTCAACACAACAACGCCAACGTGCTGTCCATTGGAGGACGGTTCCACGAGGAGGAAGAGGCCTGGCAGATCGTGCGAGCCTTCCTCGAAACCCCATTCTCCCGCGACGAACGTCACCAGCGTCGCATCGACGCCGTTGGGGCATACGAAGCCTGAGCTAACCCAATATCCACACGCGTTGGCTGATAGGGGCCGTTTTGGGCCTCGTTCGCGAACGCGTGTGAATATTGGGTTGGTTGCTCGAGGTACCCATGCCCGAAGGTCACGTCATCCATCGCCTGGCGCGCGACTTCACCGACGCGTTCGGCGGACGCGAAGTGCGTGTTAGTTCCCCGCAGGGGCGATTCGCCGACGAAGCAGCGGCCCTCGACGGGTCAGAGCTCATCCGCGCCGAAGCGGTGGGCAAGCACTTGTTCCTGCAGTTCGACGTGCCTGGGCCGCAGTACGTACACATTCATCTGGGGCTCATCGGCAAGCTGCGGCTGCACCCCGTCGCACCGCCGCAGGGGATGGTGCGGTTGCGCATCTCCGACGACACCACCGCCGCAGATCTACACGGACCGCAATGGTGCCGGCGCATCGACGAGGAACAGTACCTGGGCGTGCTGGCGAAATCGGGCCCAGACCCCATCCGGGACGACGCGGATCCCGAGGTCGGGTTTGCGCGACTGCACCGCTCAGGGAAGTCGCTTGCCGCGCTGCTGATGGACCAGCGGATAGCGGCGGGTGTCGGGAACATTTTTCGTGCGGAAGTGCTGTTTCGCCTGGGGCTCACGCCGACGACGCCGGGGCGCGAGGTGCCTCGTCGAACGTGGGATGCGGTGTGGGCCGACCTGGTGGAGTTGATGCAGGCGGCGGTGGTCGTCGGGCGTATCGATACGGTGCGGCCCGAGCACTCGCCCGAGGCGCAAGAGCGGGCCCCGCGGGTGGATGCGCATGGCGGTGAGGTATACGTCTACCGGCGCGCCGGCCAGCCATGCCTGGTGTGCGGCTCTGAGGTGCGCACCCGGGTGCTCGAAGGCCGCAAGCTGTACTGGTGCCCGCGCTGTCAGCGTCGCAAGACTCCCCGCTGATCGGCACAGGCCCCGGCTAGTGGTCGCCGTTCTCCCTTGCTGCCGGGCAGACGTAACCTGTGCGGCTCAGTTCCGGAACATGTGTCACCTGCCTAGCTGCGACGAGGCGCCGTCGGGAGGCAGGTGACACTTGATCCGCTCAGTTGCCGCACAGGTTGCACGTGCCTGCGCGACGGGCGCCCCCCCCAGACGGTACGGCGAACCGGTCGGGTTGCAGGGAGGAGCCACTAGGCTTGCGGTATGGATTGGAGCGCACACGAAGCTGCACTGTTCGACCTCGACGGGGTTATCACCCCCACCGCTGAAATTCACATGCGAGCGTGGAACGAAATGTTCAACGCATTCCTCGACGCTGACCAACCTCGATACACCGACGATGACTACTTCCGTTACGTCGACGGCAAGCCCCGCTACGACGGGGTCCGCGACTTCCTCGCCTCGCGCGGCATCATCCTCCCCGACGGCGACCCCTCCGACGAACCCGACGCGCGCACGGTCTGCGGCTTGGGTAACCGCAAGAACCAGCAATTCAACCTCATCATCGAACGCGACGGCATCGCCCCGTACCCCGGCTCCAAGCGGCTCATCGAGGCCCTGGCCGAGCGAGGCCTCAAGCTGGCTGTCGTGTCTAGCTCGAAGAACGCCCCGGCCGTGCTGCGGGCGGCGAAGATGGACCACTTCTTCAAGGTGATCGTCGACGGCAACGTCGCCGCTCGCCAGCACATCCCAGGCAAACCGGCCCCCGACATGTTCCGGCACGCCGCTGAGCTCGTGCAGGCAAACGAGCGCCGCTGCGTCGTGCTCGAGGATGCCATCTCCGGCGTGCAAGCAGGCGCGGCGGGAGATTTCGCGCTCGTCGTCGGCGTCAACCGCGGGGTCGGCCCCGACGAGTTGCGCCAGGCCGGCGCTGACATCGTCGTGGAAGACCTGGAGGAGCTGCTGTGATCCGGGGAATTAGCACCGATCCTCTGAACCGCACGCGCTTCCCGGTCGAACCGTGGCGCTTCGTCGAGCGTGAATATAACTCCGCCGACCTCGGCACCACAGAAACGCTATTCGCCATCGGCAACGGGTTCCTGGGCATGCGCGGCAACCCGGGGGAGGGTCGCCCGTCGTATGCGCACGGCACCTTCGTCAACGCCTTTCATGAAACCTGGCCCATCCACCACGCCGAGGCCGCGTTTGGGTTTGCTGAAACCGGCCAGACCATCATCAACGCCCCGGATGCGAAGGTCATCAAGATTTATGTCGACGGCGAGCCCCTCACGCTGAGCATCTCCGACCTGGAGTATTACGAGCGCGCGCTTGACTTCCGCGCCGGTCGGCTCACTCGCGACATCATCTGGCGCACGCCCGCGGGTAAGCGGGTGCGCATCCGCTCGTCGCGGATGGTGTCGTTCACTGATCGTTCCATCGCGCTGTTCGATCTGGAAGTGGAGATGCTCGACGGCGACGCGCCCATCGTGCTGAGCTCCCAGATCGTGAATCGCCAAGACGGTGGCTCCGACTATTACTCGCCTTCCGAAGCGAAGGAGGGGTTCGACCCTCGCCGCTCCTCGGGCTTTGGCTGGCGGGTGCTGGAGCCGCAGCTGCAATGGTCAGAAGACACCCGAATGCTGCTCGGCTTCCGCGCGGCGCATTCAGGGATGACGTGCCTCGTCGGCGCCGACCACCACTTCGAGACGGACAACCCATTCGAGGTCGACACACACATCGACCCCGACGTCGCTAAGGCGGTGTTCCGCATCGAAGCCAAGCAGGGCACCCCTGTTCGGCTGCGGAAGGCAGTGGCTTACCACACGTCCAGGGGCGTCATCGTGCCGGAACTGGCCGACCGCGCGAACCGCAACCTCGACCGCGTCCGCGACCTCGGTTTCGAGCACTTCGAGCAACAGCAGCGCGCCTGGCTCGACGAGTTTTGGGCCAACTCCGATGTCGAAATCGGCGGGCGCCCAGCCATCCAGCAGGCCGTGCGTTGGTGCCTGTTCCAGCTCGCGCAGGCCACCGCCCGCAGCGACCAACTCGGCATCGCGGCTAAGGGTGTCACCGGCTCTGGCTACGAAGGGCACTATTTCTGGGACACCGAGATCTATCTCGTCCCGTTCCTCATCTACACCAACCCCAACGTCGCAAGGAACGCCCTGCGCATGCGCGTCAACATGCTCCCGCAGGCGCGTGAGCGCGCATCGGTGATGTCGTTGCGCGGCGCGCTGTTCCCGTGGCGCACCATCAACGGTGAGGAAGCTTCCGCCTACTACGCGGCTGGCACGGCGCAGTTCCACATCGACGCTGATGTTGCCTACGCCTTCACCAAGTACGGGGCCATGACCGGCGACAGCCAGTTCCTGTACCGCGACGGTGTGTCCGTCCTTGTGGAAACCGCACGCATGTGGGCCGATCTCGGCTTTTGGCGCACCGACGCCGACGGCACCGAGCGTTTCCACATCCACGGCGTGACGGGCCCCGACGAGTACACCGCCGTCGTGAACAACAACTTCTTCACCAACGTGATGGCGAGGGCGAACCTGCGCAACGCGGTGCAGCTGCTCGAGGAGATGGCCGCCACCGACCAGGCTGCGTTCGAGCGCGCGGCGGAGGCGTTGGAGTTCACACAAGACGAGGTCGACTCCTGGCGTCGCGCTGCGGATGGCATGGTGATTCTCTACGACGAGAACCTCGGCATCCACCCACAGGACGAGAAATTCCTCCAATCGGAGATGTGGGACCTCGAGAACACTCCCGACGAGAAGCGCCCGCTGCTCCTGCACTTCCATCCGCTCGTCATCTACCGCTACCAGGTGCTGAAGCAAGCCGACGCGGTGCTCGCCCTGTTCCTGCAAGGCGACGAGTTCACCGACGAGGAGAAGCGCTCCGACTTCGAGTACTACGACCCGATCACGACGGGCGATTCGACGCTGTCGGGCGTGGTGCAGTCGGTGATGGCTGCCGAGGTAGGCTACCAAGAGATGGCCATGGACTACTTCCTCTCGGGCCTCTACGTCGACCTCGCGGACCTCCACTCGAACGCCCGCGACGGCGTGCACATTGCGTCCACCGGCGGGGTATGGAACGCGCTGATCTACGGTTTCGGAGGCCTGCGCGACCACGGCGGCAACCTCACCTTCGACCCCCGTCTGCCGAAGGGCTGGCAGTCGCTTAGCTTCCAGTTACAGGTGCGTGGATCGAAGATGAAGGTCAACCTGACTAGGGCGAGCATCGCCTTCGAGGTGGTTGCGGGCGGCCCGGTGGAACTGTCGGTGCGCGGCAAAGCCGTCACGGTGCAGCCGGGTGAAGTCAGCTCCGTCGTGCTGGATGGGCAAGGGCCTGAGCTGCCGACGTTGCACGGCACGCACCCCGTCGTCGGGCACCGTCGCGCGGATGGCTCCGTCATCCAGGCGGTGTTGCCGGAGGCGGGCGAAGATTGATTCGCGTCCACGGCCTCGACGCCGAGCTGCTCGTCCCCGACGAGTGGCGTGAGGTGCCCGCGGAGATCGGGCGACGGTGGGAGCATCCGTCGGGGCTGGCGCTCGTCGCGAAACTCCACGACGGTGACCGCGCGCGCATTGAGGTGTCGGTGCTGCCTGCCGACACCGTCGCGATGGCCCCCGCGCCGCGGGCCAAGGTGACCTCCGGGCACCATCTCATCGGCTGGCTGGGCGGTGCCAGCGCGGAGATCACTGCCCCGACGGCCAAGGGCCCCGTCTTCGCGCAGCAGCGCCGCGGGTTTGCCGTCGGGAATCTGGAATCCATGGGCCTGTTTCCCGAGCCGCTCGTGGTGGCACCGGGGCATCCGCAGACGTCGGTGTGGGTGGTCGAACAGCTAGCCGGCGACATGTTCCAGCTTCCTCCCGAGCCCGACTGGTTGCCCGCCCGCAGGCACGTGCCCTACGGCGATGAGTTGATGCTTAGGCTGCCCGACGCTGTGGTCACGGGGGTGGACGCCGTCGCTCACGACGATAGGCACGAGCTCGCGGGGGAGCCGGGGCTGCACACCGTCGAGGTGGGCGACATGGCGGGGATTTCGCGCCTCGAGGTGGGCTGGCACAGTGATTGGGACGATTTGGTGGCCGGCGCCAGAAACGGGGCGCCCGACGACCTGTGGTGCTACCTCACCACGCTCACCCGCGAACCCGACCCCGACGATATGGCACCCCGGCTTGCGCGAGCCCTCGAGACGCCGACGCTGTGGGCAGCGCTCGCCGCCGCGCACACCGTCGATATGGGGCTGGCAAGCCTCGACGACGCCCGCGCGGCAGCGGAAGCGGTGCTGCCCACCGCGGATGTAGCCACGGCGGTGGCGCTGGTCAGCCGAGGGCTCGCGACAGTGGACTCACTCGTCGGCCTCAAGCTCGGCCAGGTGGCCTACGACGGGTTGCTGCGTTTCGGGCTTGGGCGCGTGATGTCCGACTACCCCGACGGTGCCGAGCGGCATCTGGTGCCGGTGTGGCTGTGGCTGGCAGGCATGGGGGAGAGCGAGGCGGCGGCGCGGATCGGCGGCATGGTCGGGCTGGCGCAGGCGCGCGCGCTGTGCCGGGCCTCGGAAACGCTCGACGCTGAAGCGGTGGCGTGGTTGTCGCTCAGCGGCTGACGAGCACCGGTTGCTTCTCCCGAGATAATTAGAACGCCGGCGTAGGATGGCCAGCATGGTGAAACCGCTTGTCGTGATGGTGCACGGCACGCACGAATCGAAGGCGGAGTGGGACGGCTACGACGCGCTTCTCCCCGACGCGGAGATCCTCGCGATCGACCTTCCCGGTCACGGCGATGCCGCACACCAACGATGCACCCGCAGCAACGTCGTCGCTGCCTTCGACGGAGCCTTCGCGCGAGCCGCACCGGGTCAGCCCGTGGTGCTGGTGGGGCACAGTCTGGGCGGATACTTCTCGGCGCTGTATGCCAACCACCTCGCCGACGAAGGCCGCGACGATCTCGCCGCGCTCGTGCTCGTGGGTACCACCGCCGACCCGTCGAGCCTTGTCGCGCTCGGCTACAAGGGGTTTTTGTGGTTGATCTCCGTCCTCGGGGTGCAGCGCATGACCACCATCTCGAACGCCTTCTACCGACTGATCGGCAACAGGGGTGATCTGCCCGGCCCGGAGTCGTACCAAGCGCTCGCCGACGGGTGGCGCGTGGTGTTCGATGAGTGTGGCCCGGCCAATCTGCGCGATGTTCAATGCCCCGTCGTGCTCGTGAACGGGCAGTTCGACCAGATGCGCGTGCACGCCAAGCGGTTCGCCAGTAACGCATCGCATGTGTCGGCTCACGTGGTGCGCGGGGCTACGCACCAACTGCCCAAGACGAACCCGTCGAAGCTGGCGGCGATCATCGACGGCGCCCTCGCCGGGCTGCGCAGCTGAGCTGCGCTACGTCACCAGCAGCAGTACCAGCGCAATCGCTAGGAGCACGGCGCCTGGGTGCTGCTACGCCGCCTGAGCTAACCCGATATCCACATTCGTTTTGAGAAATGGCCTGATCTGCGAGGAACTGGCAAACGAATGTGGATATCGGGTTAGCCACCCGCCGTATGCTGGGCGAGCATGGAGCTCTACTTGATTCGCCACGGTGAATCCACCTGGAACGTGGAGGGGAGGTTGCAGGGTCAGGCGATGCACGTGCCGCTGACCGCGCTCGGCGAGTTGCAGGCCGCTCAGGCGGCGGAAGAGCTCGCTGGGGAGGGCATCGTCGCGCTGTGGTCGAGCGACCAGCTTCGTGCCGAACAGACCGCGCGCATCATCGGCGAGCGGCTGGGCATTTCGCCGCGCTGCACAGCGCTCTTGCGCGAGCAGGGTTTGGGGGAGCTGGAAGGGAGGCTCGCGAGTGAGCTACAGCCAGAGCCAACGCCACCTGGGAAGCACATTTCCGAGGTGGCGTGGGGTGGGGGAGAGTCGATCTGCGACGTGCATCGTCGGCTCCAAGGGTTGTGTGCCGTACTTCGCGAAGAGCACGGGCCTGACGAGCGCGTCGCGCTCGTCTCGCATGGGGACACGCTTCGTGTGCTGCTCGCCGTGTTGCAGGGGAGGGGGCATCGAGACGTGGATTGGGTGCCGATTGCGAACGGCAGCGTGACGCAGGTGCGCTGGGCGGGGCGGGGGACGGTTAGTCGACGAAGTGGTCCTCGTCGATGGTGGCCTCGAGCGGCTCGGCGTCGTGGGCGCGGCGGGTGACGAAACGTCGTGGTACGCGATCACGTTTGTAGGTGACGGTTGAGTAACCGTGTGGCTTGGGCTCGCCGTTTTCGTCGAGGGCCACCATGACTATTTTGTCGATCGTGATGATCTTCTCGCCGGTGAACACGTTGCGCACCACGGCTTTGAGGGTGAGGCTGGTGGTGCCCCAGTGCACGACGGCCAGTCCCATTTCGATGATGTCGCCTTCGCGGGCAGAGGAGACGAAATTAATCTCGCTCATGAATTTCGTGACCGTGCGCTCATTGCCCAGCTGGATGATGGCATAGATGGCGGCTTCCTCGTCGATCCAACGCAGCAAGCTGCCCCCGAAAAGGCTCTGGTTGGCGTTGAGATCTTCAGGCTTCACCCATTTGCGGGAGTGGAAATTCATATTCGGCACGCCCTGATCGTAGCCGCAGCGGCTGGTTGAAAAGCGCCGGAAGGGCGGTAGTGAAGGAGCTGCTGTTCTCGGTGGTTGAGCAGCCCATATAGCGGGCGCATTGAAAGCGGCAATGCATCTCGCTACTACTCGATGATCAGGCTCAACGCCAGGTGGGAGTGGTCGGGGCGACAGGACTCGAACCTGCGGTCTCCTGCTCCCAAAGCAGGCGCGCTAGCCACTACGCTACGCCCCGTTCCCTTGAAGGGACCAAGGCAGTCTACTGCATTTCCTGCCCGGGCGCTTCGCGTCGTGCCGCACACTCCTCCATCGTGGCCACTATCGTAATCGGCAACGTCGGAGGAAGGACGCTGCGCATGACATCCAAAGACAGGAATCGCACGGGCGTGGAGAAACGAGCTGCCCGGCAAGCCTTGATTGCGCAGACAGTCATCCGCAATGGGCGAGCCACAATCGATGAATTGCAAAAAGCTACAGGTGTCTCGACGATGACCGTCTACCGTGACATTGCCACCCTCGAGCGGCGCGGGATTCTGCAGCGGCATCGAGGCATCGTCGTGGCAATTGCAAGCGGTGTGCATGAAGCTGATGCCGAATATCGGCTTGAGCGCAGCAACGCGCACAAACTTGCGGTGGCCAAGGCAGCGGCAGATTTGGTGCGCCCGGCCACCTCGGTGATGGTGGATGACTCCACCTCGGCGGTATGGCTTCTGCGCGCGTTAGAGGGGCTCGATGCCATTACTATCGTCACGAACTCATTGCTCGTAGCCAGAGAAGTCACTGGCGAGCGGCGGGCAGCAAAGCTCATCGTCGTGGGCGGTGACTACCAGGCTTGGGCGCAGGCCTTGACAGGCCCAGTTGCGCTCGCACAGATCCGAACCATGAGTGTGGGGCAGTGCATCCTGTCAGCGTCGGGCATTGATGGGTTGGGGTGCTATCACCCTGATGCAGGAGTCGCCGCTGTAAAGCAGGCCATGATCGCACAAGCAGAGGAGCCCATCTTGCTGCTGGAACATGAGAAGTTTCAGCGTCGCGCGTTGCATCAGTTCGCGACGCTCACCGACTTCGCACATGTAGTGGTCGACAGCGGCATACCCGACGCCTTGCGCACGCATCTGCTTGACGCCGGGGTGCCGCTCACTGTGGTTGGCGTGGGAGACTAGCCCCATATAACAGGGCCCCTGTTTGAAGTAACACGTTCTGTGTTACATTGATGCTCAGTTCACAGTGCCGTGCAACTACGGCACCCCAGCAAAGGAGCAATGGAGAAGACATGGGTTTGAAGATCGTTGTCGCCGCCGACCCGGCAGGCGTGAATTACAAGGAAGCAATCAAGGCCGACCTTGAGCAGGACCCGCGCGTCGACGAAGTGATTGACGCAGGCATCACCCCGGGTGAAGACACTGCGTACCCACATGTCGGATTTGCGGCGGCGAAGAAGATTGCCGCAGGCGAGGCAGATCGAGGCATCTTCGTCTGCGGAACGGGCATGGGCATGGCCATCTCGGCGAACAAGGTGCCGGGCGTGCGGGCGAGCACCGCACACGATTCCTTCTCCGTGGAACGTCTCATCATGTCGAACGATGCGCAGGTGCTCTGCTTGGGCGAGCGCGTGATCGGACGCGAGCTTGCCCGTCGACTGGCGAAGGAGTTCCTCAGCTACGAGTTCGACCCCTCTTCACACTCGAAGGGCAACGTCGATCTGATTTGCGGCTACGAACAAGAAACCCTCGGCTGCTAAAGGTAAAGTACATCACACTATCTCTCGCAAGGAACGACGATGTTCACTAGCTCACTCGGAGTTTTCCTCTTCGGCTTAATGGCTGCCATAGCAGGCGGCGCGGTGGGTGCCGCAATTGGCGGTAACTACGCCTTCGTGCTCACCGGCTTCTGCGTACTCGCCTCATGGGGCGTCTTCGCCGCCACGGGCTCGACCTTCGGATTCGACTACCTGGCGTTCGGCCCGTTCATGGGACCGCACATCACCTTTGCCGCAGGCGTCGGAGCAGCCACCTTCGCTCGATACCGGCGCTACTTCGCCGACGCCAAGGACGTCAATACACCCCTGGCCGGCCTAGGTCACCCTTCTGTGCTGCTGTGCGGTTCGGCTTTCGGTATCTTCGGCTACCTCGTGCAGATTGGGATCAGTAACATTCCCTGGTTCGGTTCCCACACCGACTCTGTGGCACTCACCGTCCTGATCTCTGGTATCACCGCACGCCTCATGTTCGGCGGTGAGCCGGGGAAGGGCCTGTTCAAGGGTTCGCTGCATAATCCCGAACTGTTTCATAAGGACAGCAACAAGCTGTTGGACCGAATCAAGCCCGGTCCCAATGGCCGCTGGCTAGAATGGCAAGAGAAGCCGAGCCAGCTGCTCACCATCGGTTCACTGTTCGGCATCCTGGCGGGCGGCGCCTCCCTGTTCCTGGCGGCCAACGTCGGAGCCCGCTTCACCGAACTGGGCATTCCAAACCAGCTTGCTGCCGCGAACGCCCAATCGTTCACGTTCGGTATCTCAGCGGTCATCATCTTGTTCTTGATTACCAACCGCAACATGCCCGTGCAGCACCACGTGACCATTACCTCGGGGCTTGCCGCAGTGCAGTTCTACCCCCTGTTGATGGGCTCCACCTTCGCCGAGTTCACCTGGGTGGCAACCAGCGCCTGGGATTCGCATGCATGGCTGATGGCTTCGGTTGCGCTCATCCTCGCGGCCATGTTCGGCGTGATGGCAGCAGCGTTCGGCGAGTTTTTCGCGCGGCTGTGGTACGCCCGCGGCGTCAGCCACATTGACCCCCCGGCCGCTGCGATCTGGATTTCAAACACCATCGTTGTCAGCCTGGCAGCACTGCTGTCGTAAGTCGTAAGGAGTGAGAGTGTCCACACCCACCACTAGCCGTCCGGAAGAGTTCTGCCAAGCCTACGTCTTCGACCTCGACGGCACGATCTATCTCGGCGACGAGCTACTGCCCGGTGCACAGCGCATGCTGGGAGAGCTTCGCCGTCGGGATATCCCCGTCAGGTTCTTGTCGAACAACCCCACCAAAGATCCCGAGATGTATCTGGAGAAGCTTCAGCGCTTGGGGATCCCCGCCAAGATCGAAGAAATCTCGAACACAGTGGTCACGACGGTGAACTGGCTGAAGCACCATCACCCGGATTCCACGTTGTTCGTGGTGGGTGAGGAACCGCTCCAAAACGCCCTGCGCGCCAATGGTTTCACCTTGAGTGAAGACCCGGAGAAGATCGACGTGGTCGTCGCCTCGTACGACCGCTCCTTCGACTACCGCAAACTCCAGATCGCTTTCGACGCCATCTGGTACCACAAGCGCGCGATCCTGATTCAGACGAACCCCGACCGATTCTGTCCATTCCCGGAAGGCCGCGGCGAACCCGACTGTGCAGCCATGACTGCCGCTATCGAAGCCTGCACGGGGGTGCAGTGCTCGGCCAGCATGGGCAAACCGTCGCCCATTATGCTCGAGGAAGCCCTCGCCGGTCTCGACGTGAACCCGGCGAGGTGCGTCATGGTGGGCGACCGCCTTCAAACGGACATCAAGATGGCCGTCGACGGTGGCATGCGCTCGGCATGCGTGCTGACGGGTGAAGCGAAGGCTGGCGACGCCGAACGTCTCCCCGAGTCTGAGCGCCCCACGTGGGTTCTCGAACGTATCGACCAGTTGATTCCGGCAAGCGTCTGGGACGAACTGGGTTGGACGGAATAGGCACCTCGGTTCCCACACCACTTTTCAATACCTCAAAGGAGAGCACCATGATTCCTGAAGGCCCGTACCTCTTGGGCATCGATTACGGCACCGAATCCTGCCGTGTCGCCATCTTCGACGTGCAGGGGCGCCCGTTGACGTTCGCCGCGACGCCGTACAAGACCACGCACCCGCGTCCCGGCTATGCCGAGCAAGACCCGGACGAATGGTGGAAGGCACTGCAGGCCTCCTGCCGCAAGGCGCTGGAACTCTCTGGCGTGTCGCCCGCAGAAATTGCAGGCATCTCCTATGACGCCACCACCCTCACGATGGTCGCGATGAATGAGAAGGGCGACGCGCTACGTCCGGCCATCATGTGGATGGACGTGCGCGCCACCGAGCAGGCAGCTAGGGCCGAGCAATCTGACTCAGTGGCACGCCTCTACAACGGGGCAGGCACAGCCCCGGCCATCGCTGAGTGGTACCCCTTCAAAGCAGCATGGTTGCGCGAGCATGAGCCCGAAACCTATAAGCATGCATCACGCCTCGTCGACGCTCCGGACTGGCTCACTTTCAAGCTCACTGGTGAGTGGACGACGAACATCAACTCGGCGGCGCTGCGGATGTACTACAACCGCAACAAAGGTGGTTGGCCAGTCGACTTCTACGAGACCATCGGCTGTGGTGACGTGTTCGACAAGATTCCCGAGCGGGTGCTCGACATCGGAGAGCCCGTCGGGACGCTTGGCACCATTGCTGCACAGTTGTTGGGATTGCGCCCTGGCATCCCAGTTGCGCAGGGCCTTGCCGATGCCTGGGCGGGTCAGATTGGCTTGGGTGTGCTCGCGCCCGGATCGATGGCGCTCATCACCGGCTCGTCGCACGTGCTCACCGGTCAGTCCGCCGAAGAGATTCACGGAAAGGGATTCTTCGGTGCCTACACCGACGGTGTAGTGCCTGGCCAGTACACTGTCGAAGGCGGTCAGGTGTCGACGGGTTCCGTCATCAAGTGGTTCCGAGACAACTTTGCGGGCGACACGGTGCACGCGGCCGAGAAGATCGGCCTGAATCCATACGACGTGCTGAACGAGCAAGCTGCGCATATTCCACCCGGCTCTGACGGTCTCGTCGTCAACGAGTATTTCCAGGGCAACCGCACGCCGTACTCGGATTCGAAGGCGCGGGGCACCATCACGGGGCTTTCGCTGATGCACACGCAGGCGCACGTGTACCACGCGCTGCAGGAGGCGGTCTGTTACGGCACAGCCCACAACCTGCGCGCGATGACTGCTGCCGGCTTCGACGTGACACGAATGGTTGCGTGCGGCGGCGCCACGAAGAGCCGTAACTGGATGCAGATGCACGCAGACGTAACCGGCGTGCCGATCTCAGTCACTGAGGTGGGAGACGCGGTGGTACTCGGCACCTGCATGATCGCGGCTGTCGGTGCAGGGATCTACAAGGACCTGCCCGAAGCTGCGAAGCACATGGTGCACGAGATCGACGTGTACGAGCCGAATCAGGAAATTCATGAGGAATACCAGTTCTATGTTGATCGCTACTGCGAGACCTACCCGCAGTTGCAGCCGACGATCCACCAGATCGTTGACCACGAGTCCGCACGGTAAGCACACGAAAGTACAAGGAGTGACAAGGCATGTCTGACTTGATTGAACGAGCCCTTGGAGACTGCGACGACACCGATGTCGTAGTGATGGGACACGATGTTCTCGACGAGACCGGACGGGTGTTCGTCGAAAACTTCCCCGGTGCGCGCGGAGTGCTTATCTACGATGGCAACACGTGGGCCGCAGCTGGCGAACCCGTGAAGGCCTCGCTTGAGGCGGCAGGCGTGGATCTGGCAGACCCGCTGGAATTCCCGGCAACGCCGACTGTGTACGCGTCGTATGACAACGTCGGGGTAATTCGCGAGTTTCTCGCCAAGGAAGAAACCATCGCCGTAGTCATCGGTTCTGGCACGCTCAACGACATGGTGAAGCTCGCCAGCCACGAGCTCGGCCGCCGCTACATGGTGGTGTGCACCGCAGCATCTATGGATGGTTACGCGGCCTTCGGGTCCTCGATCACCGAAAACGGCTTCAAGCACACCATGGCCTGCCGCGCACCCAAGGCCATCATCGGTGACCTTCCGACGATGGCCGCCGCCCCCCAGCGTTGCACTGCAACCGGTGTGGGTGACCTGATTGAAAAAGTTCCGGCGGGTGCGGACTGGATCATCGCCGACGAACTGGGTGTTGAGGCCATTGACCAGGAGGTGTGGGACCTCGTCCAGGGGCCGCTGCAGTCTGCCATCAGCGATCCGGAGGGCCTCGTCGAGGGCAAGCCTGAATCATTCCGCGGGCTGGTCGAGGGCCTCATCATGTCGGGTCTGGCCATGCAGAAATACCGCGTCAGCTCCCGCCCAGCATCCGGTGCGGGGCACCAGTTCTCCCACCTGTGGGAAATGGAGCACCTCGGAATGGAGCTCGATCCGCCGCTCACGCACGGGTTCAAGGTGGGGCTCGGTACCATCGCGATGCTTGCGATGTGGGCCAAGGTTCTTGAGACTGACTTCACCAAGCTCGACATTGACGCTGCCGTCGCGAAATGGCCCACCGCTGAGCAGATGGAGGCTCGTGTACGTGCGAACTTCACAGGGGACCAGGTAGAACCCGCTGTGAAGCAAACCATGGGCAAGTACATCGACGACGACCAACTGCGTGCCCGCCTCGAGCTGGTGGCCGAGAAATGGCCGACGATCCGTGAGCGGTGCGCCGCGCAGGTCATGCCCGCTGAGGAAGTGGAAACTCTGCTGAAGAAGGTGGGCGGCATCTACCACCCGTCGCAGATTGGCGTGACGCGTGAGCGGTTCTACGAAACGTACTTCCGTGCCCAGATGATTCGATCCCGCTACACGCTGCTCGACTTCGTGTACGAGGCGGGTCTGCTGGAGGAATTCGTTGACGTGCTCTTCCAGGACGATGGCTTCTGGGGTCAGCGCCCCTGGACCGAGTGACAGCGCAACGTGGAAGGAAGAAATTAACGTGGCCGACGAGCAATACGTCATCGGTATCGACTTCGGAACCCTCTCGAGCCGTGCGCTCGTGGTTCGCGCTTCCGACGGTGCAGAACTGGGTACCGCTGTCTCGGAGTATGCACACGGCGTGATGGACGATGTGCTCACCGCTGCCGACGGGCAGAAGCTGCCCGCTGAGTTCGCGCTGCAAGATCCGAATGATTATCGGATGGCTACCGTGGAAGCAGTGCGCGGTGCGGTGAAAGACGCAGGCGTTGATCCCGCACAAATTGTCGGAATCGGCATCGACTTCACATCAGCGACAGTGCTTGCTTGCAAGAACGACGGCACTCCGCTGTGTGAGCTTGACGAGTACCGCAATAACCCGCATGCCTGGGTGAAACTGTGGAAGCATCACGGTGGTGTTGCCGAGGCAAATCGCATTGTGGAAGTCGCGCGCGAACGTGGTGAAGATTGGCTCGGGCGTTACGGAGGTATTCTCAACTCTGAGATGGGTCTGCCTAAGGCCTTGGAAACCTTCAACAAGGCGCCGGAAGTCTACGAAGCTACTGAGGTGTTCTGTAACGCACTGGATTGGATCATCTGGTGGCTTACCGGGAAGCTTCAGTACTCGGCGGCCAACGCGGGATACAAGTTTAACTGGCAAGATGGCAAGTATCCGTCGGATGATTTCCTTCGCGAAGTTGCCCCTGGATTCGAAGGTATCTTCGAGGAGAAGCTGAATGCCCCGATCATCCCCCTTGGTGCTCGAGCTGGCAGCTTGACCGAGCAAACAGCAGAACTCCTTGGGTTGCGCCCGGGCATTGCTGTCGCCACCGGAAACATCGATGCCCACGTTGCCGCTGCGGCGGTGCAGGGTCTCGAACCTGGCCAAATGACGGCAATTATGGGCACCTCGAATTGCTACGTCATCTCCGACGAGCAACTCGTCGAAGTACCGGGCGTATTCGGGGTGGTCGATGGCGGGATCATCGATGGGCTGTGGGGCTACGAGGCGGGTCAGTCTGCGGTCGGTGATATTTTCGCTTGGTTTATTGATAACTGCGTTCCTGCCTCCTACTTCGAGGAAGCAGATCGTCGAGGTATCAGTATTCATGAGTTGCTGTCTGACCTTGGTGCGAAGCAAGTTGTGGGTGAGCATGGGCTCGTGGGATTGGATTGGCACAACGGCAACCGCTCCGTGCTGTCCGACGCGGGCCTCACCGGGCTGCTCGTTGGGCAGACTCTGGCCACGAAGCCGGAGGAGCAGTACCGTGCGCTCGTCGAGTCTACGGCGTTTGGTGCCAGAACCATCATCGAGTCGTTCCGTAAGGCTGGCATTGCAGTGAACGAGCTCATCGCCTGTGGCGGTGTTACCAAGAACCGCTGGATTATGCAGCTGTACTGCGACATCTGCCGAGTGCCGCTGTCCGTCGCGGAGACCGAGCAGACCGGAAGCCTCGGCTCCGCAGTATTCGCGGCGGTAGCTGCTGGTGTGTACACCGACGCTAGAGCGGCCTCACAGGCTATGGGTGCCAAGAATCCCAACGCGTACACCGTCGATGAGGAACGCGCGGCGAAGTACGACAAGCTGTTCGCGATCTACCAGCAACTGCACGACTATTTCGGGCGAGAGCACAAGGAGATTATGCACACGCTGCGGGGCATGCGCCGCGAAGCACGCGCGTAACCCATCGCAGCCCGCACAGCGCAGGTGGCGGCCAGTTCCGGATAAGGACATGGCCGCCACCTGTGTGTTCGAGCGGATGACGGGAATCGAACCCGCGTAGCTAGTTTGGAAGACTAGGGCTCTACCATTGAGCTACATCCGCAACGCGGATTGATCATAGCAGCGACGAACGTCCTGCGCGATCCACGCGATAAGATCTGCGCATGCGTGAACGGCCGCCACTCGATGCCGAACTGCTCGACTTCCACGCCAAAGCGGCATCGTTCGACGGCAGCATCGCGGTCCAGTACGACGACGGGACGGTCGTCGTCATCACGCTGTCTGGGCCCGAAGTGGGCCCGAAGACCGCCAGAATCGTGGGAACCAAAGGGTTCAATATCAAGACTCTCCACATCGATGAGTTCCCGGAGCTCGGCGACCTTGCTGTCGCCGCTCACACGCGACGCCCAGTCGGGGCGTACAAGCTGCCGCCAGGCAAGCTGATCACGATGTTCAATCCCGCCTATGTTCTTTCGATGTTGGCGGGGTTATCGGCAGGCGGGCTGTTCGGGTTGTGGGCCAGCTACCACATGGGTGTCTCGATACCCCCTCTCGTCTTCATTATGGTCGTGCTCTGCGCGCTCGTCCCTGTTGCGCTCATCCACCCGCATTTCGTCGCAGCACCGCACGTCTATCTCTCTGGTGGCCACGAGTATCAGCTGCACGGGTTCCTGGACGATGCAGGAGCGCGGAAGGACATCGTCGGGAAGGTCAATGCGCTGAAGGCGGATTACGGGCGGTTGGCCTCTGACGTCATCACGCGAATCGAGTACCCGGCACTGTTCGACGCCACGTTGCCGGAGACCCGCCGGTTCACCGAACTTATGGTGCGCTGGGACGCGGAGCACACCCGGTTGTCCAACCCTGAGCGGGCCACGCTGGCGGGGGAGTTGGCCGTTGCGTTTGAAGCAGTGAAAGCGCACGCTGAAGCAGTGGGCATGCAGCACTACCCCGACGATGCCCGCGGCCCGGCAGACACCGCGCTGAAAGCGATGCGACTCGCACAAGACTCTCGGGCGACGCGCGCGGAGCGGCAGGCCGCCCTCGAGCGGGCGGTGGCGATCCTGGAGTCGTTGGCGCTGCACTACCTCCCAACCGTCAGGGAGGCGAAGGAACTAGTCGCGGGCCGACCGCTACGCGCGTTGCCAGGGAGGCTGGAGCTGTGAGCAGCGAAACGTACTGGACACAGGCCAACCTCGACGCTGAACTCGTCGACCTGTCTGGACAGGCCTTCCTGTGGCTTGGCGAACGACGCTCAGTCGCCATGCAAGTGACGGTCCTGCAACACAGTCACTTTCCCTCTGTCACCGCGCGTTGCGTGAACCCGGACGAGCGCCCGCTACGGATATGGACTAGAAGCTTCGTCCTCCGTGGGCAGACGCTCGGCGACGCCAACCCCGACGATGCCACGCCACTCGAGGTGCTGCGCATGCCCCCGTGGGAGCTGGAGGGCAACAACCTGACCGTCGTCCAGGTCCGTCGCTGGAGCCTTCTTCCGATATTAGCGATCATCGTATCGGCGACGGTGTTAGCGCAGCCGCTCGTGCTGCTGGCGCTGTTCCTGGTCCCGCTGCTGGTATGGGCGCGCAAGGCAGTGAACCGAGCCGGTGGCCTCACGGTGCGCTCGCTCGAGGGAATGCCGCTCAATGAGCACAACCTCGTCGACTACGCGTTGGCGCGGCAGCGCGGTGAGAACCCGCGCGGCCTGCGCGGCATCCCACGCATCGAAGAGGCGAGAGAGCGCGTCGAGAAAGTGCGCTCCGACTACGGTGAGCGCAAGAGCGATATCGTTTACCGCATTGAACAGCCTGCCCTGTTTGACGCGTCGGCGCCAACGACCGAGGCGTTCCTCGTCGCGTTGTGGGAATTCGACCAGATTCCCGACGACGCCCCGCCCCGTGAGGCAGAAGAGGCCGCCGCTCGAGTAGAAGTGACCTACGGGCTCGCGCGCCGCCATGCTGAGACCGTCGGGATTAGGCACGTCGCACCAGAGAAAGCCGACGATGTTCGTCGCGCCGCGAAAGTGGCGAGGCTGGCAGTCGCCAGTGGTAGCGAGGGGGAGCGCGCCGCAGCGCGAGCGCAGCTCAGCGCCCTGCTCGCATCCCTCTCACTGCACTTCCTACCCGATGCCGCAGAGCTGCGCGCACTCGACGCCCCCGAAACCGAACCTGGCGGGAATGACCCGATTGACGCGGACCGCTAGGATTGCACAGTCAGAATCGTCCATTTCAGGAGACAAGTTCGTGCCTAGCACTATCGAGCAGCTCAACCCCACCCGGGTCAAGCTCACTGTTGAGATTCCCTTTACCGATCTCAAGCCCCACCTTGACAAGGCTTACAAGGACATCGCCGGCCAGGTGAATATTCCCGGCTTCCGCAAGGGCAAGGTGCCGGCTCAGGTGATCGACCAGCGTTTCGGCCGCGGCGTCGTGCTGCAGGAGGCCATCAACGACGCCATGCCTGGCGCCTACGGTGCCGCTGTCGAGGAGCACAAGCTCTTCCCGCTCAGCCAGCCTGACATCGAGGTCACCAAGCTCGAAGACAACGAACTGGTCGAATTCACCGCTGAGCTCGATGTTCGCCCCGACTTCGATCTGCCTGATTTCAAGAAGATCGACGTCGAGGTCAGCGCCGCGCAGAGTAGCGACGAGGAGCTCGACGAACGCATCGAGCTGCTCCGTAAGCGCTTCGCCACTACGAAGGAAGTGGGTCGCAAGGCCAAGAAGGGCGACCTCCTCACCATCGACCTCAAGGCCAGCCAGGACGGCAAAGAGCTGGAGGAGGCCATCGCTGAAGATCTCGAGTACGAGATCGGCGACGACAAAAACATGCTCGAAGGGCTCAAGAAGGCCGTCACTGGTACCAAGGCCGGTGACGTCGTTACCTTCACCTCGACGCTGCTGGGCGGCAGCCACCGTGGCGAAGAGGCCGAGATTGAGGTCACCGTGAAGAAGGTGCAGCAGCAGGATCTGCCCGAGGTGGACGACGAGTTTGCTCAGATGGTCTCTGAGTTCGACACCGTCGAGGAGATGAAGGACGACCTCCGCAAGGCCGTCGAACAGCAGGCCAAGCAGGAGCAGATCGCCGACGCCCGCGACAAGATCATCGAGGCCGTCGTCGAAGCCACCTCCTTCGAGCTGCCCGAGAAGACGCTTGCCGACGATCTCGCAGCCCGCCGCCAGGGAGTCGAGCAGCAGCTCGCTCGCGCTGGGCTTACCCTGCAGCAGTACCTCGAGGAAGCCGAAGACGAAGAAGCCGAGGATGAGGAATCCTTCTGGGCTGAGCTCAACCGTCGCGGTGAAGAGGCGCTTCGCGCCCAGATCATCCTCGACAAGTACGCCGAGGAGAACACCGTCGACGTCTCGCAGCAGGACCTCACGGAACTCATCTTCCAGAAGGCCCAAATGAACGGCACCTCGCCGCAGGACGAGATTCAGCACATGATGGAGCACAATCACATGGCTGAGTGGATGTCTGAGGTGCGCCGAGGCAAGGCGCTCGCCGCCATCTGCGCCGCGGCGACGGTGAAGGACGGCGAGGGTAACGTCGTCGAGATGCCGAAGCCCGTCGAGCCCGACGAAGCCGCTTCCGACGATGCCTCCGAGGCCACTCCAGCGCAGATTGTCACCGAAGTGGACGGCGAGGAGATCGCCGTCGACACCGAGGCCAAGTAACGCGCAACGCTCAGCAAACGAAGGGCGGTTCCGCACATGCAGGGGCCGCCCTTCGTCGCACGAATTTGCTCTGCCGACGGCGAACAGTTCGGTCAAGTGTTGGGTCGGGCGCCTGGTGCCGGTAGGTTGGGGTCCGTGACTGAACGAATGAACCCCACCGCAGTGGCGGCCGCCGGGGGCCTGGGCATGAACGACAACGTGTATCAATCGTTGCTCGCGAATCGCATCATCTTCCTGGGCTCCGAGGTGCGCGACGAGAACGCGAACGCCATCTGCGCTCAGATGCTGTTACTGAATGCAGAGGATCCGCATAAGGACATCTTCCTCTACATCAACTCGCCCGGTGGCTCCGTTGATTCCGGGATGGCCATCTTCGACACCATGCAGTGGATCAGCAACGACGTCGCCACGGTGGCGATGGGCCTCGCTGCGTCGATGGGGCAGTTCCTGCTGTCTGCGGGCACGCCCGGAAAGCGCTACGCGCTACCGCACAGCCGCATCATGATGCACCAGCCCTCAGGCGGGCTCGGCGGCACGGCATCGGACATCCGCATCCAGGCGGAGCAGTCGCTGCACATCAAGAAGACCATGGCCGAGCTCATCGCGAAGCACACCGGCCAGCCGCTCGAGCAGATCGAAGCCGACTCCGACCGTGACCGCTGGTTCACTGCTGAGCAGGCACTCGAATACGGTTTCATCGACCACGTCTACGAGCGCGCGTCGCAGATCAACACGGAGGCACCGAACCAGTGAGTGAATTCACCCTGCCCGGCGGAATGGCTCCGGCGAGCCCGTCAATGGACTACTACATCCCCCAGTGGGAAGAGCGCACCAGCTACGGCGTGCGTCGCGTTGACCCCTACACGAAGCTGTTCGAGGACCGCATCATCTTCCTCGGCACCCCCATCAGCGACGACATCGCTAACGCTGTGATGGCGCAGCTGCTTTGCCTGCAGTCGATGGATGCCGAGCGCCCCATCTCGATCTACATCAACTCTCCGGGCGGCTCCTTCACTGCGCTCACGGCCATCTACGACACGATGCGCTACATCAAGCCTGAGGTACAGACGGTGTGCCTGGGGCAGGCTGCCTCGGCAGCCGCGGTGGTCCTGGCTGCGGGCACGAAGGGTAAGCGTTTCGCCCTGCCGAACTCACGCATCCTCATCCACCAGCCGGCCACCGAGGGAGGTCGCGGACAGTCGTCGGACCTTGAAATCCAGGCGAAAGAGATCCTGCGCATTCGTGCGCTCATGGAACAGATGCTTGCTGACGACACCGGGCAGCCAATCGAGAAGATCTCGAAGGACATCGAGCGCGACAAGTTCCTCACCGCCGAAGAAGCGAAGGAATACGGCATCATTGACGACATCTTCACGACGATGAAGCAGGTGTGAGGCAGCGCTGATGCGTTGGGGCCTTGGGGAACGTAAGCCTCCCAGGCCCCGGTACGTTGAGGGTGCGCTTGTACACGCAGTCACCATCTGCGAGTGAGCCGCACGCCGGCCGTGCGGCGAGCCATCTGGAGTTGCACGGATGAATCGGTAGGCTTACCTGGAGAAACTACTATGGGAGGAGGCCCGCCGATGGCGCCAGCGAGTGATGTCCGCGAAGTGTTCAAATGCAACTTCTGCGGCAAGTCGCAAAAGCAAGTGCGACGCCTCATCGCCGGCCCCGGCGTCTACATCTGCGACGAGTGCATCGATCTGTGTCGGGAGATGATCGAGGAAGAGTTCCCCGACGGGGGTGACACGCCGGCGCTGTCCGAGCTGCCTAAACCCAGAGAAATCCGCGATTTCCTCGACACCTACGTCATTGGTCAAGATGATGCGAAGAAAACCCTCGCCGTCGCTGTCTACAACCACTACAAGCGCCTCCGAGCCGAGCAGAAACGCCCCCGCCGCGCGAACGCGGAAATCGTCGAGGTTGCCAAATCCAACATCCTCATGCTCGGCCCCACCGGCTGCGGGAAAACCTACCTCGCCCAGACCCTAGCGCGCATGCTCAACGTGCCCTTCGCGATGTGCGACGCAACGGCACTCACCGAGGCCGGCTACGTCGGTGAAGACGTCGAGAACATCCTCCTGAAGCTCATCCAAGCCGCCGACTTCGACATCAAGAAGGCAGAAACGGGCATCATCTACATCGACGAAATCGACAAGGTGGCCCGAAAATCGGAGAACCCGTCCATCACCCGCGATGTGTCAGGCGAGGGCGTTCAGCAAGCGCTGCTGAAGATCATCGAGGGCACCGTCGCCTCGGTGCCGCCGCAGGGCGGGCGCAAGCACCCGCACCAGGAGTTCCTTGAGATCGATACGACGAAGGTGCTGTTCATCGTCGGCGGAGCCTTCGCGGGCCTAGACGAGATCATCCGAGAGCGCGTCGGCAAACGCGCGCTCGGGTTCAGCACTGCCGCAGACGAGGAGCGTGAGCTCGTCGATACCTTCGCGCGGGTGCGGCAAGAGGATCTGCAAAAGTTCGGGCTCATCCCGGAGTTCATCGGACGCCTGCCGGTGGTCACGTCGGTGTCCCCACTCGACCGCGACTCCCTCGCCCGCGTCCTCAGCGAACCCAAGAATGCGTTGATCAAGCAGTATCAGAAGCTGTTCGACCTCGACGGGGTGGAACTCGAGTTCTCCGAAGACGCCATCGATGCCATCGCGGAGAGCGCACTCGAGCGCAACACCGGGGCTCGTGGGCTGCGTTCTATCTTGGAAGCGCTGCTGCTCGACGTCATGTTCGAGGTGCCGAGCAATGACGACATCACCACGGTGCGCATCACCGCAGCCACGGTGCGTGGCGAAGAACGACCTGAGTTGATATCGCGGGCCGAGATCGAGGCTCATCGGGGCCTGTCAGCCTGATTTTCTAGGTTCGCGCGGGTGGTTGTCGCCCCCAGTGCGTGACTAAGCTGGGGCCTTATGACTTATGGCTACCGGCGTTACCCGCATGTTCACGACAAACACATTGTGTTCGTCGCCGATAATGATGTCTGGCTAGGGGAAACATGCGGTGGTACGGCGGCCCGATTGACGCGCGGAGAAGACACGCCACGCACTCCGAGATTCGCTCCCAACGGGCGCGATATCGCGTTCGTTTCCACCACCGGCGGTGGTTGGGATCTCTACCTCACGGGTGCCGACGGTGGCGCGCGCAGACTCACCTGGCTCAGCGCGTCGAAGATGCAAGTATCCGGATGGATCGACGACGCGCACGTCATGATTGCCTCGTCGCACGAGACGGTGGCGCGCGGGCTGACGTACCTATACTCCGTCTCACTCGACGGGCGCATCACCCGACTGCCCTACGGCCTCGCCATGGATGCGGCTGTCGGAAGAGCGGGTACCGTCGTCGCGAGCCCGAACTTCCACGGCCCGCACGATTGGAAGCGCTACCGCGGCGGCATGGCGATCAGGCTGTGGATTTCCGCCGACGGCCGCTCCGACTGGAAGCGGGTGTTGCCCGACACTACGGCGAGCCTCGCAGGCCCTTGTTGGTTCGGCGACCGCATCATTTTTACCTCTGACCGCGGCGACGCCGTCCGCGGCCAGGCACAGCTGTGGTCAGTCACCGCCACCGGCGGAAACCTGAAACAGCACACCAAGCACGGCTTTGAGCAGGGTTACGTCCGTGACGCCACCACCGACGGCAAGAGCATCGTCTACCACGCTCGCGGCCAGCTGTACCTCATCACCTCGCTCGAGGGCCGCCCGGAACGCCTCGACCTGCGTACGGCCACCGGACGCCCACAGCCCGTCTCCATCACCCCTAGCGAGCGTCTCGAGGCCGTCGTGCCCGATTACGGCGGCGACGGTTCCTTGCTCGAGTGGCGGGGGGCGGCATACTTCCTCACCCACCGTTCCGGCCCCGCGCGCGCACTCTCGGATGCCCCAGGCGTGCGCATCCGTGAACCCCGACTGCTCGGGCGCACAGGCAAAGCCATCTGGGTATCCGACGTCGAAGGCGAAGACTGCCTAGAGATCAGGGGCGTCGACGGTGACGGGCCGGCGCGCCGCCTCGCGCAAGGCCGCGTCGGGCGAGTGGTGGCGCTGCAGCCCAATGCGCAGGGCTCGAAGGTTGCCGTCGGATCGCACGACGGCACGATCTATCTGCTTGACGTAACCCGTGGGTCGTTGAAGAAAATCGGGCGCTCTCCCAATGGTGAGCCCAGCGGATTCACCTTCTCTCCGGATGGGTGTTACCTGGTGTGGCGCGAGGCGATTGCCAACGAAGGCATGCTCGGCAGACTCGTCGGCTACAACCTCACCGAGGATGCTGCCTTCACACTCACCAGGGGCCAGTTCAACGACTATTCGCCGCAGTTTTCCACCTGCGGCAAGTACCTCATCTTCTTGTCTTCACGCACCATCGACCCCAGCTACGATGAGCTCACGTTCGACCTGTCGTTCACCAACACCGTGCGCCCATGGCTGGTGCCACTGAGCGCCGAGGAGCCTTCGCCGTTTGGTGTGAGCGCCGATGGCTGGCAGATCAGCGAGCCCGACGATGAATCCAGCGCCGACGGTGACGCCAAGAAGGGCGACCAAGACAGCAATGAACTCCCGCAGGTCATGCTCGATGAAGCTGGATTCGAGGACCGCCTCTCAGTATTTCCCGTACCCAGCGGGCAGTTTCGTGGTGTATTTCCCGTCGCCGACGGCGTCATTTGGACGCGTTCCACCGCCGGCAGTGCGGTGCTGGGCGACGGGCGCGTCGGCACCGAAGACACCAAAGACCTCGCCGAGCACTTCTCGTTCAAACAGCGCAAGACGACGGTGGTCGTCGACGCCTGCGACTCCGTGGCCGTCTCTGGGGACGGCGAGCACCTCGTCGTGCGTTCCGGCGACGAGGTGTGGGTGCAACCGTCTGGCTCGAAACCGGATGATGACGGCAGGATTAGTGTGGACCTCAGCAGACTCCGCCGCGAGATCGACCCCGTCGCTGACTGGCGGCAGATGTTCGACGAGACCACGCGCCTCATGGCCAGCCACTTCTGGCGTGAAGACATGGACGGCGTCGACTGGGAATCGGTCGTGGCCCAGTACCGCCCGCTCGTGGCTCGGCTCGCCACCTACGACGACCTCGTCGATCTGCTGTGGGAAGTTGTCGGCGAACTGAACACGTCGCACTGCTACGTGATTCCGCCGGATTCCGGCGAGCAGTCGCCCGTCGGCTGGCTTGGTGCTGAGTTCCGGCGCAACTCTAAGCAGGAGATCGTTATCGATCGCATCCTGCCTGGCGAGGCTTCCGATCCCCGCGCGCGCTCCCCGCTGCTGGCGGCGGGCGTCGGCGCAGCGCCCGGCGACGTGATCCTCTCCATCGATGGGCACCCCACCGCGGAGGCGAAGCACATCGGCGAGCTGCTCGTGGGGACCGCCGAGAAGGCTATTGAGTTGACGCTTGCTCGTGGCCGTATGAAGCGCCGCGTTGCGGTGGTGCCGGTTGCCTCCGAGGTGCCGCTGCGCTACCACGAGTGGGTGAAGCACAATGTGCAATACGTCGACCAAGGGTCTAACGGCGCGCTCGGCTACGTGCACGTACCCGACATGACCGCCTTTGGCTGGGCTGAGTTCCACCGGCTCATCGGCGAGGCCACGGGGCGCGACGGCATCGTCGTCGACGTGCGGTACAACGGCGGCGGCCATACCTCCGAGCTCATACTCGAGCGGCTCATGCGCAAGGTGGTTGCGTTCACAGGCGCGCGCCACCTCGACGGCTTCGGCACTTACCCTGCTCAAGGTATGCGAGGGCCCGTAGTGTTCGTCACCAACCCGTTCGCTGGCTCCGACGGCGACATCGTCACTCTCGCAGCCCAGGAGCATGGACTCGGGCCGGTGGTGGGGGAACGTTCCTGGGGTGGAGTGATCGGCATTGACGGCCGCTTCCAGCTCGTCGACGGCACCGAGGTTACCCAGCCGCGCTACTGGATCCAGTTCGAGCGCTCCGGGATGCGCGTCGAGAATCACGGCGTCGACCCCGACATCGAGGTGGAAATGACGCCCGATGTCTGGGAATCCCACAAAGACCCTCAGCTCGACGCAGCCATTGAGGAGGCGCTGCGGTGGCTCCAGCGCGTTCCGGCCAAGGAGCCAAAGCCGCTGGGCGCACCGCGCTTCGCCTGACCCGACGATCTGGGCGCGAGCACTCTAGGCTCCCGACAAGTGGGGCGGGTTCGGTTGTAGCGCCTACTGTGAATCCTGTGGCGCGTCTTGTGCCCTGGACTCCACCACGAGATTGTACAACTCGCGTGCCCGCTCGTCGATGGCGGTGAGCGCCTGGAACTGCCGGTCGTTGAGCTTCGATTTCGCGTCCCGCATGAGACGGGTGGCGTGCCCGCGGGCGTGTCCTGCCAGCTCGGGGTGCTGGTTAGCACCCTCGATCTGCCACGCCATCTGCACGAGCGCGCCGTAGACCGTGTGGTCAGCCGATAGGTAAGGATCGAGCTGGAGGAACGGTGCGTCGATGAGCTCCTTGTGGGATGGAGGGCGCCAGAACACGTGCACGGCCCCGTCCTCCTCGCGGATCGCGCCGTGAAGCAGCGGGGCGCGCACCAGTTCGACGAACGCCGATGTGAGCTCGTCGATAGCATTCACCGCCGTCGCTGGGTCGTTGGTGCCGGGCGACAGAGCCCTGACGGCTACTTCGATCACATCGCCCAGTGCCCGGTGCACGTCCGCGTCGGACTGGCGGCTGGAATCGAGATCCAGTGCCGCCCGGACGGCGTCTGCGCCTGCCTGCGAAGCATGGGAAATGCGCGCGATCACGCCACCTGGGTAGACCCTGTCGCCGATGGCCGCTTCCAACACCACCCACACGTGCTCGTCGCGGGCACAAGATACCAGCGTGTCCAGGTCCACCGCGCCGACGTAGCCCCCGCGCTCCGCGAGGACGACGTGCCCTCCCACCGGACGCGTGGTGTCACAGTCTGTGTCAGCATGCCGGCGCAATTCGGTTTCGATCACGGTGTCGAGCCGACGTACCGCGGCGTCGGTCATGGCGCTCACCCGCGTCGAGGCCGCCATGTGATGCAGAAACGAGATGAGCAGGAAGACATTGACCACGCCCAGCATCAGCGCGACCAGCACAGCTAGCCGGGGCACGAACGTGTTGCCGTCGTCGCTGCCGGAACGCAGCCAGCGGGAGACGAGGATGGTGTAGACGAACGTGGATACGAGGATGCCCAGGGTGAGCTGATTGCGACGGTCGGCCATGAAGTTGCCGACGAGCCTGGGCCCGTAGCTGGTGGATGCGGTGACGATCACCGAAATGGTGATGGAGAATGCTGTCGCGGCCGCGCCGAAGGTGCCGCCGCCGATCGCGGTAAGCAGTCCGCGTGAGCCGTCGACACCAAAAGCAAGCGCCGAACTGGCCCACCACGCGGGCTCATGGGCGCGCAGCCAATGGTCAACGGCAACGAGCGTCTCCGCGGAGACGATGGCCACCAGCACGCACATCGCGGGGATGAACCAGAAGCTGGCCATCATGTGCTGCGCCCGGCGGCGCATGCGACGCAAGGTCGTCACTGCTGCGCGGCGAGTTGCACGTCGACGCTGAGCTCGTCGCCCCCGTCGGTCCACGTCACCTCACCGACGATGCGCCCGACGGCGCGCAGGTCGCTTTCGATGGCGCGCAGGCGCTCCAGCACGTCGGCGGGGCCACTGAACGCGGCCTTCACCACCTCCGTGCGCATCGACACCTTCGCATTCGACTTCGCGCCACGCACCGCGATCAGCGCCGAGGCCACGTCGTCCATGAGCTCGGTGTCTGCCTCCGGCAATTCCTCGACGGTGGGCCACACCGAGCGGTGAATGGACCCGTCGCGGAACCAGCTCCACGCCTCCTCCGTCACGTACGGCAAGAACGGGGCCAGCAGGCGCAGCTGCACGTCGAGAGCAAGCTGCAACGCAGCCTTCGCGGAACGCGAACCCTCGCCGTCGGAGTACGCACGCTCCTTCACGAGCTCGATGTAGTCGTCGCAGAACGCCCAGAAGAACTGTTCCGCAGCCTCGAGCGCCGACGTGTAGTCGTACGCGTCGAACGCCTGGGTGGCCTGCGCAACCACTTCACGCAGCGAAGCGAGCATCGCGCGGTCGAGCGGGTTGGTGACCTCATCGACGGTGAACTCGCCCTCCGCTCGGGACAGCGCGAACTTCGATGCGTTTAGCACCTTGGTCGCTAGGCGGCGGCCCACCTTCATCTGCGATTCATCGAAGGGGGAGTCGAGCCCCGGGCGCGCCATCGCCGCACGCCAGCGCACCGCGTCGGAGCCGAACCTGTCGAGGATCTCGGTGGGCACCACCACATTGCCCTTCGACTTCGACATCTTCTTGCGGTCGGGGTCGACCACGAAGCCCGAGATCGTGGCGCGCTTCCACGGCAGTGAGTCGAACTCGAAGTGGGAACGCACGACGCGGGAGAACAGCCACGTGCGGATGATGTCATGGGCCTGCGGGGCTACGTCCATCGGGAACGTGAGGTTGAACAACTCCTCGTCGCGCTGCCAGCCGCAGGCGAGTTCGGGGGTGAGCGACGACGTCGCCCACGTGTCCATCACATCCGGGTCCGCTATGAAACCACTTGCCTGACCGCGTTGGGATTCGTCGTAGCTAGCGGGTGCCTGCGACATCGGATCGACGGGGAGCTCGGCCTCATCGGGCACGATTGGGTGGTCGTAGTCGGGCTCGCCCTCGGCGTCGAGCGGGTACCAGACGGGGAACGGTACGCCGAAGAAGCGCTGACGGGAGATCAGCCAGTCGCCGTTCAAGCCCTCCACCCAGTTGTCGTAGCGGTGGCGCATGTGTTCCGGCACCCACTGCAGCTCCTCGCCGCGGGCACGCAGCTTGGCCTTGAGTTCGTCGTCGCGGCCACCGTTGGAGATGTACCACTGCCTCGTGGCGACGATCTCGAGCGGTTTGTCGCCCTTCTCGAAGAAGTTCGCCTTACGGGTGGTGGCCTTCGGTTCCTCGGTCATCGCACCGCTCTCGCGCAGCATCGCGACGGTGGCCTCGCGGGCGGAGAACACCGTCTTGCCGGCGAGCTGCTCGTAGGGCTCGGTGTTGATGACCCACTCGGGCGTCTCGCGCGCGAAGCGGCCGTCGCGGCCAATCACCGTGCGAGTGGGGAGGTTGAGCTCGCGCCACCAGGTGACGTCGGTGAGATCACCGAAGGTGCAGCACATGGCGATACCGGCGCCTTTGTCGGGCTCCGCGTCGCGGTGGGCGAGCACGGGAATCTCCACGCCGAACACCGGCGACGTCACCGTCTGCCCAAACAGGTCCTGGTAACGCTCGTCGTCGGGGTGTGCGATGAGTGCACACACGCTCACCAGCAGCTCGGGGCGGGTGGTTTCGATAAAGACGGGGGAGCCGTCGGCCTTCGTGAAGGCGACGCGGTGGTAGGCGCCGGGGTAGTCGCGGGCTTCGAGCTCGGCCTGCGCGACGGCGGTCTGGAACGTCACGTCCCACAGCGTCGGCGCGTGGTTCAGGTACGCCTCGCCGCGGGATAGGTTGCGCAGGAAGGCCTTCTGGGCGATGCCCTGGGTGTCGCGCCCGATTGTCGTGTAGAGCAGATCCCAGTCCACCGACAGCCCGAGCCGGCGCCACAGCGCCTCGAAGACCTGCTCGTCGATGGCCGTCAGTTCCTCACACAGCTCGATGAAGTTGCGACGAGACACCGCCACCTGGCGCTTCGGGTCAGGTTTGGTGGGAGGCTGGAAATCGGGGTCGTAGGGCAGCGACGGATCGCAGCGCACGCCGTAGTAGTTCTGCACGCGGCGCTCGGTGGGCAGACCGTTATCGTCCCAACCCATCGGGTAGAACACTTCCTTGCCGCGCATGCGCTGGTAGCGCGCCACAACGTCGGTGTGGGTGTAGCTGAATACGTGACCTACGTGCAGCGAGCCGGAGACGGTGGGCGGCGGGGTGTCGATGGAGAACACGGCTTCGCGGGAGGCCGGGCGACGGAATGCGTACGTGGCTTCGTCGCTCCACACCTTGCCCCACTTCTCCTCGAGGCCTTCGAGGGACGGCTTGTCGGGGATGCGGGATTGCAGTTCGGTCATGCCAGCGATCTTAGTGGCAAGCCCCGAGCCACGCAGTTTCGCTCAACCGTGAACGCGCTCGAGAGCCCGCAGCCAAGGTGGCGGACGGGCTCTCAACGGGCGGTGTAGTTACTCTTCTTCGCCGAGTGGCCTGTGGGTGGGGGCCTCCGTGCCCTCCTGTGCCTTGGTGATGGCGTCCAGGAGCGACGCGGCGTCGGGCTGGATAAACCGCTGCTTGGTCTCAGGGTCGCCGAATACCAATCTTTGACCGTTCACCACGTAGGTGGGCGTGCCGGTGGCGCCGGAGTTCAGGAAGTCGTCGTGCGCCTTCTTCGTGAAGTCCTGGTACGCCCGCGTGCGCAGTAATTCCTGGAACTGCTTCAAATCCTCGCCCTCGATGCCTGCCTGCTTCGCGAAGGTTTCACGCAGATCTTTCTCGGGGAAATGCGAGTTCTGGTTCTGGAACAGCACATCCGCGTACTGTCGGTACTTCCCGAAGGCGTCGGCCGTCGCCGCAGCGATCGCGGCGCGGTGCGACGCCCCAGGCTTGTCGCCATCCAAGAAATACGCGGTGCGGTGTTCAACGGTGATCTTGCCCTGCTCAACAAGCTCGGCGAATGCCGGGCCATAGGTGGCTTCGTATTCCGCGCAGTACGGGCACTGGAAATCGGTGTACACGATCACGTTGGGCACCCCATCGGTGGGCATCTTGCCATCTTGCATGATGCCGCCCGCCGCGGTGGCGTTCGGGGGTGTCTTCTGATCCTTCGTCACCTCGATGCCCCGGTTGTTCAGGATCGGTGGGATGGCCACCACCGCAATCACGACAATGAGTGCCAACGCCACGATGCCGGCGCCGATGCCGATAACTCGGTTCCTGCGGCGTCGCTGCTGTTCGAGTTCCTGCTGCTGGCGCAGCATGGCGCGGCGGCTGAGATTTTGGTTATTCGCCATCGTGGTGTCTCTCCAAGCAATCCTGATTCAGGGTTCAATGAAACGCAACGACTCGCGATGCCGTTTTGTTCCGTATCACTCGAGTTGCAGTGTAGTGGAGCTTGCCTCGTGTTCGACCCTTCGATATCGCCGCCTGTGACCGTGTGCCTCGAAAGTGGGCACTTCCAGGTGTCAGGGCATACGATCAAGGCATCATGCACGAGACGTACCGCGAGCTCACCGCTCAACTCACCGCCCGCTGGCCCGAACACCGGGTGGCGCCCAGCCTGAAGCGTATCGCTGCGCTCATGGACCTCCTGGGAGAACCGCAGCGCGCGGTCCCTGTCATCCAGGTTGCGGGCACCAATGGCAAGGGCTCGACGGCGATTATGATCGACGCGCTCCTGCGCGCCAGCGGGCTGCGCACGGGGCGGTTCTCGTCGCCACACCTCACGGACGTGCGGGAACGCATCTGCATCGATGGCGTGCCCATCTCGCCGGAGGGCTTCGTTGCGGTGTGGGAAGACATCGAGCCCTACGTGCGCATGGTGGACGGTGAGCGCCACGACGGCGTGGCAATGACCTTCTTTGAAGTGGTCACCGGCCTCGCCTATGCCGCATTCGCTGACGCGCCCGTCGACGTGGCCGTGATGGAGGTCGGGCTCGGGGGGCGTTGGGACGCCACCAGCGTCGCTGATCCGCAGGTGGCCGTCATCTGCCCCGTCGGGCTTGACCACACGCACATCCTCGGCTCGACCATCCAGGAAGTCGCAGGAGAGAAGGCCGGCATCATCAAGGAAGGGGCGACGGCGGTGCTCGCGGGGCAAGACCCGGCGGCAGCAGCCGTGCTACTGGAGCGCGCCGTCGAGGTGGGGGCCCGTGTGAAGGCCGAGGGCCCCGACTTCGGGCTCATCGACCGCCAGGCAGCCATCGGCGGACAGCTGCTGCGCATCGCGACGGAGGGAGGCCCCGTCGGCGACGTGTTCCTCCCGTTGTTCGGTGAGCACATGGCGCGCAACGCGGCGCTGGCGGTCGCGGCCGTGGAAGCGTTCCTGGGCGGCAAACCGCTGCACCCGGAGATCATCGTGGAGGGGCTCGCCCAAGTGGAAGCGCCTGCACGGCTCGAACGTGTGCGCACCTCGCCGCCCATCGTCATCGACACTGCCCACAACCCGCAGGCGGCTCTCGCCACCGCGAAGGGATTCAGCGAAGCATTCACCTTCCAGCCGACCATCGGCGTGGTCGCGATGATGCAAGATAAGGATTCCCGAGAAGTGCTGCGCATCTTCTCGGAGATCATGGACATCATCGTCATCACCAAGGTGCAAACCTCACCGCGAGCACGTGAGATTGCTGAGCTCGCCGAAGAAGCACGCGAGTTCTTCCCCGAAGGCGCCATCCACCAGTCGGCAACCATGGCTGAAGCGCTCGACACCGCGGTGATGCTCGCTGACACGCTGTCCGAGCACGCCGGCATCCTCGTCGCGGGCTCCGTGATCGCGGCGGGAGAAGCCCGCGCGCTCCTAGCGAAGGATGCCACCGATGAGGCTTGATCCCACCAACCCCATGAACGCTTCGATGCGGGCCCTGCTCGTCTTCGAGCTCATCGTCGCGTGGCTCTCGTTTCCCGGCATGCTGCAAGTAGCTGGAGCGGACGTGAGCGTGGCGTTGGCGGCGTGTACGGCGGAGACGCTGCTGCTCGTCGCCGCGGCGGGCGGAATCAAGAAACCGTGGGGGTACCCCGTCGGGTGGGCCGGGCAGGCGGGCCTCCTGCTGCTGGGGCTCCTCACGTGGTGGATGTACGTGATGGGTGCGATCTTCGCCCTGCTGTGGATAACCTCATACGTACTCGGCAAACGAATCGAAGCAAAGAAGGAAGCCCAGTGAACGAGACATTCGTCATCATTAAGCCCGACGCGGTGGCCGCTGGACATGTCGGCCACATCCTCACCACCTACGAGGATGCAGGGCTCACCGTCGAAGCCATGGAGCTGCGCACCATCGACGGAGCCTTCTCCGACAGGCACTACGCCGAGCACCTGGAGCGCGATTACTACCCGCCGCTGCGCGAGTTCATGACCTCCGGCCCGCTCGTGGCTGTGATCCTCTCCGGCGACGACGCCATCCAGAAGGTGCGGGCGTTGAACGGCGTCACCGACCCGTCGAAGGCCGAAGAAGGCACCATCCGGCAGCGCTTCGGCACGAGCGTGCGAGAAAACGGTGTGCACGCCTCCGACTCGGAAGCCACGGCAGCCTCCGAGATCGCGCTCTGGTTCCCACAACGCTGACGGCACCAACGCAGACCGCGACTGAGCGCACGCCAGATCGCTATTTTCGCCTTTTTGGAGGCATTTTCGTCGTCTGGTGTGCGCTCAGTCGTGCAACGCGCTGGTAGGTGCCCGCGGATGATTCCCGGCTCGCGCCATACGGCAGTTACAATCGGCGCGTTATGACTGCCACCATGCCAGGACAGACCCTGTTCCCCGAGCTCGAGCCGTTGCTCGCGCAGGTCTCCAAGCCCATCCAATACGTGGGCGGTGAGCTCAACGCCGTCGTGAAGGAGTGGGACGCCGTCGACGTGCGCTGGGCGCTCGCGTACCCCGATGCCTACGAGGTTGGGCAGCCCAACCAGGGCGTCGCCATCCTCTACGAGATCCTCAACGAGCAGGACTGGATCCTGGCCGAACGCACCTACTCCGTGTGGCCCGACATGGCCACTCGGATGCGGGAAGCGAGCATTCCCCAGTTCACCCTCGACGCGCACCGCGCCATCGGTGACTTCGACGTGTTCGGGCTCAGCTTCTCCACTGAACTCGGCTACACCAACCTGCTGAGCATGCTCGACCTGGCAGGCATCCCGCTGCACGCCGACCAGCGTGGCGACGGGGATCCCATCGTCGTAGCGGGCGGGCACGCGGCCTTCAACCCGGAACCCATCGCCGACTTCATCGACGTGGCAGTGCTCGGCGACGGCGAAGAAGCGTCGCTGCACATCTCCGACATCGTGCGCGAATGGAAACAGGAGGGGTGCCCCGCAGGCCGAGACGGGCTGCTGGAGCGGCTAGCCGAAACGGGTGCGTTCTATATTCCGCGCTTCTACGACGTCGAATACTTGGACGATGGCCGCATCATGCGCGTTGCTCCGAATCGCCCGGCCGCGCCCTTCCAGGTGCGCAAGCACACGCTCATGGATCTCGATGCCTGGCCCTACCCGAAGAAACCTATCGTGCCGCTCGCAGAGACAGTGCACGAGCGCTACTCGGTGGAGATTTTCCGCGGCTGCACCCGAGGGTGCCGGTTCTGCCAGGCGGGCATGATTACCCGCCCAGTGCGCGAACGCAATATCCAGACCATCGGCGAGATGGTGTCCGGTGGCCTGCAAGCCACCGGACTGGAGGAAATCGGCCTGCTCAGCCTCTCGTCGGCAGACCATTCGGAAATAGCCGAAGTCACCAAACAGCTCGCCGACCGCTACGAGGGCACCAACGTGTCGCTCTCGTTGCCCAGCACCCGCGTGGACGCGTTCAACATCGACCTCGCCAACGAGCTCAGCCGCAACGGCCGACGCTCCGGGCTCACCTTCGCGCCCGAGGGTGGCTCGGAGCGGATGCGCAGAGTCATCAACAAGATGGTCACCGAGGACGACCTCATCAGCACCGTCGCTACGGCGTTCAGCAACGGATGGCGGCAGGTGAAGCTGTACTTCATGTGCGGCCTGCCCACGGAGACCGACGACGACGTGCTCGCCATCGCGGACATGGCGGCCAGAGTGATCGAGACCGGACGGGAGGCGTCCGGGACGAAGGACATCCGCTGCACGGTGTCCATTGGCGGGTTCGTGCCGAAGCCGCACACCCCGTTCCAATGGGCCGGGCAAGCGAGCGCGGAGACGGTGAACCGTCGGCTCCACGCGCTGCGCGACAAGATCCGCGAGAATCGTCACTACGGCAAATCGATCGGGCTTCGCTACCACGAGGGCGAGCCGGGCATCGTCGAAGGACTGCTGAGCCGTGGTGACCGTCGCGTCGGGAAGGTCATCGAGCGCGTGTGGCGTGAGGGCGGGCAGTTCGATGGATGGAGCGAGCACTTCAGCTACGAGCGGTGGGTGCAGTGCGCCAATGAAGAGCTCGCGCCGTTCGGTGTTGACCTCGATTGGTTCACCACGCGCGAGCGCGAGTATGAGGAAATCTTGCCGTGGGATCACCTCGACTCCGGCCTCGACCGCGACTGGCTGTGGGAGGACTGGCAGGAAGCGCTCGACGAGCAACCCGTCGACGACTGCCGCTGGACGCCCTGCTACGACTGCGGCGTGTGCCCACAGATGGGCACGGACATCCAGATCGGCCCGACGGGGCAGACTCTGATTCCACTGAGCGTCGTGAAACGTGACCTCAGCTGACGCCATACTAGTTGTATGCGTGTGATCCGAGGCATTGTCGCCATTGTGGCTGCTCTAGCTTTGGCGAGTTGCGGCGTGAATAAAGACAGGCAGGAATCCCAGCTTGTTTCGGAGCTGGGGGCCATCGACGGCGTGGACCGCGTCGAGGTGACGTTCCACGCCACGGCAGGCGGGTTGGCCAGTGCGCCAGCCCCGAAGGTGCACGGACGTGACGATCTGAGCCCGGCTGAGGCGCAACGAGTGGTTCGACGCGCGCTTGAGCGAGTGGCGGATCTGGACATGGGCGTAACGCAGTTCCGGTATCAGCAGCGCATCGGAACAGGTACGTTCGACCTATATGTGTACAAGCAATTCCGTGAGCCTCCCTTCGACGGTGCGACCTTCTCGTCACTGTTCGACGAAATCGGTCGGGGCGCTCAGGAAGTCAAGTGGGACAGTGGACGCTGCGACATGGCCGCCCACGGGCCGGCTCCCCAGCTGAGCGAGTGGTTCGACGCGCCACAGCCTAAGGGCTGCGCAATCAGCGTTAGGACGTGGTCTGATGGGGGAGGTGAGGTACGCAATGCGGGTGGCCTTCTTTCCCTGCAGCAACTTGCGCCCATTGTTGAAGACGGAAAGGTTGGGGTGGTTGAGGATGGGGACCGCATGCTCAGTGTGCATCCCGCCGACGGCGTGAAAGCCGAGCAACTTGCCGAGCAGATCGCGAGCGTCGTGGGTGACTTACCGTCGGGCCACGTTATCTCAGTTTCCAACGAGGAACTGGTTGTCGTCGCCGACGGCAAGGTGGCCCTGCGGCCCGACTGGCAGAATGTGGAATCAAAAGCACTCGTCGAAGCGATCAACGCGCACCTGTGACGCAGGGCATCTTCCGGGGCGCTCGCGCCCGGTAGAGTGATGCCCCGTGAGTAAGCGAAAGCAGCCTCCCCAACAGCCACCCCCGGTGCAGAAACTTCGCCTCCGCTACGCTAAACGCGGTGCCGCGAGGTTCACGTCGCATCGTGATTTTGGCCGCGCACTCGAGCGCGCGCTGCGCCGGGCCGATGTGCCGATGGCATACTCGTCGGGCTTCAACCCGCACCCGCGTATCTCCTACGCCAACGCCGCGCCCACCTCTGCCGCGTCTGAGGCGGAATACGTAGAGCTCGGGCTGGCCCAGCGCTGCTCGCCGGAGAAGGTGCAGGAAGCGCTGAACTCGTCGCTGCCGAACGGTTTCGTTGTCATTGACGCGGCTGATGCGGTGCCGGACTCACTCGGTGACCTGCTGCAGGCCTCAGACTGGGAGGTATCGCTGCCCGATGTCGACTCGGCCACGCTGGAGGGCGCCGTCGCGCGGTTCCTCACTGAAGGCAGTCACGAGGTGCAGCGCATGACGAAGAACGGCCCCCGCACCTTCGACGCGCGAGCCGCAGTGCTGCACTGCGCCACCGATGCTCAGCTGCTGACGATGCGCTTGCTGCACACCGTGCCGCTGGTTCGCCCCGACGATGTGGTCACCGCCCTGCGCTCGCTGGAGCCCGCTCTCGTGGGGCAGCCGTTGCTGCGACGCATCTGCCAGGGCCCGCTCGCAGGCGGTGAAATCGGTGACCCGCTGCGCCCCTGAAGATGCGCGAAAGCGCTGAGAGGGTCGCGTCGATGTGGCACATCTTTGGTTTCGTGTGCGAAGATGGCTGCAGGTCAAGGCGCCGCCGGCGCCACCGGGAAGCACTGGGCTGCACCGCGACATGGGTATGCACGCGACTGCCACGTAGCGCCTGGGGATCATAGGTTTTCGGCACAACACGGTTGTGCCCGTCCGCGCATCGAGCGCGTAAGGAGTTTCTCCATGACCGACGAGGTCGTACCCGAATCTAACGAGCCATCTGAATCCGCGCGCCCGCGTCGTCGACGCGCCGCCTCGCGCCCGGCAGGCGCCCCGGCGAAAGTGGAAGTGAGCGTTGCGGAGGCGCAAACTAGCGCGGCGCAGGTGGAATCCGACGCAGCGCAGCCGGCCGCGGCAGTGAGCGAGGAGGCACCTAAGCGCCCCGCCAGGCGCCGCGCCACCCGCAAGACCGCGCCAGCCGCGGCAGACGAGGCCGTCGTTGTCACCGGCGACGCGCCGAAGCAGGCTGAAACACTCGCCCAGGAATCGGCGTCTGCCGAGGAGCCCGCAGCCGAGGAGAATAAACCGACGCGCCGTCGAAGCTCTTCCAAGCGTGCGGAAGAAACCGCGGCGGATGTGCCGACGGAGGAGGCTCCTGCGGAAGAGAAGCCCAGCCGGAGTCGTCGCAGTCGCTCGTCCAAGAGTGAAGCCCCAGCCGAAGATACGCTGACGTCGTCCACCGAGGCCACCCAAGATGAGGTTGCGGGAGAGAGCGACGAGGAAGACGACGTGTCGGCCAAACTGGCCGAGGCTGAGAAGCTGGCGCAGACTCGTCGCGAGGTGGTCGCCAACCCGTTCATGAGCAGCGAGGACCGCGACAAGCAGCTCGCCGAGCTTGCGGGGGCAATCGCTGGCGGTGACGATGACGAGGACGACCAGTCCGACGACGAGGATGCCGCCGACAAGGCGCAACAGTCCGACTCCAGCGACGAGAACGACGAGAACGACGAGTCCGAGTCGCAAGACAACGACTCGAGCGACGACAATCAGTCGGAGGACAAGCCGTCGAGGCGCCGTCGTCGACGCGGCGGCCGGCGCCGTCGTCGCGGTAACAACAACCGCGACAACGACGACAACGATGACGATTCCGACGACAACAGCGACGACGACTCCGACGACAACGCGGAGAAGTCGAGCGATCAGTCCGACGATGGCTCCGACGACGAGAAGAGCAAGGACGACGAAGACAACGGCGACAACGGTGAGCACGCCACGTCGCGCCGTCGCAGGCGTCGCCGTCGCCGGGGAGGAGGCGGCAGCTCCGATTCGGGCGACGATGAGGTCACTGGCATCGAAGGCTCCACGCGGATGGAGGCCAAGCGTCAACGTCGCAAGGAATCGCGTGCCGCGGGTCGTCGTCGCGCCCCCATCCTGAGCGAGGCCGAGTTCCTCGCGAGACGTGAATCCGTCAACCGCAAGCTCGTGGTGCGACAGGGCGAGGAGTACACGCAGCTCGCCGTGCTCGAGGACGACATTTTGGTTGAGCACTACGTCGACCGCCCGTCGGCGTCGTCGCTGATTGGCAATATCTACCTTGGCAAGATCCAGAACGTGCTGCCGAGCATGGAGGCGGCCTTCATCGACATCGGACGTGGACGCAATGCTGTGCTGTACGCGGGTGAGGTCGACTGGGAGTCCTTCGGCGTGACGGGCGAAGACCGCAAGGTTGAGAATGTGCTCAAGTCCGGGCAGACCATCGTCGTGCAGGTCACGAAAGACCCGGTGGGGCAGAAGGGCGCCAGGCTCACGCATCACATCTCGCTGCCTGGCCGCTACATCGTCTATTCGCCGGGCGGCCACCTCTCCGGCATCTCCCGCAAGCTGCCCGACACCGAGCGTTCACGCTTGCGCAACGTGCTTAACAACCACATCTCCGACGAGGAGTCGGTGATCGTCCGCACGGCGGCCGAGGGCGTCGGTGAAGAAGATTTGGTGCGTGACATCAGTCGACTGAAAGCGCAGTGGGAGGTCATCGAGAAGCGCTCGAAACAAGGGGGAGCGCCCCACGCGCTCTACACCGAACCCGATCTCACGCTACGTATCATCCGCGACCTTTTCACCGAGGACTTCGAGCAGATTCAGGTTCAGGGCGACGGCGGGCCCGAGGACGCCTACGACGCCATCTCGGCGTATGTCGGGCACGTCGCTCCGAACCTGCTGGATCGTGTGCGACGTTACGAGCCGGGCGAGGATGGCAAGGACGTCTTCGCGGTGCACCGCATCGACGAGCAGATCGCCAAGGCGCTTGACCGCAAGGTGTTCCTTCCCTCGGGCGGCTCGCTCGTGATCGATCGCACCGAGGCCATGACGGTGATCGACGTGAACACCGGACGTTTCACGGGTTCGGGCGGTAACCTCGAGGCCACGGTGACGTCAAACAACCTCGAGGCTGCTGAGGAAATTGTCCGCCAGCTGCGGCTACGCGACCTGGGCGGCATCATCGTTGTCGACTTCATCGATATGGTCCTCCCCAGTAACCGCGAGCTGCTGCTGCGACGCCTCATTGAATGCCTCGGCCGCGACCGCACCCGTCACCAGGTGGCGGAGGTCACGAGCCTCGGCCTCGTGCAGATGACGCGCAAGCGCATCGGCACCGGCTTGGCCGAGGCGTTCACCGAGGAGTGCGAGCACTGCCACGGTCAGGGCTACATCAAATTCGAGGAACCCACCGATTCCCAGGCACCAGCAGACGGCGGCGACCGCCCCCAGCGTCGGCGTCGCAAGCGCTAACGGTAATGACCGTTTTCCTCCACTCCTGCCGAAAACTCTTGGAACACGGGCAGTGTCGGCTGCGTGTGGAGGATAACGGTCGGATTTGTGCGGGCGAGCGAATTCAGGTTAGGCTTGTGCGGTTGCCTGAGCGCAACGCCCCGTTCTATCAAGGAGATTCTGATGGCTGCCGTGTGTGACATCTGCGCCAAGGGTCCCGGCTTTGGCCACAACGTCCCTTGGTCCAAGAAGAAGACCAAGCGCCGCTGGAACCCCAACATCCAGCCGGTGAGCGCGTCCGTCAGCGGGCGTGCCAAGAAGATCAACGCCTGCACAGCGTGCATCAAGTCGGGCAAGATCCTGGCAAAGTGACGCTGCATAATGCGTAATAAACGAGGCGGTCTCTCGAGACCGCCTCGTTTCGTATCTCGGTAGGCTTTCACTTATGTTCCGCACCCCGATCTACCGCGAACTCGCGCGGAGCCTCCCCGACGTTGTCGGGGCCGCCACCGCGAAGAAGCTAGCCGCCATCGGGCTGCACACCCTCGACGACCTGCTGCGCCACGTGCCCCGTCGGTACATCTCGGGTACGCAGATGTCGTCGTTTCAGAACCTGCGCGAGGGCGAGGACGTGGCCGTCATCGCCAAAGTGGTGCATTCTTCCGTCGTGTACGGCCGCAAGACGCGCGTCGTCGCCACTATCGCAGACGAAGCGGGGCGCGAGCTGAGCGTCACGCTGTTCGTGCCGGGCGCCAAGGCACAATTTCTTGCAGATTACTGGAAGAACCTCCTCCGGCCGGGAGACCGCGGGTTGTTCGCCGGCAAAGTGAGCGTGTTTCGAGATCAGCTCCAGCTGAGTCATCCCGACTTCGTCATGCTCGACGGCGCCCGCATCACCGGCAGGAAAGACCGCAAGCGCTCAGCGAAACAGCAAGCCGGGGAAGACAACCGCCAAGCGATGGGGCGGATGGCGCAGCGGGCGACGATGGTGGGCATCTACCCGGCCACATCGACATTTCAAACCTGGATGGTGGCCGAGACCATTCAGATGCTGCTGCCCACCATCGACGGCGAAACCTTGCCGCAGTGGGTGCTCGAGGAAGCGGGGCAACCAACCTTCGAGGAGGCGCTGCGCAGCGTGCATGAGCCCGTCGACGTGGCCGAGGCGGGGCGAGGCATCGATCGACTGCGCTTTGACGAGGCGTTCGGCATCCAGCTGGCGATGGCCCACCGTCGTGCGACCATGGCTTCGGAAGCTGCCTCGCCCCGCACGCGCACCGCCGGCGGGCTCCTCGATACGCTCGACGAACGCCTGCCCTTTGCGCTCACCGACGACCAGCGTAGCGTCGGGGAGACCATCTTCGACGAGTTGGCGCGCTCCACTCCGATGCACCGACTGCTGCAGGGGGAAGTGGGTTCTGGGAAGACTCTCGTCGCACTCAGGGCTATGTGTGCGGTGGTCGACGCCGGTGGGCAGGCCGTGCTCGTCGCGCCCACGGAGGTGCTTGCCAAGCAGCATTTTGGCTCGATCAAGACCATGCTCGGAGAGCTCGGTGAGGGGCGCACTCTGGCGCAGCCTCGAGGCACGCACGTGACGCTGCTCACCGGCTCCATGTCGACGGCGGAGAAGCGCGAGGCGCTCAACTGTATCGTCACCGGCGAGGCGGGCATCGTCGTCGGTACGCACGCGTTGTTCTCCAACCCGGTGACGTTCTTTGACCTTGGGCTCGTCGTGATTGACGAGCAGCACCGCTTCGGCGTCGAACAGCGTGCGGCATTGAGCAAGAAAGCCTCCCACAAGCCGCACACGCTCGTCATGACCGCCACCCCGATTCCTCGCTCGATCGCCATGACGATTTTCGGTGATCTCGCCGTCTCCGAGCTGCGGCAGCTCCCACGGGGCCGCGAGGACGTGCAGACCGTGTTCGTGAACACTCTGCGGCACCCTGCCTGGGTGGATCGCGCGTGGGAACGCATCCGGGAAGAGGTTGCCGCCGGGCGGCAGGCCTTCGTCGTTTGTCCTGCGATCACCCCGGAACAGACGTCCATCAAGGGCGACGAGCAGCGCATGCTGGCGTCCGTGACTGAGCTGGCCGCCAAGCTCGAATCTGGGCCGCTCGAAGGTTTGCGCATCGGCATGGTGCACGGTCAGCAACCCACGGCAGAACGCGACGAGACGATGCGCGCCTTTTCAGCGGGTGAGGTAGACGTGATCGTGGCGACCACCGTCGTGGAGGTTGGCGTCGACGTGCCCAACGCGTCGGTGATGGTGGTACTGGATGCGGATCGCTTCGGTATCTCACAACTGCACCAGCTTCGCGGGCGCATCGGAAGGGGCTCCCACAAAGGGCTGTGTCTGCTCATGGCGCCACTGCGAGACGAGGATGAGCAGGCCCGCACGCGCCTCGAGGCCGTCGAGGGGTCGCGTGACGGATTCCACCTCGCGGAGGTCGACCTCGAGCTGCGGCGCGAGGGTGACGTGCTGGGCGTGGGGCAGTCGGGCGGATCGTCGCTGAAGATCTTGCGGATCGCCGACGTTGAACTCATCCAACAGGCGAAGGTGCTGGCTGAGCGGGTGGTTGACGACCCCCGCGCGGGCGACGACCCGCTGCTGGCAGACCTGTTGGATCAGGCCGCGCAGGTGGCCGCCGGCGAGTGGTTGGAGAAGGGATGAGCAGAATCATCGCGGGCAGCGCCAAAGGGCGCCGGCTCGCCACACCCAAAGGCGACCGCACCCGCCCCACCACCGACCGCGTTCGCGAAGCGCTCTTCTCCGCGTTGGCAAGCTGGTTTGGCACCGCCGACGAACCCGCCGACGAGCACCTCGCAGGGTTGGCGGTGCTCGATCTCTTCGGCGGCTCCGGGGCCATC